>JAHFUL010000034.1:7918-26882 GCA_023265155.1 Acidobacteriota bacterium
CGACAAAAGACGGTCTATCATTCGACCGAGACTCTTGGTGTGTGCCACCCGTCAAGGAGCAGCCTTCAATGGGTGTGAAACTCTTGGCCAGAGGCTGGATGGTACTGCTGCCTGCGGCGTTGAGCCTGGCGGCAGGCGAACCCGATTTCCGGCTGGTCAAAGCAGCGGCGCAAGGCGACGTTGCGACCGTGCGCACGCTGATTCAGCAAAAGGTCAACGTCAATGCGCCGTACGGGGATGGAACCACGCCTCTCCATTGGGCGGCGCACAGGGACGATCAGGACATGGCGGACCTCCTGATCCGCGCCGGAGGCGCCGTGAATGCGGCGAATGATCTGGGCGTGACACCGCTATGGCTGGCGGCTGAAAACGGAAGCACCGTCATGGCCGCACGCTTGTTGGAGGCAGGCGCCAATCCGAACGTCACGCTTCTCGCCGGCGAAACACCGTTGATGGATGCGGCGCGCAGCGGGAACGCACAGCTCGTCAAGCTGCTGCTCGTCAATGGGGCGGATGTGCACGCGAAGGAGAAGCGACAGGGGCAGACGGCACTGATGTGGGCCGCGTCACAGAAGCAGACCAGTGTGGTGCAGGTGCTGGTCGAGGCCGGGGCCGACGTCCACGCCCGCACGAGAGAGTGGATGGAAAACGTGCAATATGCCGGCGGCTCCACTCTCGGAGTGCTGGGGGGTGACATCACGTTGCCGCAGTACCGGAACGGCGGGTACACGCCGTTGATGTTTTCTGCCCGATCAGGCGACATTGAGACTGCCAAGGTCTTGCTCGCCGCGGGAGCGAACATCGATGAGCCCACCGGGAGCGGCACGACACCCCTGGTCGTCGCGGCGCACTCGGGCTTCGGCACGTTCGGCGCATTTCTGCTGGACCAAGGTGCCGATCCGAACCTCGCCATGGGCGGATACACGGCGCTGCACGCGGCGATCCTTCGAAGTGATCTGGATCTCGTCAAAGCGCTCTTGGCGCATGGGGCGGATCCGAATGCGCGTATCGAGCAGGCAACGCCGGTGGGACGCAGCTCCGACGATCACGCGCTTACGCTCCAGCTGATTGGGGCGACGTCGTTTTGGCAGGCAGCGTCATATAACGATCTCGAGATTATGAGGGCGCTGCTGGCCGGCGGTGCCCGCCCAGGTTTGACCACGCCGGACGGCAAGACGGCGCTCGCGGTGGCGATGGAGAGGAGAGGACGGGGGGACGGCGCGCCGGGCCAGCGGGGGGCCGGCAACGAGCCGACGATCCTCAGGGCCGTCAAGCTCATAGTCGAGCAGCACGTCGACGTCAATGCGGTTGACAATGAGAATGGCAACGCGCCGCTGCACATCGCCGCGTCGCGCGGATTCAGCTCGATCGTTCAGTATCTGGTCGACAACGGCGCCGACCTTCATTTGATGAATTACAGTGGGGAGACGCCTTTGGCGGCGGCGACCGCAGGCGGGCGCAGGAGTGCGAGCACCGCGGAGCTTCTACGCAAGCTGGGTGCGTTGTACTGAAAGGCGTCTTCGCCGTCATCGCAGGAAAGGGCTTATGTTCAGGAAACGTTGGGTCAACGGATTCCTGGCGTTGTTGAGCGGCGGCTGGCTGGTGGCCGCCTCCGGCTCCATGCGCGCGGCGGCTGCGGCGCAGCGGTCAGACGCGAGCGCTTCTGCGGCGACATCCTCGCCCGCGCGGCCGGTCGTCGAGAAATACTGTTACCGCTGTCACAACCAGAGGCTCCGTACCGCGGGGCTGGCGCTCGACACGGCGGATGCGGAGCACGTGAGTGGGGACGCGGAGGTCTGGGAAAGGGTCATCCGAAAGCTTCGCGCCGGAACCATGCCGCCCCCTGGCATGCCGCGACCCGATCAGCCGACGAACCGCGCCGTCATCTCATGGCTGGAGACGGAGCTCGACAAATCCGCGGCGGCGCACCCGAACCCGGGCCGCTCCGCCCGGGTCCACCGTCTGAACCGGTTCGAATATCAGTCGGCCGTCGCCGATCTGCTCGGGCTCGACGTCGATGTTTCAGACCTCCTCCCGATGGACAACACCTACGAAGAAGGCTTCGACAACAACGTGAGCCAGCTTTCGGTGTCGCCCGCCCTGGTGGATCGGTTTCTGTCGGCGTCCCGACACATCAGCAGCGTTGCCGTCGGCATCGCCCCGGAGGGTCCCACCGTCGAGAGGTACAAGGTCCACCTGAACTTGATCCAGGACGAACGTGTCAGCGAGGACCTTCCATTTGGCTCGCAGGGTGGTATCGCTGTTCACCATAACTTCCCGGCCGACGGTGAGTATCACATCAAGATTCGCCTCCAGACCAACTACAACGACTACATCCGCGGCATGGGACGACCGCACGACCTCGATGTGCGCCTGGACGGGGCGCTCATCAAGCGGTTCACGATTGGCGGCGAGGACCATGGCACCCCGGGCCCATCAGGGTATGGCGGTAACATCCAGATGGGGACCGGTTGGGAAAACTACATGCACCATGCGGACGACAACCTCGAGGTCACGTTTGCCGCAAAGACAGGTCCGGGCGTGATTGGCCTCTCGTTCGTCAGGGATCGGATAGAACCCGAAAAAATTTCTCAGCCGCGCGCGTGGGGCTTCGCCCTTGCGACCAACGAATATCCCTTCGGGCACATGTCGGTCAGCCGCTTCGACATCACAGGCCCACTCAACCCCGTCGGACGCGGCCCGACGCCAAGCCGTGCCCGCCTGTTCGCGTGCGAGCCTCATACGAGGCAGGAGGAACAGCCGTGCGCGCGGAGGATTCTGTCCACGCTGGCGCGTCGTGCCTATCGGCGGCCGATCGGAGCATCTGATATCGAGCCGCTTCTTGCCGCGTTCTCGGCAGGCCGAAAAAAGGGCGACTTCGATTTGGGCATCCAGTACGCGATCAGGGCCCTTCTCGTGGACCCAAGCTTTCTGCTCCGCATCGAGAGCGAGCCGACGAGCGCCGCGCGAGGCGGCGTCGAGCCGGTAACCGACTTGGAGTTGGCTTCGCGGCTGTCGTTCTTCTTGTGGAGCAGCGTCCCCGACGATGAGCTGCAGAATCTGGCTGTCCGCGGAACGCTCTCACAGCCGAAGGTGTTCGAGCAGCAGGTGCGGCGCATGTTGGCCGACCGTCGGTCCACGAGATCCCTCGTGGGCAACTTCGCCGCGCAGTGGCTCCAGCTGCGGAGCATTCACGACGTGTTCCGCGATCCCGAGATCTTTCCCGAGTTCGACGAGAACCTGCGCAACGGCTTCGAACAAGAGACCACGCTCTTCGTGGAACACACGCTGCGCCGGGATACGAGCGTCCTCGAACTGCTCAGCGCCAACTATTCATTCCTCAATGAACGGCTGGCGCGACACTACGGCGTTGCGAATGTCTACGGGGAGCGTCTTCGCCGCGTGGAGTTGCCGAGCGACAGCCCACGGGGCGGCTTGCTGGGCCAGGGCAGCATCCTGACGCTCACGTCGTACGCCAACCGGACGTCTCCGGTGGTCCGGGGCAAGTGGCTGATGCAGACCATTCTCGGGATGGGTCCGCCGACGCCGCCGGCGAATGTGCCGGCGCTGCCGGAACGCGGCGGCGGGAACATTCCCGTCTCCGTCCGCGCGCGGCTCGAGCAGCACCGCAAGAATCCGTCATGCGCCACCTGCCATGCGCCGATGGACCCGATGGGCTTCGCGCTCGAGAACTTTGACGGAATTGGCGCGTGGCGCACGGCGGACGACGGCGCGGCGATCGATGCGTCGGCCATAATGCCGAACGGCACCACGTTTGAGGGACCGGTTGGACTCAAGGAGCTGCTCTCGAGCCAGCCCGAACAGTTTGCGAGCACTGTGAGCGAAAAGCTCTTGGCATTCGCCCTGGGCCGCGCGCTCGAGTACTACGATCGTCCCGCCGTGCGGAAGATCGTGCGGGACTCGGCGCCCGGGGGCTACAAGTGGTCGTTCATTATCATGGGAGTCGTCAACAGCGCACCGTTTCGCATGAAGGCGTCGGGATCCGAGCCGAGCCCAGGGCCTGGCTCTGTCGCGCGCGCTGCCAACGGCCGCTGAAGGCTCGCAGACTGGTTCTGGTAAAGGAGTGGTCGCCACATGAACAGCATCACGAAGATGTCGCTACCACGTCGGACAGTGTTGCGGGGACTCGGGGCTACGCTGGCCCTGCCGCTGCTCGACGCGATGGTCCCGTCGTTTACACCAACGGTCAAGACGGCGGCGAATCCGATCAAGCGTTTCGGCGCGGTCTACACGCCGAACGGCATGGCCATGGAATACTGGACGCCGGCGAAAATCGGGTCGGACTTCGAGTTCATGCCGATCAACCTGTCGCTCGCCCCATTCAAGAATCAGCTCATCATGATTTCGGGGCTGAAGCTGCCGTGGGACGCGCCGCATCCGTCGGCGCCATTCCTCAGCGGCGCCGTCGGCAATCGAGGCGAGAACAACATCGCGTGCGGCGTCTCGATGGACCAGATCGTCGCGAAGGAGTTCGGTCGCGAGACGCAGCTGGCTTCGCTCGAGCTCGCCCTCGAGAACGTGGGCAACACCGGCCAGTGCAGCGGAGGCTACAGCTGCGTGTACTCCAACACGATTTCGTGGCGCGATGCCACGACGCCGCTGCCGATGGAGAACAACCCGCGCGTCGTCTTCGAACGGATGTTCGGCGACAGCACGAGTACGGACGCGGCCGCGCGCCGGGCGCGCCTCGACGAGGACAAGAGCGTCCTCGACGCAATCCTCCAATCTTTGACCGGCCTCGAGCGCAGGATCGGTCCGGAGGACCGCGGCAGGATTGAGCAGTATCTCGAGGGCGTGCGGGACGTGGAACGGCGCGTGCAAAAAGCCGAACAGCAGGCGAGCAAAGAGCTGCCGTTGGTGGAAAAGCCCGGTGGCATCCCGGCCAGTTACGGCGAGCATGCGAAGCTGATGTTCGACCTGCAGCTGCTCGCCTATCAGACCGACCTGACTCGGATCATCACGTTCATGATGGCCCGCGAACAGAGCAGTCTGACGTACTCCGAAATCGGTGTCCCCGATTCGCACCACCCGCTGTCGCACCACGCTCACGAACCGGCGAGGGTCGCAACGATGTCCAAGATCAACGCGTATCATTGCAAGCTGTTCGCGGACTATGTCGAGAAGCTCAAAGCGACGCCCGACGGCGATGGCTCGCTGCTCGACCACGTCATGATCGTGTACGGCTCCGGGCTCTCCGACAGCATGGATCATCTCAAGGACAACTTGCCGGTCGTCCTGGTAGGCGGCGGTGCCGGCACCATTCGCGGGGGACGTCACATCAACTACGCGACCGGAGCCACGCTGTCGACCCTCGAGACCGATGGCAAAGGCGTGAATACCAAAGTCCCGCCGATGTCGGATCTCTGTCTGACGCTGATGGACAAGCTAGGGGTGCATGTCGACAAGCTCGGCGACAGCACCAGGCCGCTCGACATCGACTCGGCGGTCACCCTTTGACGAAACGCCGCGAACCTTCGCACCTCGCGGCGGGCCGTCCGTCTCGCACGCAAAGAGCACTCGCGCCAGCGCAGCTTCTGAATGTGTTCGTCGGTCCAGCACGTCGAGGCTCTGGCTTGGCGGTTCGGCGCCACCACAACGCAGATGTGGTGGGCGGCTGTTCGTAGCGGTCGAGTCAGCATCGATTCAGCGAAATGATTGAGGGTCAGAGGAGTGATGGTCATGAGCTCGAGAAAGCTGGCTGTCGGTGTGTCGGCCCTGATTCTGGTTGGCGCCATCGGCGGCGCCACGATTCTGGTACGCGCGGCCGTAGGACAGGGCGGCGCGACGGGGTTGTCCATGGCTGAGGCCAAGGCCCGCCCGCCAGTGACCAAAGCCGAGTACGAGAAATGGCAGACGGCGTACACGAATTGGGGACGATGGGGGAAGGACGATCAGAATGGGGCGCTCAACCTCATTACCCCGGTGAAGCGGAAGCAAGCGGCGGCGCTGGTGAAGGACGGCATCACCGTGTCGCTCTCCCAGGATGAAAGCCCGGAGAAGTCCATCGACAATCCCAACCCGATTGATTGGGCCATGCTGAATGCTTCGCAGTCGGGTGCTGGCGACCGGGTCGGGTGGCCAGGAATCCACGGCGCCGGCCATACACATTTCGATGCCTTCGCGCACGTGTTCTTTGGTGGCAAGATGTGGAACGGGCAACCAGTGGACGGTGTCGTGACCAAGGAAAACGGTGCTGCGAAAGCGTCCATCCTCGACGTGAAGAACGGCGTCATCACACGAGGCGTTCTGTTCGACATCCCGAGGTTGAAGGGTGTGGACTACCTCGAGCCCGGAGTTCGAGTCTTCCCGGAAGATCTGGAGGCATGGGAGAAGAAAGCCGGTGTGAAAGTCGGAGCGGGCGATGCGTTCATCTTCCGCTGGGGGCGGTGGGCCCGGCGCGCCAAGATCGGCACGTACGACGTCGGCAAGGAGCAGGCCGGACTCGACAACTCGGTGATTCCTTGGCTGAGGAGGCGCGACATCGCGATCCTCGTCTGGGAATCGCCTGATTACGCGCCGAGGCCGGCGGGGGACGAGTTGGGGGGGATCGCGGTTCACAACTTCGTGCTGACGCACCTGGGCGTCCACATCGTCGATCGCGCCAATTTGGACGCTCTGGCCGAGACGGCGGCCCAGCGCAATCGGTGGGAATTCATGTTGACCATCGCGCCGCTGGCGATACCTCATGGGACTGGGTCGCCGGTCAACCCGATTGCTGCCTTCTGAAGCCACTGGGATTCGGCGTCGTTGATTGTCGTTGTCGAAATTGCCGGACACGACCTGAGCCGAGGCGCTGCATCTTGCCATTTCGCCTCACGGCGCGCCATCGGGTGACATGACAGGCGAGAAGAAGTCGCAGGCGTGGCAGAAGCTCTTGCCGTTTCTGATCACGGCAGCGTGCTTTGCCTACCTGTATGTCCGTCTCGACCGCGCAGCTGCGGCCGAGGGCAGCGGGCTGATTTCCTATCTTGCCAGAAGCTTCGAGAATGTCAGCTGGTCTCGCTGGCTCGCGCTGATGATTCCCTATTGCTTGTTTTTTTTCCTGATCGACAGTCTCGTCGCATGGCGGGTCATCAAGTGGTTCAACGTCAGGACGATCAGTTACGCTGGCATCCTACCCATTCGCGCCAGCGCGTACATCCTCTCCCTTGTGAACGAGCAAGTCAGCAAAGGCGCCATCGCACTGTACCTCAATCGCCGGGACGGCGTGCCCGGCTGGGAGGTCGGCTCCAGCATGCTGTTCATCATGTTCTGCGAATACTACAGCCTGATCCTCTGGGCGACCTTTGGCGTGCTGTTGCAGTGGCGCAGTCTTCCGCAGAGCTTTCACGTGATTCCGGCGATTGCGTTGGCTGCTGGCGTGTTCTTCGTGCTGGTCCATCTGTACTTCAGCGGGAAGATCGGCTCGGGCAGGGCGCTGCGCGACCGGCCGATCTTCCGATCGTTCCGCCTGGCAAGAGCCTGGCACTACGGCGCCGTCCTTGCGCTGCGTGCGCCGGCTGTTCTCCTCGGCGTCGTCGTCTATACGCTGGTGTTGAGACTCTTTGGAGGCTCGGTGAGCTTCGGCGAGATGCTGGGCTATGTGCCCGTCGTCTTCTTTGGAGCCTCCCTGCCCGGGCCGATGCACTCGGTCGCGATCCTCTTCTGGGTGCTCCTCTTTCCCGACCGGCCGGGTCAGATGACCGCCTTCGGGTTCGTGCAGCACAATTTTTTCATGCTCTTCAACGCGGGAATTGGTCTGCTGTTCTTGCGGCGGGCAACTCGAGAGCTCTTCTCGCAGACATCAGGCGCTGGGCCACCGACAGAGCGGGGCGAGCGCGAGCATCCAGACGACACGCGTCAGCAGCGGACGTAGAAGGTCCATCCGCTGCAATTCTCCCGGTCTCCTGATCGAGCTCGGATATATGGAAAGACCGGTGTCGTCGGCGACGAGCGATTTCCGCTTGGAAAAATCGCGAAATGATGCCCGCTTGTGGCGCGCCGAATCAGTTGACACTCTTTCGCGCAACTGTCATCCTGTGCGCCACGTGGGTGTTATACTTAAGCGCCAGTCATCGGTAGGCGGGTTGTTGATCGCGTTGCTGGCCCTTAGCTGGTTGGCCGGCGCCTCTTCCATTCGTGCCGCGACCATCGCGCGGCATGAGGATTCCACCTCGAGCTTCCAGACGTCGCCTTCCCTGCCGTCCGCTGCGCCCAAAGCGGTCTTCGAAAAGTACTGTTTCACATGCCATAACCAGAGGCTTCACACGGCAGGATTGGCGCTCGACACGCTCGATGTGGAAAACGTGAGCGCCAATGCGGAGACCTGGGAGCGCGTCATCGAGAAGCTTCGGCAGGCCTCGATGCCGCCACCGGGAAGGCCGCGGCCTGACGCGGCCACGTATCAATCTGTGGCCACCTGGTTGGAGAACGAAGTCGATCGCGCGTGGGCGGCCAAGCCCAATCCGGGCAGGATTGGCGCCGTCCACCGTCTCAATCGCGCCGAGTACCACAACGCGATTCGTGACCTGTTGGCGCTCGACGTGGATGTGAAGCCGCTGCTGCCGGGCGACGAGACGGCGGACGGGAGCTTCGACAACTTCGCCAGTTCTCTCTCGATCTCGCCGACCCATCTCGAGCGGTACCTGTCGGTAGCCCGTCAGGTCACACGGCAAGCCGTGGGGCTCCCTCCCGCGACTCCTGGATCCGTGCGATTCGAGGTTCCGTTGCACGTGATCCAAGACGACCAGCAGAGTGAAGATCTGCCATTCGGATCTCGCGGGGGTATCGCGGTTCGCCATAACTTTCCAGTCGACGGCGAGTACGCCATCAAGGTCCGCCTCCAGAGGCAGTATCAGGACTATATCAAGGGCATGGGATGGCCGCAGCAGCTCGACGTCCGGCTGGACGGCACGCTGTTGAAACGGTTCCCTGTCGGCGGCGAAGCCCAGGGCAGGCCGGCCGCGTCCAGTTACGCTGGCGATGGCGAACCCGGCTTTGCTGGCGACCCCGAATGGGAAAAGTACATGCTGGTCGACGGAGACGCTGGGCTCGAGGTCCGCGTGCCAGTCAAGGCCGGAACGCGGATCGTCGGCGTGTCGTTCGTCAGATCGCTGTGGGAGCCGGAGGGGCTACCGCAGCCGCTGCAGCGAGCCAGAGTGATCACCAACGATCAGGTGTACATGGACTACGCCAACGTGCACGCGATCCAAATCGCCGGTCCGTTTCAGTCTGCCGGGACAGCACGAGACACCGCGAGTCGTCGGGCGATTTTCGTTTGTCAGCCCAGGATTGCGGCAGAAGAGCGGGGTTGTGCGACGAGGATTCTCTCCAGGATGGCGCGGCTCGCGTATCGCCGGCCCGTGAGGGAAGGCGACGTGCAGGCGCTCCTGGGCTTCTTCGACAGCGGCCGACGAGACGGCCGGAGCTTTGACTCGGGCATCCAGTTCGCGCTCGAAGGAATACTAGTCGACCCGGAGTTCCTCATGCGCGTGTATCGCGAGCCAGTTACGCCCAAGCGAGGAGAAACCAGTTATCGCATCAACGATCTGGAGCTGGCCTCGCGCTTGTCCTTTTTCCTCTGGAGCAGCGTTCCCGACGAGCGTTTGCTGGACCTGGCCGAGCGTCGGCAGCTCACGAATCCGGTTACTCTGGAAAAGGAAGTGCGGCGTCTGTTGGCCGATCCGCGCGCTTCCGATGCGCTCGTCGACAATTTCGCAGCGCAGTGGTTGAATCTCCGCCGCGTCGAAGAAGTCGTGGTCGATCCGCTGCGGTACCCCAATTACGATTTGAGCCTCATGCAGGCGTTCAAGCGTGAAACCGAGCTGTTTGTCGGTAGCACCATCAGCGAGGATCGCAGCGTCGTGGATCTGCTGAGCGCGGATTACACGTTCGTCAACGAGCGGCTGGCGCGACATTACGGGATTCCAGGGGTCTCCGGCAGCCGCTTCCGACGCGTCTCGGTTCCGAATCACGATCAGCGCGGCGGATTACTCGCAGAGGGCGGGCTGCTGGCCATTGCGTCGTACCCGGACAGGACATCGCCGGTGTTGCGTGGCAAATGGCTCCTGAACAACATCTTCGGCTTGCCGATCGCGCCGCCGCCTCCTGGCGTCAACACCAATATCGACAACAAGCCGGGTGCACCGCCGAAGTCCATTCGCGAGCGACTGGAGCAACACCGAAAGAATCCGACGTGTGCGAGTTGTCATTCCGTGATCGATCCGCTCGGGTTCGCGCTGGAGAATTTCGACGTCATCGGGGGTTGGCGGACCATAGACGAAACGGGCAACGCGGTCGATACGAGTGGAACGACTTCGAGCGGCGCGAAGGTGGATGGGTTGTCCAGCCTGCGGAACCTGCTGCTCGCGCAACCGGAGCAGTTTCCCCGTACCGTCACCGAGAAACTCATGGCCTACGCGCTCGGGCGCATGCTCCAATACTACGACCGGCCGGCCATCCGCAAGATTGTCCGCGACGCAGCGGCCCAGAACTATCGCTGGTCGGCGATCATTCTGGGCATCGTCGCAAGCCCGTCGTTCCAGATGCGCGCAGCCCAGACGACTTCGAATGCAAACTGAATCGAGGAAGATTCGCAAGCACGCTCTTGGGATGTGAGAGTCAAGGAGAGACGACACACATGGCGTTCCTCACGCACTCGCTACCGCGTCGGACCGTTTTGCGTGGACTAGGCGCAACGGTCGCCCTTCCGTTCCTCGAGGCCATGCTTCCCCCGTTCTCGTTGCGCGGCCGGGCTGCCGCCGCCGGGCCGGTGCACCGGTTCCAAGCCTTTTATGTGCCGAACGGAATGGCGATGCCGTACTGGTCGGTGAAAGGCGAGGGGACCAGCTTCGAGCTCTCTCCCATTCTGGAGCCGCTGGCGCCGTTCCGGAACCAGATGCTCGTGCTGTCGGGTCTCAACGCGAGCTGGAATTACATCCACGCGGGCGCGTCCGGCTCGTTTCTCACGGGCACGCCGCGCGGAGGGAAAACGGAGATCGAGATCATCGCGGACGTGTCGATGGACCAGTTGCTGGCGAAGCATTTTGCGGGCGAGACACAGGTCCCCTCGCTCGAGCTCTCGCTCGACGCCCCGGCTAACGCAGGCGCGTGTACGGGCGTTCTCAGTTGTGTCTATACGCACACGCTGTCGTGGCGCGGCCCGACGCAGCCCTTGCCGATGGAATGGAACCCTCGGGCCGTTTTCGAAACGCTGTTCGGCGACAGCGGCAGCACCGAGCGCGCTGCGCGCGAGGCGAGATTGCGCCAGCACAAGAGCCTGCTGGACGCGGTGACGGAGAAACTCTCCAGGCTCAGAAGCGAGCTCGGGCCGCAGGATCGACTCAAGGTCGACGAGTATACCGAATCGGTTCGTGACGTCGAGATGCGCATTCAGCGCGCCGAGGAGCAAAGCCATATCGAGCTGCCGTCGCTGGAGCAACCGCAGGGCGCACCGCCGGTGTTCGAAGATCACCTGGCGCTGATGCTGGACTTGCAGCTGCTCGCCCTTCGGTCTGATATCACGCGCGTGATCACATTCATGATCGGCAAAGAACAGAGCGCCCGTCCCTACCCGCAGATTGGCGTGCCGGAAGCGCACCATCCGTTGTCGCACCATGCGAACCTTCCCGACCGGGTCGCGCAGATGTCCAAGATCAACCGCTATCACACGGAGCTGTTCTCGAAATGGCTGGAGAAGCTCCGCGCAACAGCAGACGGCGACGGCTCCATGTTGGATCACATGACGATTCTGTATGGCTCCGGCATTTCGAACAGCGACGCCCACTCGGGCATCAACCTGCCAATTCTCGTCATGGGCGGCGGCTGTGGCCGACACAAGGGCGGCAGGCATCTCCATTATGCAGACGGCCCGAACAACGCAAACTTGCTGGTGACGCTGATGGACAAGATGGACGTGCCCGTCGAAAGGCTCGGCGGCAGCACAGGCAAGCTCGACCTGGACACGCTCGCCGGAGTGTAGGGACGGCGGGAGAAACGCGATGCGAATGAAGACCGCCACGTGGCAACGTGTGATCCCTATAGCGCTGGCCGTACTGCTCGTTGGCGCCGGCCGCGATCAACTCTCTCTGATTGACGCCGCCAAGAGCGGCGACAAAGACGCGTTGCGCGCGCTCCTCGAGCAAAAGACGAACATCAACGCCCCTGAGGGTGATGGCTCGACTGCGCTTCATTGGGCAACCTACAAAGACGATCTGGAAAGCGCCGACCTGCTGATTCGCGCCGGCGCCAGCGTGAACGCCGCCAACGATCTTGGGGTCACGCCCCTCTGGATGGCCAGCCAGAACGGAAGCGTGGCCATGGTTCGGAGACTGTTGGCAGCTGGAGCGAACCCGAACGCGCCGCTCCTCGCTGGCGAGACGCCCGTGATGGTCGCCTCTCGAGCCGGCTATCCCGAGGTCGTCGAACAGCTGTTGGCCAGGGGCGGCAATCCGAACGCCCATGGCGCTCGCGGCCAGACGGCGCTCATGTGGGCGGCGGCGCAGAAGCACCCCGACGTCATCAAGGTGCTGATCGCGCACGGCGCAGACCTCAGCGCCCGCTCGGACGTCTGGAAAGAGGTGATGGCAGTACCGCCGCACGGTTACCTCCCATACAACGCCGCGATCCCGCAGGGAGGCGATACGGCGTTTCTGTTTGCCGTGCGCGCGGGCGATCTCGACTCGGCGAAGCTCCTCGTAGCGGCCGGCGCGAACGTCAACGATGCGAGCGCCTGGGGCGTCACCGCCACCGCCGTTGCCGCTCACTCCGGTTATCGAGAGGTCGTTGAATTTCTGCTCGACAAGGGCGCTGACCCGAACCCGGGCAAAGCGGGCTTCACGGCGCTCCACGCGGCGATCATGCGTCGCGACGAAAAGATGGTGACGGCGCTTCTCGCCCATGGCGCAGATCCGAACGCTCCGCTTCAGAATTGGACCCCTACTCGCCGTGCATCGCAGGACTTCAACTTCCCGCCCTCATTGGTAGGAGCCACGCCCTTGTGGTTGGCTGCCCGTTACAGCCAACCAAACGTCATGCGCCTTCTCGAGGCGAGCGGCGCCGATCCCCTGTTCGTCCACCATGCTGATTTCGTAGCGGGAGAAGCACATACCCACCGAAAGGACGTCGCGACGGCTCTGATGGCCGCCCTGGGAATGGGCGGCGGAGGGCGAGCATGGGTCGAGCCGAAGCGCTCCGAGCGCGAAGCACTGGCACTCGACGCCGTGAAGCTCATGACGGAGCTTGGCGTCGATCTCAATGTCATCGCCACCGATGGCCGCACCGCGCTCGATGCCGCAAAAGCTCTTAAGTACGAGACTGTCGTGGAGTTTCTCACCGAGCATGGCGCCAAACCAGGCTCGGGCAAGAAAGCCCCGTCGGACGATGAGGAGCCCGTAGGCGGTCACTGATGACCTCGTAACGTGAAGGTCGTCATTACCGGCGCCAACGGCGCCGTCGGTCATGCAATTCTGCGGCGCGGGAGCGGGACGAGGGATTCGCCTATCGAGCTCGTAGCCGCTGTTCGATCCGAACGCGCGGTCAAAGAGCTTCCACCCCTTCGCGAGAGCCAAATAGCTCGAATCTCATACGAGGATGTGTCGAGTCTGCGAGCGGCGCTAGAGGGTGCTTCCGCTGTCATCCAGCTGGCCGGGGTCCTCGTTGTCCCTCCTGGCTCCACCTACGAGAAGGCGAATGTCGAGACAACTCGCAACGTGGCAGAAGCCGCGCGCAACAGCGGTGTCGAAAAGATCGTGTATGTGAGTGCCATTGGCGCCAACGCGGCGTCGTCGAACGGCTACTGGCGCAGCAAGGGGCAAGCAGAAGCTCTCGTCCGCACTTCCGGTTGCGCGTATACGATTCTGCGAGTGCCGTTGTTGCTTGGCCCGAGAACCGAAGGCGCGGCCGGACTACAGCGTCATTTGCGTCGTTCCGTGGTGTCGCTGCCTGGTGGCGGACGCAACCTCCAACAGCCGCTGGACGTCGACGATCTGGCATGTGCCGCGCTTCGTGCTGGCGATCCTCTCGTTGCCAGGAACCGCGCGTTGGATTTGGTGGGCCCGGTCTGGCTGTCCGACAGGGAAATTCTGCAGCGAGCTGCGTCGCAATTGGGTCGTGCCGTTCGGATCCGTTCCATTCCCGTACGCCTTGCCAGGATTGTTCTTGCGATCGGTCAGCGCATGGGCAGAACGGGGCTGTCGCCTGATGTCCTCGAAGTCATCTCTGCCAATACGCAGCTGGACCCGACGCCTGCTGCCACTGCACTAGGAATTCGGCTAACCGGACTCGACGAGATGATTACCCGAAGCCTGGGCGAGATGCGGACATGACCTTGTCTTTGGTGAGCGTCGTAGACTGCGGTGCGAGAATCCGGGTTGCCACGGGTGCTTCAGCCCGGGAACCGGATTCCATGATTGAGCGAGATCCAGTCGTCCGCTGCTCATGGCAAATGCGCTGACCGCCATTCGGCTGCTTCTGGTGTTGCCGTTTGGCATTCTCATGTCTGCCGGCACCGAACGCTCCGCTGTTTTCGCTGCTTTAATGTTCGTGACAGCGATTGTCACGGATCTCTTCGACGGCCGTATCGCACGGCGAACCGGCTCCGTGAGCTCACTGGGCGGAACTTTCGACCACAGCGCGGACTTTCTTTTTGTGATGAGTGGCCTGGTTGGCGGAGTCACTCGGGGCGCCTTCCCTTGGCTGCTCCCCGTCGTTATCGCCGTGGCGTTCGGTCAGTACGTCTTTGACTCGTACTGGCTACACGGACAGCGTCAATTGCGCAAGAGTCGACTCGGCCGTTATAACGGAATCCTTTATTTCGTTCCTCTCGGCGGGGATATTCTGCTTGGCTTGGGCTACAGATTCGTTCAACCCCTGCTTCGGCCCGTTGCCTGGCTCTTGGTGCTCAGCACGCTCATCTCGATCGGGCAGCGGTTGATTGGCCTCCGGAACGTGCGGCCGCGAGATCCCGCGTCGCCCGCCGAAGAAAGAGCAAGCTGAGCCTCGGCGCAGCTTCGGGCCTCGAGGAGCGAACGGATGTGTTCGTCGCGCCACGTGATCATCCCGCGATCGTTTACAGCGCTGCGCCAACCAACGATGCGGCCCTGTTCGCGATTCCAAACTGACCCCGTGCGTGCGTTGACAGCCCTACCCACGAACACTATAGTGGCCCGACGGTGTCCCGCCTCTCGGTGAGACAGACGACATTCCTGCCTACCGTCGTCGTGATGATGGCCCTGGCCATGGCCTCGAACGTTGGCGCCCAGACGCTTGACCGCAGTGAAATCCGCGGAACGATTCGCGACGAGTCAGGGGCCGCACTCCAAGAGGTCACGGTGACACTACGCGAGACGAAGACCGGTTTCGAGCGCACGACAGTCTCGACGGCCGCCGGTCAGTACTCCTCGCCGCTCCTGCCACTTGGCATATATGTCGTGCAGGCGGAACGCCCGGGCTTCTCGATTGCGAAAAGCGAACCCGTTCAGCTGACCGTGGGTCATGCTCTCGCGGTAAATCTGGTGCTGAAGCTCGCGCCGTTCACCGCGACTGTGGCGGTGTCCGCAGTGCCCAACACGCCCCCGGTGCTTGGAACAGTCGTCGACGAGAGAGCCATCGTGAGCTTGCCGATCAACGGGCGTGATTATCGCGATTTCGCGCTGCTGTCGCCGACCGCGCAATCGATCACCGGCACGCGCGGCACGTTCAGGATCGCCGGCCAGCCCGGCGACTATCTTGCGCTGAACGTCGATGGCACAGACTTCACGAACAATTTCTTCGGCGAATTCTTTGGATCACTCGAGACGAAGAACCCCACGATCCCTCTCGAGGCTGTCCAGGAATTTGAAGTCAGCGCGGGCGGGCTCGGGGCGCAGTCAGGCCGATCCAACGGTGGTCTGGTGAACGTCGTCACGAAATCGGGAAGTAACGACCGGCACGGCTCCTTCGCCTATTTCCTCCGACATCACGATCTCACCGCCGACGATGCGTTTGGAAATCCTCCGACCGGGCTCGTTCGGAATGCGGTTGGCGGAAGCGCCGGCGGGCCGCTCGTGGCGAATCGCACGTTCTATTTCGTCGCTGCCGATATCCAGCGTCAGACCACTCCGCTGACCGTGAGGTTTGCGCAGAGTGTCGCAGGCGTCGCCGTTCACGAATTAGGTATTGCTGATCTGAGCGCCCTCGAGGGCCGGTATCCCCGGCACGAAGATGTCACGACATTCCTCGTGAAAGTCGACCACTTGGTCACGCTGAACAATCGTCTGAGTGTTCGGACCAACATGACGCGCAATCAAGGCGACAACATCGCCGGCGGGTCGCTGATCCTAAGCCAGTCGACGTCGAACCTCGAATCGTTTCACAATCAGGGCATTTCGACTGTGGCGAGCTTGAGCAGCTCGCTCGGACCGCACGTGTCTGTTGAGAGCAAAGTTCAGGTGTCGGGTGAAACACGACCGCGAAAGCCGCAGGCCGCCGGGCCGCAGATTCAGATCTCTGACACGGGAACATTCGGGGGCTCGGCGTTCCTTCCGGCTACGCAGGACATGTATCGATATGAGGCTTCGGAGAACAGCGCCTATGTTCATGGAAACCACAGTCTCAAGATCGGTGCAGACTACAACGGCTTCAACATGCGGAACAACTCGTTCGCGCTGTCGCTGAACGGGGCCTACACGTTTCCGACGCTCGCCGCCTTCATCCAACGACAGCCCTCCCTCTACTCTCAAAATTTCGGTCTCAACGGCTCCACCGCGGCGGAGGCTGCGCTCCTCAAGAGTTTCTGGCAGCACGAAATCGCGGTGTACATACAGGACCACTTCAGGCCCACTTCGCGCGTGACTATCGGCGCGGGTCTCCGGTACGACACGCAGTTGAACCCTCAGCCCCAGGCCGCCACAGCCGGCGTGAAAGTGCCCATCGGTCGTCCGGTTCTCGCAGGCAACCAGGTGCAGGTCACCTATGCGCCTGTGCCGCAGGGGATTCCAAACGACACGAACGAATGGGGGCCGCGAGGCAACGTGGCGTACGACCTCACTGGCGACGGTTCGACGATGTTGAAGAGCTCGGCCGGCCTGTACTACGGCCGAACGCCGATGATTTACTTTCCGCTGCGGGGCAGTGGCATCAGTAACACGACGCTCTTCGCCCCACCGTCGCGCTTCGGCGTCACGTTTCCGCAAGTTCTGCTCTCCACGATTGTCCCCGGCTCGGCTCTGGCGACGCTCCTTGGGCCGCCGGCTATCCAATATGTGGATCCTGATTTCAGGAATCCGCGCGTCCTTCAGGTGAGCGCTTCTCTCGATCGAGCGCTCTTGGGCGGTGTGTCTCTCGAGGCCGGCTACGTGTTCAGCGATTCCAAGAATCTTCGTATCGGTGGGTTTCGCTCGACGTTATGGGATCGCAATCTTGCCCCACCCGCCGAATTCGATCGGTTCGGGCGCGGCATTCTCGTTCTCGCCGCCGGAAGACCGGACACGACCATCGCGCAGGCGAACGCCCTTACCAGCTTCGGTTACGGGCGCTATCATGCCCTTCTGGTCGCGCTTCGCAAGCCGCTGAGCCACAATTGGCAGTTCTACGTCCACTACACGCTGTCCAAGAGCACTGGCGACGGGTCAACCGAACGTGACACGGAAGCTCTTCTCGGGCCTTCGGATCCGTTCAATCCTGCCGCCGACTACGGCATCAACGAGCTCGACCAGCGGCACCAGTTCAAGTCCTACCACGTCGTGACGCTGCCTCATGACATCGCTCTCGCGTCCACGTGGTCCGCGGGCTCGGGACTCGCGTTTCCGGTATATAGCCCCACAGATCTCAACGGCGACGGCGTGACCAACAACGGCCTCAACCCGGATCGGCCAGTGATCGACGGGCGGTTGTCGCCGCGGTTTGCGTATCATCAGCCCGGTTTCTTCACCTGCGATCTCCGAGTCGCAAAAGGTGTCGACCTGGCGATCGGACATGCGCAACTCATTGTCGAGGTCTTCAACGTGTTCAATAACGCCAACACATACGCGGACCCCCGAACGCAGGCCATCTTCGGAAGTCAGAACTTCCGGGTGCACAACCGGACGCCTGGGCCGCGTCTGGCGCAGCTCGGCGTCCGGTTCGATTTCTGAACCGTGGGGCCGCCCTTTCGGAAGCCGTTCCCGCGAGAATTCTTGTGGAGGAACGAGGCGCTCGATCGGTGACCCCAACCTTGATCAGTGACCCCAAAGGGAATAAACTTCACGGCCGACAATTTCTTGCGCGCAACAGCTGTACGTGACCGCCGCGTCTTCAAAGGGGTGACGCGGCCTTCTTGACAAGATCCGCGTCGGTTCCCGCGCCCCGATTGGGTGGCCACGGAGGGAGCAGGAACACGAAACGTAGGGAGAAGGAAGATGAAAAGAGCATTGAAAGTTGGCGGGCCTCTCTTCGTAGGTATCGTGGTTTTGACACTCTTCACGCTGCGGCTGACTGGTCTCGAGCCCCCCTACGTCGATCCCAATAGCGAGGAATTCGCAAGAAGCGGCAGGACGACCAGACCGGGGTTGTGGCTGACAGGGGAGGTCGTCAAGACGCCCGTCACTAATTGGGATTGGGTCAACAAGATTCGTGACCCGATCCGAAAGAACACGATCATGATCGAGACCCGAACGTGGTACGGCATTCCCCACTCGGTCACGACCGGCATCGTCGGGCGAGGCGATAAGCTGTATGTCCATGGGCATCAGGATGAAGTCAGAATGACCAAGCAGTTTCCACATGACAAGGCCTGGACGACCAACGTGGCTCGCGATCCGCGCGTGCGTATGAAGATCGGTGGGAAAATATACGAAATGACGTTGGTGTTGATCGCGGATCGCGCCGAAGTCGCACAGATAATGGGGAGAGACCCTGAGACTCGGGAGAAGGGCCCCGACGGAAAAGAACGAGTCAAAGAGGTCATGCACTACTGGCGCGTGTACCAAAGGAACATTCCTGAGTATCG
>JAHFUL010000035.1:0-12590 GCA_023265155.1 Acidobacteriota bacterium
CTTATCGAACCTCGTGAACTTGGCGAACCCAGCGAACCGACCGAACCTTGTGAACCCCTTGAACCTGGTGAACCCTGTGAACCTTGATTAGCGAAGATCCAGGCAGATGAGCGTATCGCTCTTCGTATCGTTGTTGCGCGCGTAGAGAAAGCCGTCGGAGACCGCGGGGTAGCTGCGCAGGGTCGGCGGGAGAATCTGAGCGCGGGCGATCGGCCGGAAAGCCTCAGGCGTCGCCTGCGCCATCAGAAGCTCACCGGTTTCCCGCAGGATGAGCAGTCGATCCCCGGCGAGCGTGACCGTGCCGGCGTGGAACTGATCTTCACTCCATTTCACAGCGCCGGTCTTGAAGTCCACCGCTCGGAAGCTCGGATTGAACTCCTGCCGTCCATGGAATCCATAAAGATACCCGTTGGCGTACACGCTCGTAGCGTAGTGATTCGACAGCGCCTCGTCGGACTGCCAGAGCGGGGTGAAGCGACTACCCTCGAGTTGAAGGACCGTCGCACCGGTCTCGTAGGTCGCCGAGACGAAGATCTGGTTGCCGAGCACGATGGGCGTCGCCGCGTTGACCGATGTTTGCGAAGGCGAGCGAAAGCCGCGTTGCGAGATCACCTGTCCGGTTTTCGGGTCGAGCACGACGACCGCCTGGCGGGTGAAGAACACCACGCGGCGCTGACCCTCTATCGTGGCGCCCACGGGCGAGGAATAGCTCGCCTGGTGATTCGTGGCTCCCCACAGCACCGCGCCGGTGTCGGCGCTGAACGCGACGATCCCCGCGTACTTGGTGCCGTCCATGCCGCCGATATTGGCGATCACGCGTCCGTCCTCTACGAGCGGTGAGCCCGCCGCACCGAAGAATCCTTTGGGCACTGCAAAGTGTTTCCGGGTGTCCTCGGACCAGATCACCCGTCCCGTTGAGAGGTCGAGCGCGTGGAGGCTTCCCTCAGCGCCAAACGTATACACGCGGCCGTTCGCGACCACGGGAACGGCGCGCGGTCCTTCATCGAAGCCGAAATCGTCGCGATAGCTTGAGGGGTACGCGTAGCGCCACTGAGGCGAGCCGGTTCGCGTGTCCAACGACTCGACAACCTCTTCGTTTCCAACTCGATGAAAGAGGATCAGCCGCGTACCGGACACGACGGGACCCGCGAAGCCCGCTCCCACCTGCTTGCGCCAGACCACCTTCGGCCCGCTGGCGGGCCAGGACCGGGCGAGTGGCGGACCGGTGTAGACGCCGTTGCGCTCGGGGCCCAGAAACTGGGGCCAGTCGGGCGCGGCGCCTCGTGCGCTGCTCATGAGGAGCGCCAAGCCAACAGCCGTGAGCAGCAGTATCCGGCGCATGCCGGTCAAGATACCATGAGAGCGTGTTCAAGAAGATCCTCATCATCGTGCCCGTTGTCCTGATCGTGGCCCTGGCAGGCGGCTACGGCCTCTACAAAGTGACCGGCGCCCGGATAGGGCTCGACGGCGGCATGCGGCCGCGCTTCGTCCAGCTTCCTCCCGACTACGCCTCGCTCGAGGCAGATCGCGCAAGACAACAGGCGGAGGCGGCTAAAGCGACCGCTCAGAGCGGCGCGCCCGGGACAGCAAGCCCGGCGGCGGCCGCCAGCGACGGCTCACGCTCAGGAGAAGCAACGGGCGCTTCGCCCGGCGAGACGGCGGTCGACGGCAGCGCAGCCTCGCGCGGCTACTGGCCGGACTTCCGCGGACCCAGTCGCGACGGCCGCTACGTCGGTCCGCCGATTCGGACCGACTGGCCACGCGGCGGATTGCCGCGGCTATGGAAGCAGCCAGTCGGACTCGGCTACGCCTCGTTCGTCACCGCGAATGGCCGGGCGTTCACCATCGAGCAGCGCCGCCGGCAGGAAGTCGTCGCGGCATACGACATCGAGAGCGGTCGAGAAATCTGGACGCACGGCTGGGATGCGCAGTTCGTCGAGTACATGGGCGGGGACGGTCCGCGCGCGACGCCCACGTATCACGAGGGACGCATCTACGCCCTCGGCGCCATCGGTGAACTGCGCTGCCTGGACGCCCGCACCGGCGCCCTCATCTGGCGTCACGACATCCTCGCCGAGAACGGCGCGGCCAATATCCAGTGGGGCATGGCCGGCTCTCCCTTGATCGTGGACAACGCCGTCATCGTCCTGCCGGGCGGGCCGCGCGGACACTCGGTGGCCGCGTACGACAAGAAGACCGGCCAGCCGATGTGGCAGGCGCAGGACGATGAGGCGGGGTATACGTCGCCGATGCTGGTGACGCTCGGCGGTGTGCGGCAACTGCTGATCGTGAGCGCATCTCGCGCGATCGGATTGACGGTCGACGCGGGGCGCCTGCTCTGGGACTATCCATGGGTCACGAACCAGGGCATCAACGTGTCGCAGCCCCTCGTTCTCGGAAACGATCGTGTCTTTCTGTCGGCCGGATACGACCACGGGGCGGCGGTCGTCGAGGTCAGCCGCACCGGGGATCGCTTCACCACTCGAAGGATTTGGGAAAACAACCGGATGAAAAACAAGTTCACCAGCTCCGTCCTGCTCAATGGCTACATCTATGGGCTGGATGAGGCGATCCTCGCGTGTATCGACGCCGCGACCGGCGACCTGAAGTGGAAGGGCGGCCGTTACGGCTACGGTCAAGTGCTGCTCGCCGGCGATCATCTGATCGTGTTGACCGAGGACGGCGACCTGGTTCTGGTCAAGGCGACCCCGGAGCGCCACGTCGAGGTCGCGACCTTCCCTGCCATCGATGGAAAGACCTGGAATCATCCGATGATCGCCGACGGACGTCTGCTGGTGAGGAATCTTCAGGAAATGGCGGCGTTCGACATCCGGGTGCCGTGACGCGCCGATAAACGCCCGACCTGAAGGTCGGGCCTACGAATGAGCACTGTCGGTCTCGTAGGCCTGACCTTTTGGTCGGGCGTCAACAGTTGACAGGCGAGGGGCGCGACGGCAATATCCGAGCATTCGTCAGGTCATCATGAACATTGCTGATAACCGCGCCGCCGGTTCCGGCGGACAACTCACGAGGCGACGTATGGGATGGGTAGTGTTCGTGGCGGGAGCCGTGCTTTCGTGGGGGATCTATGGGGCCATGCTGTATCAGGGCGGGGTCGCTCTGGGCAACCCGCTGAAGGCGCTGCTCTGCGTGGGCGTCGCGTACTTTCTCGTCGGCGTCATCGTGCCGGTCGCCACCCTGTCGGCGCAGGGCGATCTGTCCGGCTTCAATGCGACGGGCATCAGGCTCGCGACGATCGCGGGCATCCTCGGGGCGGTCGGCGCCGCGTGCATCATCTGGGCCTTCCGCGCCGGTGGCCTGCCTGTGTACGTCATGCCGCTCGTCTTTGGCGGCGCCCCCATCGTCAACGTGCTCTATTCGATGATGGTGCACCCTCCCAAAGTGGCACCGAGCCCCCTGCTGTATCTGGGATTCCTCCTCGCGTCGATCGGCGCGGGGATGGTGTTGTACTTCCGTCCAACGGCGTAGGTTCACGAGCCACGAAGCGCACGAAAGTTCTCTGTTGGAAAATGCCATCGTGTCCTTCGTGACTTCGTGATGAAAAAACCTGAAGAGGTCATATGCGACGCACTGTCCTTATTCTGATCGTCCTTGCCCTTGCGGCTCCGGTCGCCGCGCAAACCCCGCTGGCCTCCGTGCGAGGCATCGTGCGCGATCCTTCATCGAGCCCGATTCCCAGGGTGAGTCTCGCCCTCGTTCAGGAAGACACCGGCGAGCGACGACTGGCGACGAGCGACGATAGCGGCCAGTTTGCCATCAGCGCGGTTCCGCCAGGTGTTCACCGCATCGAGATCGAGCAGTCCGGGTACAAGAGACTCACGCAGCGGCTGCGTCTGCAGGTCAGCCAGGAGCTTCGCGTCGACCTGATGCTGCAGCTCGGGACGCTCGCCGAGACGGTGACGGTCAACGCCCCGGCCATCGCGGTGGAGCGGCTGCGTACGGCGATGGCGACGCTCGTGGACGGCCATCAGATCACGGGCCTGCCGCTCGACGGCCGGAATTTTCTGGAGCTGAGCCTGCTTGCGCCCGGCACCGGACCGGCCGCCAACGGGTCGGCCGCGTCGGTCCGGGGCGACTTCGCACTGCACGTCAACGGCGGGCGCGAAGACTCGAACAGCTACGTCCTCGACGGCGTGCTGAACGTAGACCCGAAGCTGAATACGCTCGGCGTGGCCCCGCCGGTGGATGCCGTTCAGGAGTTCGAGCTCGTCTCGAGCACCGCCGACGCCTCCTTCGGGCGCAACTCCGGCGGCCAGGTGAACGTCATCGTGAAGTCCGGCTCGAATCGGATGGGTGGAACCACGTACGAATTCTTCAGGCATCAGTCGCTGAACGCGACGAATTTCTTCGCACCGAAGGGGGAGCCTGATCCCGACTATCGGCGCAGTCAGTTTGGCGGATCACTCGGCGGTCCGATCGTGGCCAGCCGGACGTTCTTTTTCGTGGACTACGAAGGCACGCGCGCACGCGAAGGCGTCACGCGGGTCACCAACGTGCCGACGCTGGCCGAGCGCAGGGGAGATTTTTCGCAGAGCCTGCTCCGCAAACCAATCAATCCCTTCACGCAGCAGCCCTTTCCGGGCGACCGGATTCCAGACTTTTTTCAGGACCGGATCGGCCTGGCGATCGCGGCCCTCTATCCCGAACCGAATCGCAACGTGCCGTTCCAGAACTACGTGTCGTCGCCGCTCAGCACCGACCATCGGGACCAGGTCGACCTGCGCCTCGATCATGCCTTGAGCGGGAACGCGACCTGGACGGCGCGCTACAGCTTCAGCGATCGTGAGCTCATCGAGCCCTTTACGGGGTCCACGTTCCCGGCCGTCCCCGGCTATGGCGCCACCGTTCCGAGGCGCGCTCAAAATTTCGCGCTCGCCGAGCGCCGCACGCTCTCGGCCTCGCTCTTCAACGAGGCGCGCTTCGGTTACAGCCGGATCGCCTCGCGTGTTCAGCAGGAGAATGCCGGCGTCAGCCTGAACAAGCAGATCGGCCTTCCGGAGCTTTCTCCGAACCAACGCGACTGGGGGCTGAGCTTCATCACCGTCACCGGTTTCTCGCCGCTCGGGCAGGAGTACAACAATCCCCAGGACAGTACGACCAGACTGTTGCAGTTCTCCGACACGCTCACGTGGGCGAAGGGACGTCACTTCGTCAAGATGGGCGGCAGCGGTCAGACCGTTGCGCAGGACGCCTTCCGCGATGTGCAGGCGCGCGGCTTCCTGACCTTTTCCAGTCAGGCGCCGTTCACGGGTAACGCGCTGGCGGATCTCCTCCTCGGACTCCCGATCACGACCGGGGGCGCCCGGCTCGACAATCCTCAGCGGCTGCGGACCCACGGCTACAGCGGCTTCGCGCAGGACAGCTTCTGGATTTCGCCGCGCCTCACGGTGTCGGCCGGACTGCGTTACGAGTACAACGCGCCCGCCTTCGACGCCGAGAATCGTGCCACCCTCTACGATCCCGCGACGAAGTCGATGATGGCGGTGGGGACCCACGGCATTCCGCGTGGCGGCTACGAGCCCGACCGCAACAACTGGGCGCCACGCGCCGGCGTGGCCTGGGACCTCGGGGATTCGGGCGACACGGTTGTTCGCGCCGCCTACGGCATCTACTACGATCAGTCGGCGCTCGCGGCGAGCGAGGGCTTGTACTTCAATCCGCCGTACTTCACACTGGGGATCTACTTTCCGCTCGAAGGGCTGCCGCTGTCGTTGAGCAATCCGTTTCCGCAGCAGTTCCCCGTGTTCATTCCCCCGTCGGGGACAACCTATCAGCGCGATTTTCAGACGGCTCACACGCACGAGTGGAACGTGAACGTGCAGCGCCAGCTCGGTCCGACACGCATGGCCGAAGTGGCGTATGTCGGGGCGAAGGGGCGCGATCTGCTGCGCGGCAGAGACATCAATCAGCCGCCGGCGAGCCCGAGCCCGTTCAACTTCCGGCCCGTCCCACAGTTTTCGGATATCACGCTGCTCGAGTCGAAGGGGCGCTCCGAGTACAAGAGCCTCCAGTTCTCGTTCACGCAGCGTCTGGCGGACGGCCTTTCGGCGCTCGCCGCCTACACGTGGGCGTCCTCCAAAGACGATGCGTCGGGTCTGTTCTCGAGCGCGGGCGATCCGAACTTCCCGCAGGACAGCAACAACCCGGCGGCTGAATTCGGCCGGTCGAACTTCGATCTGCGCCATCGTCTGTCGCTGGGGTTCACCTGCGCGATGCCTTTCGGCACCGGAAGCGGACGGTTCAACAACCATGGCTGGATGTCCGACGTGCTGTCGAACTGGGAGGTGACCGGCATTCTGTCGCTCGAGAGCGGGCGTCCGTTCACGGTCGCGCTGCTGCAGGAGTACGACAACAGCAACACGGGCCGATCGTCCCTCGGCTTCGGGGCGAACGATCGTCCAAACCTCGCCGGGGATCCCGAGCGTGCGGATCCCGGACCAGACGGCTGGTTCAATACGGCGGCGTTCGCGCTGCCGGCGTACGGATCGTTTGGCAACGCGGGGCGAAACATCCTGCAGGGTCCGGGATACGCCAATATGAACCTGGCGCTGCTGAAGACCGTGCCGCTCGGCGGGCTGACGCGCCTTCAGCTGCGGCTCGAAGCGTTCAACCTGTTCAATCGGACCAACTTCAACCTGCCGGACAATTTCTTTGGATCGCCGACATTCGGGAAGATTCTGTCCGCGCAGAGCCCGCGCCGCCTGCAGCTCGGAGCGAAGGTGCTGTTCTAGTCAGGGATGGGCGCCGCTCGAATCGTGGAATTTCCGGAGATCCGACAGGCTGTTCTGTCAGGGCGATTGGAGCCGACGTGACGACTGCGTGTGGCACAATCGACGCGCCGCGCCGCTGCGGCTCAATCGCGATCTCGTCCACATTGATCAGAGGAGGTAGCTGTGGCTGGCATCAATACCCGGGGGGTCATCGTCGGGGGGTTGGTCGCGGGACTCATCATCAACGTCAGCGAGTACATCCTCAACGAACCCGTACTCGGTGCCGATATGACGGCCGCGTTGACGGACCATAACCTGCCGGCGGTTGGCGGGGGCGCCATCGCTGTGTTTGTGACCATGGGATTCCTCGTCGGCCTGGTGCTGGTGTGGCTGTATGCCGCCATCCGACCGAGGCTCGGTGCTGGACCCAAAACAGCAGCGATCGCGGCTATTGTGGTCTGGTTCCTGAACTACTTCAGCGGCGCCCTCACCATCGGCGCTCTTGGACTGTTCCCGGCGAAACTGATCCTGGTATCGCTTGTGTGGGGACTCGTGGAGCTCCTCGTCGCCGCGCTGGTGGGCGGGATGCTTTACACGGAGGCCTGACACGCCGGTTCGTTGACCGCGTTTCAACGTCCGACAGGCCGTCAGGCCTGGCGTTCCTCGGGCAACCCTGCCTTCCGCCACGCGGACATGTGACCGGCGAGGTAGATCACGCGTGCGAATCCGCCACGACGAAGTGCGGCACCCGCGATCCACGCACGCGGGCCGTGCCCGCAGTAGACGACGATGGGTTCCTCGGTGGCAGCCGGGAATGAAGATGAGCGGTCGCGCACGTCCCAGAACGGGACGTGAATGGCCCCCGGTACATGGCCGCCCCCGAACTCTCCTCGAGACCGCACGTCAAGAATCACCGGCGCGTGTCCGCTCTCGATCTGCGCGGCCAACGTCTCGGGTTTGATACTTGCCATCAGCACGCTACGTCTCGAGACGACGTACACCGCCTCTTATGGCTCCGGCGGGCCCGCCCGCTCGAGCGTGAGACGGCGAGTCACAGGTTCATTGCCGATCCTCATCGAGTTGGGCGCCACGCCGAAGAACATCCTGCCGTTCTCGAAGCGGAAATAACGGGTCTGCTCGGTGCCGACATAGTCGGGCCGCCAGGCGGCTTCAACCTTCAGCACGACTTTTCCGGCGGCTTCATCGATCGTGCAGGGTCCTGTGTAGGCGATGTAGTTGCTCTGCTGCGACGTCTTCATCTGCTGGCCAACCGCTGTGGTGCCCGTAAAAGACGGCACATCGCTCGACATGATCTGCACGTAACACGAGCCGCCTTCGACGATGATGGAGCCGACTGGATGCTTGCCCCATGGCAGACGCGCGACCGAGCCATCCGCGCGCAGATCCTCGGCGGCGAGCAACTTCCAGCGGCCCTGGATGGTGTCGGCCCCCGCAACGCCGGGGACAACGCCCAGGGCGACAACGAACGCGAGCGTGAACCGCGCTAGTGTTTTCATAGCACCCTCATCTTGATCATCGCGTCTCCGTCTATCCGGGCGGCGGACCTCATTCTATCCGGGGGGTGGGCCCTATAAGGTCTGCCTCGCGTTCGTCCTAGCGCGCCGGGGTCCTCGAGCCAATGGCGTAGAGGGCCTTGTCAGTGCGGATGAAGATCTGCCCCTCTGAAACCGCAGGCGAGCTCAGCGTGTACTCGCCGAGGTCGTTCGAAGCAAGAAGCTCGAACGCCGGGCCCGCCTTGACGACGGCCGTGACGCCGTCCTCATTCGTCACGTAGATTTTCCCGTCCGCCAGCACCGGCGACCCGCTGTACGTCGCGGGCGGGAGACGCCGCCGCCCGTAAATCTCCTTGCCGGTCTTCGCATCCAGACAAAACAAGACGCCGTTGTCGCGGACGACGTACAGATAGGTGCCGTCTGTGACCGGCGTCGGGACATCCGGGCCGCTGTCGAACGAGAACATGAGATGCGACCTCGTGATGTCGCCGCGGCCGCCCGATCGCAGCGCCAGGATCGGTCGTTCGCGGGAGGAAGCGTAGACGACCCCGTCGAACACGACCGGCGAAGCGACAATGCGGTTGCTCGAGTCGTTGTACGGATTCAGCCCGTTGGCGCGCCAGAGCTCCTTGCCCGTGGCGAGATCGTGGCCGGTCACGACGTCGCCGCCCGTGATCACAATTTCCTCGGTTGTCCCGTAGCGCAGGAGCGCAGGCGTCGTGTAGGCATCGGGCGACTCGCGTATCGCGCGGGTCGGACGTTCGACCCGCCAGAGCGTTTTGCCGGTGGCCTTGTCGATGCGCAGCAGATACGACGGGTCGTTCGTTCTCATCCCGTGCAGCACCTGCACGTACAGCGACCCGTCGTGCAGCAGCGGCGACGAAGCGTAGCCCCAGTTGAGTCCGAAGCGGCCGTAGTCCTTCTGAATGTCGCGAGTCCAGATCTCGCCGCCGGCGAAGTCGAACGCCTTCAGAATCCCGGTGCCCGTCATGATCCAGACGTGCTGTCCGTCGGTCACCGGCGAGGGCGTCGACATGTTCTGCTTGCGTTCCGTGTGGTTGCCGCCGCTCAGATGTTTTTTCCAGAGCGGCGCGCCGCTCGCGCGGTTCACCGCCCACAGCGACAAGTCGCTGCCCTCCGCGACGTTCAGAAAGATGAGGTTGTCCCACACGATTGGCGTCGAGCCCGACCATGTGGGCAGCGCGAGCCGCCAGGTGATGTTTTGCGTTTTCGACCAGCGGAGCGGCAGATTTGTTTCGCCGCTGACGCCGTTCTGCGACGCCCCCCGCCACTGTGGCCATTGTTCGGCGCGCAGCGTCGCGGACGCGATGCCGACAAGCGCCAGCATGAGGATGATCCGCTTCATGAAATGAGGCCTTCGGTCCGGCAAACCGGACGCCACGCCCCGAGTATCAAAAGCTGTCTCCCGGACCGGACTCAGCCCGCTACGTATTTTCGTGTTTTCGTGGCGAATCGCTCGGGCGGACCATCGGATGCTCGTCATTCTGTCGTTCGCTCAATTCTACTCAGCTTTCAGCGCGCCGACGAGCCGCGTCTGGAGCGTGACGCCCATCGCGATGAACGATGACAACAGCCCGGTGGTCAGGACGGCGAACAGCAGCAGCCAGGCGCCGGCGCCGACTGGCAGATGACCGCCCTGTTCAATGGCTGCCGGCGCGATGGCCACCAGGGCGCAGGCCGCGCCCGAGACGAGCCCCGCCACGAGGAGGAACGCGTTCTCCGCCACTACGATCGTCAGGATGTCCGCGCGGCGGTATCCGACGGCGCTCAGCAGAGCGAGCTCACGGCGGCGCTCGAGCACATTGCGCAGCAGCACGGCAGCCAATCCAATCGTGCCGAGCAGGAGCCCGAGTCCCCCCAAAGTCTGGAATGTCGAAAGATACGTGTTCTCGACCTTGTGGAACTCTGCCAGCCGCTCAGCAGCCGGCACGGCGTCCGCGCCGAAATCGCTCAGACGATCTTCGATGGTTGACGCGATCTCGCTGGCGGGATGGCTTCCGGAGTCGACGAGGAAAAACTGATAGCCGGGTTGATCCGGGAACAGCATCCGGAAGTGGGTCTCGGACATGACGAGCTCCCCCTGGAACAGGCTGTCGGCCAGAGCCGCGACAAGGCGAAGGCGGATTGGTGCAGCGCCGCGGGTGATGACAATCTCGTCCCCGAGAGACTTGTGGAGCACGTAGGCCATCGAGTTGGCGTCGGCAATCACCGGGATCGCATCATTGTCCGGTGGGCGATCGAGAAGCAGCCACGGATTGGCCTGTTCTTCCGGGGAAGCAGCCAGCGACCGTTGGAATGAGAAACGGCCTGCCGCAACGAAGTCGGGGCCTGCCGCTCCTGACGCGCCTGCCGCGCCTGGCGCCCCTGGCGCCCCTGGCGCAATGATGCGCGGCTGCCGGGGCTCATACAGATTCAGACAGCTCGTATCGTCTCCTGGCAGGACCCTGAACGCAGTCACTTTCACGTCTGGACGATCTGTCAGCCCGAGCAGGTCCCGGCCTTCGGCGCTGTTCGGGTCGTACACGATCGGCAACAGCGTGTTGACGAGCAGCGCATATCCTCCCGTCCCCGAATGCGCGTCGGTCAGCGCATGCGCATCGTCTTTTCGAAACGCCCCGACAGCAATCAGGACGAAGGTCGCCGACGCCATGACGGCCACGGAGAGGACGCTCCGTCCGGGACGATGGGCGGCACTGCGGAATCCGAGACGCGCCAACGGCCACCATCCGTGGCCGGCGATCCGGCTGGAGGGGCGTCGCAGCGAGGCGGCCAGACCGCACAGGCACGATGCGAGGAGAGCGGTGCCCGCTCCGAAAAATGCGCCCGTTCTGCCAATCCGTCCGACGAAGCCCCCAGTGATCAACAGGAGACCAATGATCAGCAGGCAGACGGCGCTCAGGAACGGAGCGCTCAGGTACGTAGTGTCCGCCTTTAGGCGGACCTTCGTTGTGTCACGCGTCAGGCGGACGCGTGCTGAGGTGTTGTCGCCGCCTCGCGACACACCGTCCTCGGTCACGCGTCCTGCGAGGAGACTTCTCTCGGATACGTTCCTTAACGACCGAAGGGTCCACCAGATGCTGGCGATGGCCGCGAGCACGCCGCCGACCCCGCCAGCGGCCAGCGAGAGAAGTGATACGTGCAGGGTCAGTGCCGTCGTTCCCACGGCATCCACCCACCACGTTCGCAGCCCCGCCATCATGAGGTACCCGTAGGCCACGGCCCCGAACAGGCCGAGGACGCTTCCCACGGAAGACACGATGAGAGCCTCGGCGGCGAACAGCCGGCGGATAGAGGCGGGTGTGAAGCCGACCGCTCGAAGCAGTCCCACCTCGCGTCCGCGCTGTTCGACGCCGAGCTTGAAGAAGAGGACGGCGAGGACGAGCGCCGACGCGACCAGAAAAAAGCTGAAGTAGGTGAAGTACTCGCCGAAGTCAGTCGCGCCGCGAGATGCCGCCAGACCCTCCGCCCTGACGTTGTGCGCGGAGACGCCCAGGGCAAACGGATCGAGCCGGGCACGCAGCGCCTCGACGTACTGCCCGCGAGCACTGTCCAGAGACATCCCTGGCGCGGGCGTGACACGGATCGACGTCAGCGCTCCGTGCCGCGACTGCCAGAGGGACTGACCCACATCCAGTGGGATAAAGGCTTTGGGAGTGGTGCGGTAGCTGTGCCAGTAGTCTTCGTCGATCGGCCGGACGCGCCGCAAATCGATCGGGAAGGGTGGATCCCAATCGCGCAGATTCTCGGAGTTGGTGACGCCAGGAAAAACCGGAACGAGGTCGCGATCGGCCGCCGCGCCTTTTATTTGCACGATGCCGGCGACATGGAAGGTTGCGGAGCGGGCTTTCAGCACGCCGGGGTCTTCCCAGGCCAGATAGTCGAGCGTTACCGCGTCGCCCGTCTTCGCTCCCAGATTGCGCGCGGCCCACTCGTTCAACACGAGTGGAGGCGAGTCGCCCGCTTCAACGGTGAATCCCGGGACAATCGTGCGCAGATCGATCGCGGTCACCAGCGAGTACGGAATCACGTGTTCTCGTGGGCCCGAGCTCGAGCTCTGACGATCTGGCGGAGGATCCACGCGTAGGCCCGAGCTTGAGCTCGGGCGATCTGGCGGAGGATCCACGCGTAGGCCCGAGCTTGAGCTCGGGCGATCTGGCGGAGGATCCACGCGTAGGCCCGAGCTTGAGCTCGGGCGATCTGGCCGAGGATCCACGCGTAGGCCCGAGCTTGAGCTCGGGCGACCTGGCGGAGGATCCACGCGTAGGCCCGAGCTTGAGCTCGGGCGATCCAGCCGAATCCTGTCAACCAGATACGTGAAGACCGG
>JAHFUL010000035.1:12690-26473 GCA_023265155.1 Acidobacteriota bacterium
GAGGATCCACGCGTAGGCCCGAGCTTGAGCTCGGGCGACCTGGCGGAGGATCCACGCGTAGGCCCGAGCTTGAGCTCGGGCGATCCAGCCGAATCCTGTCAACCAGATACGTGAAGACCGGTGTGGTCCGCATCCCCAGAGCCGATGCTGCAGCAATGGCGGCGTCCGCCCGGGGCGAACCGATCAACGTTCCACTGGTTTCAAGCGACAACACGCCCTGCGGGCCGAGGGCGCGCACGTCGAGGCCGAGATCATCCAGCGCCGCATGTCGTCTGACCAGCGTCTCGAGGTCGGCTGCGGTCGTCGTCGTGCTTGTAGTCGTCGCAGTCGTACTGTCCGTCGTCACTCCGCTGTCGGTCGCGGTTGAGCCAGCGATCAGCATTGCGTTGACGCGGCTGGGTAGATTGAGATCCTGCTGGAGTCTCGCGAGAGGCACGAAGGCAGCGCGAACCTCGCCCTGCTGCGGTTGAAGCGAGAACTCGCCGAGCTCCGCGGCGGAGAGCACTCGCCGCAACGTCAGGCGAAGCGTGCGTCCGAGATCGTCCTTCCGCCCGTGCAGGGAGTCGAGCGGGATGTCGGAGGGGCGCTGAATTCGCAGCAGGATCGTCCCTCCAGCCTGCGCGCCAATGTCGCGCGCAAGCGCCGGGCTGAGGAGCACATCTCGCGCCGTGCCGGTTGCAGTCAAAGCCTCCAATCCGACGCCGTGCAAGCGCCAGAATCGATCGTCGATGCCGTACACCTGCACGCCGAGCGCGCGCTGACCGCTGGTCTGGTCGGTCACCAGCCCCTGCACCGCCACGATCGGACAAATGTCCCGAAAGCGCCGAGCGAATGACGGATCCGCACGCAGGTCGTCCGCGAGCTGCTCACGGAAAAACGTGGACGCAGCCACGACGTAGTCGGTACGACCCAGCCGCTGGAGCACGAGGTCGCGGAGGCTCCCACGTACCGAATCGCCAACAAGCAGCGCTCCCGCCAGCACCGTCACAGCGGTGGCGACGCCCAGAACGACGGCAATGTTGGTCCGCCAGAAGTGGGTCAGGCCGCGAAGGACGAGATGTCTCGGCTTCAAGATTGGTCCTTGGTCCTTCGTTCTTGGTCCGTAGTCTGGACTTGGTCCTTGATCCGTCCCTGGTCGTTGGTCCCCTCCTCGACCCACGGACGAAGGACGAAGGCCCAAGGACGACTAGGGCCAGAGGACGGACCAAGAACCAAGCCCAAAGGACTAAGGACTGACACGATTCAACCTCCTGTCCACCAGTTCAAACCGGATCGGGCACCGGGACGCGAGATGGACGCTGTGCGTGACGATAAGGAGGATGGTCTGCTGGCGCTGATGCAGGTCCAGCAATACCGACGCGACGTTGTCGGCCGACGCGGCATCGAGATTCCCGGTCGGCTCGTCGCACAGCAGCAGCCGAGGGTGGCGGATGAGCGCGCGGGCGATCGCCGCTCGCTGTCGTTCGCCGCCAGAGAGGGCATCGGGCCTGTGATCCGCGCGATCGGACAAGCCGACCTGCGCGATGAGCTCCTCCGCGCGCCGCAGGTCGTCATCTCCTGCGGACCTCGCGACGAGGGTCGGAATCAGCACGTTCTCGAGGACGGAACATTGGGGCAGCAGGCAGTGATCCTGAAAGACGAAGCCGAGCTCCTTGTTGCGAAACGCGGACAGGGCTCGAGCGTCGAGCTCGAACGGATTACGGCCGTCGAGCGTGATCGTCCCCGATGTGGGTGGCTCGAGCGCGCCCAGCAGGTAGAGCAGCGTGCTCTTCCCGCTGCCCGAGGGTCCCATGATGGCGGCCGCCTCGCCGGGCGCGAGGGAGAGCGACACATCGGCGAGCACCGGCAGCGGGCCGCGCGGCGTGGGATATTCTTTGCTGACGCGAGTAAGTTGGAGCACAGATACGTTTCCGCTGTTCGCCCAGATCGTACGTTGTGTGCGCCCGAGCTCAAGCTCGGGCCTACGATCCGGGCTCAAGCTCGGGCCTACGATCCGGGCGTACGATCCGGGCCTGCGCCCGAGCTCAAGCTCGGGCCTACGATCCTCAAGATCGGGCCTACGACCCACCGCCGACCGGTCGTACCAACCGGTCGTAGGCCCGACCTTCAGGTCGGGCGTGTCACCGCTTCGTACACCTCGATCAACTGATCCGCCGATCGTTGGATCGTGTAGTGGGCGCGGACTCCTGCAGCGCCTTCTCGACCGAGCCGCTGCCGCAGCTCCGGCTCCTTCCAGAGTCGATACAACCCGTCTGCCAGGCTGTCGGCGCTGTCCGGCTCGACCAGGAGTCCACCGCCCGTCTGCGTCACAATCCCGGTGAAGGAGCCGCGCCGCGGCTGCACGACCGGCACGCCGCACGCCATCGCCTCGAGGAGAGAAAACCCCTTCGGCTCATCGTACGTCGCCGGGACGGACAGGACATCGAGGCGGCGAAGAAAAGAGACCTTCTCCTGACGATCGACGGCCCCGCGATAGCTGAACTCCTCGCCGAGCCCGGCTCTTTCGAGTGTTCGTTGGATCCGCGCCAGATATGGCTTTTCCGACGAGGCGAGGTAGCCGGCCGACTCGAGTCGGATGCGCGCCCCAGGCGTGCGCTCCCGGAACTTCACGTAGGCATCGGCGAGCAGATGCAGGCCCTTTTCCGGCGCGACCCGCGCGAAATACCCGACCCGGAACAGATCGTCTTCCGTCTGGTGCCGGACCTCGAACCCCGCCACGTTGATGCCGATGGGTACGACGGACACCCGATCCGCGGGAATCTGAAGATGCCGCGCCATGAAGGCCGCGTAGTACTCGCTGACCGCGATGAAGCGGTCGACGTGGGGCACCTGCCGGCGGACGAGCTCGAGGGCGCGCGTGCGATATGGTTCTGCGAGATTCCCGACAAACAGGTCCTCGCCCTGCAGCGTGCAGCAGACCGGCCGCCCGAAGGCCGCCGCCAGCGGGCGCGCCAATCCGATCAGCATCGAGTTGGTAAGGTTGACGAGGTCTGGCGCTGGCTCGCTCGACGTCCACTCGACGAGCTTGTCGAACTCCTTCCGCAGCACGCCGTCGGCCCCTTCGAGCATCGAGATCGTGAGGCCGCCGAGCAGCCGCGGATCGGTGGACACCGATCGATCGGCGAACGCCTTGATGACGCGCGGGGCATCCACGATGCGATCGAAGAGCCGCGGCATCCTGCGGAACATCGCTGCGCGCTGCTGCAGGTAGACGCTGATGCCGCCAAACAGCACGCGGCCCCGGCTGACGTTCGGTTCGTCCGTCAGCAGCGGCGTGTACAGCGGCAGCAGCGTGACGTCGTGGCCGCGCGCGATCAGCTCGGCGGCCAGCGCGTTGTCGCGAAGGCAGCTGCCGCAATACATCCCGCCGGCCCCCGCCGCGATGGACAGGATCTTCATTGGCAGTAAGACGCTACCACGGAGGTCGGCCTGCTAGCACGACGTCAATCGGCGAGACGTACACCTTGCCGAGTCCATGCTCGCGAACATGCCGACAAAGGAAAACGGTGGTGGATCCTGACGCTGCCGCCACGGATTCGCTATCAGCTGGCCTGGAGCCACGACCCGTGCCGCGCGGTCGTCGCCGTTTACCTGCGCGCAGTGCTGGGTGAGCTCCGTCGCCGCGCGCGACGGGACGGTGTGGCGGGGGTCGAGAAGGAGCGCTTTGTTCGGGTACTTGAACGTCGAACAAGGGACGGTCCTGGATATCCTATCGCGACATGGCCAACCGGAAGAGTGAACGGTGACACGGGTAACCCCAGGACACACGGGGATTTGTGCTCAGGACGATTGGTGCTCCATCCCGACGAGCTCGCGCACATCGATCGGCAGCTCGCGACGCTCCATGGGCGAGCGCGTTGCAGGAAACCGGACGGGGCGCGAAGGACATCCGGTCAGTTGAAGTTGCGCAGCAGGATCACGTCTGTGCGAATTGCGCCGCGTATCACGGCCAGCCCCTTGCCGTCGCGTGACCACGCGAATCCACGGATGTTCTTGTCTTTGAAATTGGTGACTTGACGGGGCGGTCCCCCGGCCAGCGCCTGCTCCCAAAGGTTGCCGGCGCCGCGCCGCGTCAGCGCAAACTGCACGGCTTTTCCGCCAGGAGACCATCCGAAGGAGCCACCGGCACCTGGCGGAATGGCGAGGACGTGCAGCGGCTTTCCCCCAGCTGCGGGCACGACATGCAGACGAGGGCTGGTCAAGCCCGGTTCCCAGACTAACCCGGCAATCATCGTCCCGTCTGGAGAAATCTTCGGCGCGTTGCTCGTGGAGTTCGTCAGGATCTCAGTCGGCGACGAGCCATCGACCTGCGCCCTCATGGTCGCCCCGGATCCGCCGCCGAGACGTTCGTAGATGATCCAGCGGCTGTCAGGCGCGCAGCTCGGGCTGACGGGGCCGCCGCCGTCGATTACCCTGCGCGCGTTGCCGCCATCCGCGTCCATTCTCCAGATCGACGTGTTGTCGCCACTGTGCGTTTCGTAGAAGACCGTGCCGTCGCCGCAGGCTGACGGCGCTTCGTTCAGCGTTCCCCCCGCCGTGAGCTGCTGGAGCTCGCCACCGTTCGCATTCAAGGCGTAGATATGCGGCGGTATCGAGAGATACAGCCGATCGTTCGGCCCCCATGCCACCGCGCTCGCCTTACCGCCGGTTGTGAGCGCGCGTGGCTCCGTTTTTCCCGCGTCCAGTAGCTCCAGGTCCGAGTCTCGTACTTCCTCGATGATCGCCAGCACCTTGCCGTCGGCGGTCATGTCGAAATACTGGCGACTGTAGTCGCTGAGGTCGTTGGTGAAGCGTCTGACCTGTCCATCAGGGTAGGTGATGTAGTACAGCTGAGCGCGATCGCCCAAACGGTTGTCGAGCGGAATGAACAGGCCTGCACCCCCTGGCCGCCACAACGCACGGCCGATGCGACCGTCGTGGTGATACAAGGTCTTCGCGCTGCCGTCGGTTACGTTGACGATCGTGAGCGATCCGGTGCTGATGGCCGTGCGATCGCCCCACGCCATCGCAATTGACTGACCGTCGGGTGACCAGTCTGGTGTGACGATGGTGCGGCTCGTCACCTCGGCAACCACCTCCCACAGCATCTTTTCAGCCGTGCCGTCAGAGTTTGCAATCATCAACCGCAGCTTGCCCGCGTCCACAACCCCGCGCACGAACGCCATCTGCTTTCCGTCAGGGGAGAAGGTGACCGCGCTATCGATATCCCGCACCAGCTGCCGCGGCGTACCGCCGAGTACTGGCACCGAGTACAGATAGCTGTAGTTGAACGTGGTCCGGTCGGAGCGTGTGAAGAAGATGTAATTGCCATCGCGGGAGAACGCGACGCCCTGATAGTTGACAGCGTCGGGCGGCAACACCTGAACGTCGCTTTGCGTCGCCACCTGGCGAACCCACAGGCTCTGCTGTTCGCCGTCGCCACGAACATAGGTGACGTAGCGGCCGTCGGGCGACACCGCCACCGTTAGCGCACGGCCGGTCTCGGTGACCCTGGTCATCACGAGCGAGCTGACGTCGAACGGCGACGCTGCCTCCGGCGCCGTGTGACGAAGTCGCCAGAGCCCGAGCGCGGCGACGACCGCGACCGCCGCGACGGCCACGCCCGCCCAGACCACCGGCCGCCTTCGCGCGGTGCCCGCCGTGACGGAATCACCCGCTGCCGCGATCCGTTGCGAGGATGGCGCTGGTTCCCCGGCGAGTCCAGATTCCATCCGCGCAGAGGCGCGGGCAGGGCCTGTGCCCCGCTTCAAGCGCTTCAACTCGGCACGGATGTCGGCCGCGCTCTGATACCGCAGATCGCGTTCCTTCTCGAGCGCTGTGTGGATGATCTCGTGAAGCCGCTGCGGTAGAGCAGGATTGCGTTCGATGCTGGGCACCGGATCGCGATTGAGAATGCCGTCGAAGATGACGGCGGACGTCTCGCCCTCGAAGGGCAGTCGGTGCGTCGCAATCTGATACAACACGCCGCCGAGCGAGAACAGATCGCTCCGCGCGTCGACCTCTTCGCCGCGCGCCTGCTCGGGCGACATGAACGCGACGGTGCCGAGCGTCGTTCCAGGGCTCGTCAGATGCGCGACCGTCGCCTCGCGGGTGACACCGTCGGTCAGCCCAGGTGAAACACGCGCGGCGCCCGCTTTCGCCAGTCCGAAGTCGAGGATCTTCGGGATGTCGCGCGCGGTCATGAAGACATTGGCCGGCTTGATGTCCCGGTGCACGATGCCCTTGGCATGCGCCGCATCGAGACCATCGGCGATGCCGATAGCGATGTCGATGATCTGCGCCGCGGTGAGCTCGTGGCGATGGAGGTGCGCCTCGAGCGTCTCGCCTTGCAGCAGTTCCATCGCGATGAAGAGCTCGCCGTCTTCCTGGGCGACTTCGTAGATGGTGCAGATGTTCGGATGGTTGAGCGCCGACGCCGAACGGGCTTCCATCTTGAGTCGCTCGGCCGCCTGCGGATTCTGCTTCAGTCCTGACGGGAGAAACTTCAGCGCGACATGGCGGCCGAGTGTCAGATCCTCCGCCTCGTAGACGACGCCCATGCCGCCGGCGCCGAGTTGTTTCAGGATGCGGTAGCGGGAGAATTGACGGCCTTCGAACATCGCTGGTCCCGGGCCTGCAAGAAATCGCGGAGATTGGCCCTACTGTAGCGAGTTGAGAGCGCCGGCGCGAGTCCTTTCCGTCCGGCTACTGCAGTGGCGCGGACTGGAAGGCGCGCGCGCGGAAGAGGAACTCGACGATGTTGCCTTCGTGAGGCTGCAGCCAGTTGAGTTGAACGGTCGGCACCGGACCAAGATTCAGCCGATCGATGTGAACCGCGTCCACAAGGGCGCGCCGAAGCTCCGGGCGGCAGGTGATGGCGCTGCAGACCAGCGTGGACCCCATGGAGGCGAGCATCTTGTCTTCCGGACACTCGACCACGGTCGAGAACGGGAACATGTACTCCTTCTTCGCGATAGCCACGTCGGGCGACTCGCAGTGCACGATGGTCGGCAGCAGATAGTCCGCCTGTCCGAGCTTCGCCACGCGGCCGCCATCGCGGTGCGTGGCCGTGATGTCGATCGCGCCGCCCGCCTGCAGGTCGACGTCAATCGCCTGAGAGATCGCGGCGGCAGCGCCGGGAATCGTGAAGGCCGCCAGGCTCGATTCGGGATCGTCCGGGGGCAGCGGGCGGACGCTCGCGAGCCGCTCGGCCAGCGCGTCCGCAATCTCGCGCGTGTGACGGCTGGCCCAGATGCCCGAACAGTTGATGCAGCCACGACCGCTGTTCGCGAACACGCTGTCGACCATCAGGTCGAGGTACTGCTCCCAGTGATCGACCTGATCGTCGCCGAGGAGAATCTTCGAGAACCCCGGGCCGTGCGCCTGCACTCTGGGGTTGCCGCGGTAGCGATCGACCGTGGCAGTGCCGCCGAAGATCAGGCTGCGGCTGCAACCGTCGAGCACGGCAGCGCCCACATCCCCTTCGCCCGGATAGATGGAAATCGATTCGCGGGGAATCCCGGCCTGGAAGAACGCTTCGGCCATGCGGAACGGCGTCCAGGGCTCCTGCGGTCCCGGCTTCAGCACGAGGCCGATCTGCATCGGGATGATGGGCAGCCAGAGCGTGTGCACACCGGGTGAATTGGACGGCAGCACGAGGCCAAGCGCCGGACTCTCGGCCTGAAAACTGATCGGCACACCGCGTTCCTCGCCGAACCCCTCGGAGAGGACGCTGAAATCGAGTCCGCGCGTCAGCGACCGCAGGATGCTGCCCATCTCCGCGAGCACGAACATGTTCTTCTTCATGTTCGCCCGGCACAGGCGCTCGGGCAGGCCGGTGGTGCCCGATTGCGCGCGCACGAAGGCGTCGGGGGTCTGCGAGCCGTCGCCCATGGGCAGCTCGGCGCTGGCGTACAGCTCGCCCGCGCGGGCGACCCGCTGGACGAGCTCGGCGATCGGGATCTCTCGCAGAACGCCTCGCGCGCGCGGCGCCTTCCGCATGTCACGCTGGATCAGGCCGCCGTTCGCGCGCCCGACGGTCGCGATGGGCTCGCCGGTGGAGAAGTGCTTGAGCTCGTCCACGTCGAGACTCGCGTACGGCTGGCCCCAGCGGAGCACGGAAAGCTGCAACATGGTGGAATGCTAGTATAAGACGTTGCGGTATTCGCAGTAGTGTCCGGCCTTAGTCGAACCGTCGCAGCCCGATACCCGGACCGTCAGTCCACCATGAATGATTCCTCGACAGCGGCGACGACACCCGACCGCACCGAAGTTGGCAGTTACTTCGTCGCCAATTACCCCCCGTTCTCCACCTGGACGAAGCAAGGCGTTGAAGGGGTCGCGCGTCCCGCGCTCGCCCTGCCGCCTGGCTCGCTGGACGAGGTCCCGCTCGGGCTGTATCTGCACATTCCGTTCTGCCGCAAACGCTGTCACTTCTGTTACTTCCGCGTCTACACCGACAAGAACGCGTCCGAGGTGCAGGGCTACCTCGATGTCCTGGCGCGCGAGTGGGAGCTCTATAACGAACAGCCCGCGATTGCGGGCCGGCCGCTGAGGTTCGTCTATTTCGGCGGAGGCACGCCGTCCTACCTCTCGGTCCGTCAGCTCCAGTCGCTCGTCTCGCGGCTCGACGCCGTCAGCTCGTGGCGCTCAGCGGACGAGGTGACCTTCGAATGCGAGCCCGGCACGCTGACCGAAAGCAAGCTCGCGGCGATTCGCGGCCTCGGCGTGACGCGGCTCAGCCTCGGCGTCGAGAATTTCGACGATGCGATCCTCGAAGCGAATGGGCGCGCGCATCGATCGCCGGAGATCGGCAAGGCGTACGCGTTTGCGCGGTCGCTCGCGTTTCCGCAGATCAACATCGACCTGATTGCGGGCATGGTCGGCGAGACCAACGAGAATTGGCGCGTGTGCGTGCAGAAAACCATCGAGATGGCGCCCGACAGCGTCACCATCTATCAGATGGAGCTGCCGTTCAACACCACGATCAGCAGAAACCTGCTGAAGGGGGGCGAGCCGGTTGCGAGCATCCCCGGCGTCGACGGGTCGGTGGCGAACTGGTCCACCAAGCGACGCTGGGTCGCCGAGGCGTTCGACGCGCTCGAAGCCGCCGGCTACATCATCGGGTCCGCGTACACGGCTGTGAAGAATCCGTCGACGAAGTTCATCTACCGCGACCGGCTATGGCAAGGAGCCGACATGGTGGGTCTCGGTGTCGCCTCGTTCGGGTACGTGAACGGTGTCCACGTGCAGAATTTCGACACCAACGAGGCGTACACGGCCAGCATCGAGGCGGGCGTGCTGCCGCTTGCCCGAGCACTCCGTCCGACCGACGAGGAGAAGTTCATCCGGGAATTCGTCCTGCAGTTGAAACTGGGATCGATCCGCCCTTCGTACTTCGATCGAAAGTACGGCGTCAACGTGCTCGAGCGTTATCGTCACCAGCTCGATACGCTCGCGCAGGATGATTTGCTGACCGAGGAAAACGATCGCGTCTCGTTGACGCGTGCGGGCCTCTTGCGGGTCGACAGCCTCCTGCCGCGGTTTTTCAAGCCCGAGCATACCTCTGTCAGGTACACCTGAGATTGCAGATTGCAGATTGCAGACTTCAGATTGGATTTCAGAGTTCAGTCTGCGCTCTGAAATGTCATGGCTCTTAGCGAGATTGTCCACCACCGCCGCGTGACCTTCCCTGAAACCGACGCCTCCGGCATCGTTCACTTCAGCAATTTCTTCAAGTACGTCGAGGAAGCCGAGCACGCCCTCTGGCGCGCGGCCGGCCTGACCATTTCCGGACGCGACCCGAGCATTGGATTTCCGCGCGTCGCCGCATCCTTCGAGTACCGCAAGCCGTTGCGGTTCGAGGACGAGTTTGACGTGCATCTGAGCGTGGCGGCGAAGACGGCGAAGACGATTCGCTACAGCGCGGTGCTCCGCAAGGACGGCGAGGTGCTGGCCGAAGGATCGCTGACGATCATCTGCGTTCGACGCCAGGCCGGTGAGCCCCTGCGGGCGAGAGACATTCCCGCGGACATCAGCGATCGCTTCGAGGTCGCGGATGGCTCAAAGCTGAGCGGCCGGACCTCATAACACGCACTTTGCCTGCCCGTCGTCATCGGGCGGCGCAGGCGTCACGCTCTCCTGTCCGCCACGCATTCGTCGGCGTCACGACGATGTGGATTGAGTTGATGAGATAGAACAGCCGCGCGTCGAAGCTGCCGTTCCTGACCCGGTCGAACAGATCGACGTTCGACGAAGCGATGACACGCGGGATTCGGGTGGGCTGCCGCGACGTGTCGTCGATGAGCTGCAGAAGGATTGCCTGCTGCGCCGTACTGAAACGGTGTGGGTCTTTGACCCAGAGAATCGGGCTGCGGTCCTTTCCGATCTTTCCTGCCCGATCCTTGACTGCGGGGATGACGCGGTCCGCGTCCTCAGCGTCGCAGCTGATGATTTCGTGATTCACGCCGCCGTGGTGGCGGGCAGCAATCGCTTGTACGATGGGGAGGGCGCGATCCACCGGCGCCGTGATGAGGACACGTGCCCGGTAGCGGGCCGCAAGGCCGATTTCTGCCTCGAGATCGCTCGTGCGCCACCGCCGAACTGGCAAACTGTCGGGTGATTGGGGGGTCATTGGCTCCATGGCTGTCATATTTGCCTCTGTCTGGGTTGGGTCCCGGGGGTTCCGGCCCCCGGTGTCTTTCAACTCCTTCTGGCGTGTATACGCGGACAGGCGGGCGTACGGCATTTGCGGAGCGTTTGCGCGCGCAGAGTTCGTGCTGAGATCGTAAACCCCATGTCAGAGAACACTTTCGAAGGGACGATGAGCGGCCAGCCGACGACGATCTTGCGGTTCGGCGTGTTCGAGTTGGACCCTCAAGCGGAACAACTTCGACGAAACGGCCTCACTATTCGAATGCAGCCACAGCCTTTCAAGCTGCTGCGACTGCTCGTCGCTGAGGCGGGCCACCTGGTCACGCGCGACCAGATTCGGGCGGTCCTGTGGAAAAACGACACCTTCGTTGACTTCGAACAGGGAGTCAACTTCGCGATCAAGCAGGTGCGGGAAGCGCTCGACGACGACGCCGAGCGGCCGCGTTACATACAGACCGTCCCCAAGCGGGGCTACCGGTTCCTGGCGCCGGTCGAGCCCGTGCGGCAGGGACCGGCGCAGCCGGCGGCGGGAGCGACGTCCGACCTGCAGCTGGACAAGGCGCTGTGGGCGAACATCGTGGAGCTCCGGCTCGCGGAGGAGGCCCGGCGCAAGCGCCTGAAGCTTGTGACTGTTTCGCTCGTGGTCGCTGCGGTGGTGCTGGCGGGGCTGTTCCTGATGAGGTCGCTATGAACCGACTAGGAGCATGCGAAAACGGCTTCACAAGCCTCACGCGGGCTCTGGTGCCCTCCTTCGTCGCGCAGACGTCAGGCCTGGAGATGTTCAATCTGGCGAGAGCTTGAGTGGATGTATTTCAGTCGGCGGCTGATCCTCGAATTCGAGTGGCGTCTCGTTCCACTTGCGCAGCCGCTGCGTTCGTGCCACGAGCGCCGCTCCGGCCACCATCGCGTTGGGCACCAGCGCACTCCGCCGGCCCGTGGCGCTGACGCCCGCCACCACCGCGCCGATCGACGTGAACAGAATGAATGCCACGACGGCAATCAGAAGCGACTGCGGCACGAACCGCTTGCCGGGAATATAGGAGCACGTGAAGGGAATCCGTGCCCAGTCCTTCATGAGGATTTCCGCAAGGAGCCATCCGCAGAGGCAGGTCACCATCAGCGCCACGAGTGCGCGCGGTCCGAGCGCCAGCCATTGTAGCGGCAGGACCACCGCGACCGGAACTGCCACTCCGAGCCTCACGACGGCGTGAAATGCGGCCCGGAGCTGATCGGCTCGGTGCGCGTCCTGTTCGGTGAGCCTGAATACCCAATTCGCACGCTGCTCGATTGGAAGGATTAGCGCCGCACGGCCGTGCTGATCGTGAAAATCAGGGCAAACGGTACCCAGATCAAGGCGCTGACGAGTCCAGCTGGAGCCGCTCCACCGTTTCGCATCCAACCTTCCAGTCCCGCCATCATCAGGACGTTCAGGACCAGCCCGAACCCTGCCGCTGACACGCACACGAGCACGCCTTGATGCAACACGCTTCGTCGGAACGTGATTCCGGTGAAGCTCCGAATCGCGGCATACGCGCCTTCGGTTTGGCCGCGCCATCGTGGACGCCAACGCGAGATGCGGCGCATGCGCGGCGCCGATCCTTCTGCCGGCCGTACCATCACGCGATCAAAATGCCTGTACAGGACCGCGAAGGCGCCCGCCGACGTCACCATCGCGAGCGCGAGCGCAGCGAGTGCAAGCCCGGCGAGATGTGTGACGTACGAGCCGGTATGTCCGAGCAGGAGCTGTTCGAGGCCGACAAACCACGCAGGAGGGGCGATATAGAGCCACGCCGAGCCGCTCGCGAACCGTGGGCCTTGCGCCGGAAGGCGTCCGACAAAGGGCAACGCCATGACGAGCACGCACAGCATCGCGCTTCGCAGTGCCGCTGAGGCCCCCATCAGCCGCTCGCGAGGGAGGCACAAGACGAGGAGGCCATTTGCCGCCGTCACGGACAGGACCGCAAACACGGAGGCCCCAAGGCTCGCAGAGGCGAACGCGGCCGCCCGCAATACAAAGGCGTGCTCGGCCCATCGTCCCATCGAGATCACCAGAAACAACGGGGTCAACGCAATATGGGTGGCGACAATGAAGAGGCCCGTGAAAAGCGCCAGGGCCAGCAGCTTCGCACCGAAGATCAGGCGCTCGGTTACAGGAAGAGCCATCAGCACCCTGAAGTCGGTTTCATCCGGGAACAGCGCATGACCAACGAGGATCGTGACGAAGGCGACGATCCACATCGGCAGCGCCATGATGAAGGCTTCTGCGCCGAGCACTGCCTGGCGATAGAGGTCCGGTGTATCGTGCGCCCTCAGGTTGGCGTACGTGGCCATGAACACGCGTACCAATAGCAGCCCGAATGAGAAGAACAGTGCACAGATGCCGATGATCATCCGCTCGAATGCTTCCGTGCCGTCATCGCTCAGAAAGCCCAGGTCGAACAGCCCGTTGAAGAAATGCCGGGTCAATCGGTAGACGGGGTGGTCTTTCATGCGGCGACGATGACGTCGAGAATGTCGCGGGCGACCGGCGTGTAGTCGGCCTGCTGCGTGACGCGCACGAAGGTGTCCTCGAGGGAATCGGGTCCGACGCTCTGAACATCGGCGAGCCGGCGCTCGGCGACGAGGCGGCCCGCCGACAGGATCACCACTCGCGAGCAGAGCTTCTCCACCATGTCGAAGCGGTGGGTGCTGAAGAGAATCATGCGGCCGTCAGCGGCGAGCAGCGTCAGCAGCGCGCGGAAGAGAAGGCCCGCATTCACGTCGAGGCCGGAGAACGGCTCATCGAGGACGAGCTGGTCGGGGTTGTGCAGGAGGGCCGCCGCGAGGAGCACGCGCTGCCGCATGCCCTTGGAGTACGCATTCAAGGTCCGGTATCGGCTGTCGTAGAGCTGAAAGAGAGTCAGCAGTCTGGAAATCTTGCTCTGCAATAGACTCTGGCTGATGCCGCGCAGACGGCCGACGAGCGTCAGATACTCTGCCGCGGTGAGGTGCGTGTACAGGAACGGTTCTTCTGGCACGTAGCCGATGCGTCGCTTGTACTCGACTGGATTATCCGAGAGACTGATTCCGTCGAGCGTGATCGACCCCGCGGTCGGCTCGAGCAATCCGACGACGAGGTTGACTGTCGTGCTCTTGCCGGATCCGTTCGGGC
>JAHFUL010000036.1 GCA_023265155.1 Acidobacteriota bacterium
GCGGGACTTCAGTCCTGCCGTCGTTCCTCAGTACACGCCGACGGTCGTCGACTGTGCGACGCCGCGGTACGGCTTTACGCCGCTGATCCCGTCCCACGGATAGGCCTCGCAGGGCGGCTCGCGCTCGCCTTCGTCACGCTCGAGGAAGCCAGGGACGAAGAATTCCTTCGTCAGCGTCGTGAGCTTCACGCGGCCCGACTGTCCGTACTCGACCACGCGGCCGGGGTCTTCGAAATCGACGACTTGAATGACCGCGCGGGGTTGGGGCGCGTAATAGGTGATCTTGTAGTTCTGCGCGGGTCCGCTCGGCGCGCTCGCCGCGAGGCCCATCAGTGTGTTGCCGTATGTGGGCGTCATATAGACGCCGTCGAGCAGCTCCTCGTGGGCAAAGCGGTTCCACTGCGGCGTGAACTCCGTGCCTCCGGAGAAGATCCCGCTGATGCCCATCCTGCGGATGCTCGTGCCCATCGACTCCAGCCGCAGCGCCAGCGCCTCCAGGAGCTTCGGCGTCGTGAACATGCAGCGGATGTCGTGGCCCGCCTGCAGAATGGTGACCGCCTGATCGATGACGTGCGCTTTGTAGGCCTCGAGGTGCTCGCTCCAGCCCTTCTTGATCAGTTTGATGACCCATCGCGGATCGAGGTCCACGCAGAAGCAGATGCCGCCGCGGTATTGCGCGAGGTGCTCGACGGCCAGCCTCAAGCGTCTCGGTCCTGAAGGCCCCAGCATCAGCCAGTTGGCGCCCTTCGGAAAATACTTGTCGGGCAGCGTGGCGCTGAAGAGCTCGTAATCGGTCCGGAAGTCGTCGAAGGCCACGCGCGTTTTCGGCGTGCCGGTGGTTCCTCCAGTTTCGAACACGTAGACGGGTTTGCCGGCGCATCCCTTGGGGATCCAGCGTTGCACCGGACCGCCGCGGAGCCATTCGTCTTCAAACAGGCCGAAGCGCGCGAGGTCTCGAAACCCGCCGATCTCGCGCCGGGGATCCCAACCGAGCTTCGCCGCGAAATCCAGCCAGAAAGGAGAGCCCGTAGCCGGGTCGAAATGCCAGGCGACGATGTGGCGCACCGAGATATCAAGGGCCTCGCGAGCCGCGGTCGCAGGTTCGGAAGGATTGCCAACGGTATGAGCATCAGATGGCCCCATGATCGCGGAGTATACTGCACGCGTCCTGCTGCCCATGAGCGTGCTTCCTGCGGGAATCGTTCACCGCTTCACTCCATTCCGGCTCGACCCTGGCGCGTTCAGACTCTATCGCGACGAGGTCCCCGTTCCGCTTGCGCCCAAGGCGTTCGACCTGCTGGAGCTGCTCGTGACGCGGCCGGCGGCGATGGTTTCGAAGGACGAGATCATGCGCGCGCTCTGGCCCGACATCGCCGTGACGGACAACGCCTTGACGCAGGTGGTGTCCGATCTCCGCCAGGCTCTCGGCGACGACCCCATGTCGCCGCGCTACATCCAGACCGTTCCGCGGCGCGGCTATCGTTTCATCGCCCCTGTAGAAACTGTTCAAACCGTTGAAACCGTTGCCGGCCGTGAACGATCCGCGTCCCCGCGCCCTGGGGAAGAGCCATCGGTTCCGGCGATCGCTCGTGCCGGCGTGCGGGAGACGTCCAGCCTGGAGGCGTACCGCTCGTTCACGGAGGGGCGGCTGAAGCTGGAGCGCATGGATCCCGCCGAAGTGCCCGCGGCCATTCGCGACTTCGAGCGCGCGATCGCGCTCGATTCGCGCTACGCGCCGCCCTATGTGGGTCTCGCGCACGCGCGATTCTGGCTGTTCGAAGCGTCCCGCGCGCGCAATCGCCCCGACGCCGTCCAGTTGACGGCCGCGATCGCCGACGCCCACCACGCGATCGATCTCGACCCCGACCTCTCCGAGGCGCACGCCGCGCTGGCCATGATGCTCACCGCGGCGTGGCGCACGCAGGAAGCGGTGATGGCCGGCCGTCGATCGGTCGCCCTCGAGCCCGGCAGCTGGCGCAATCACTGCCGGCTGGCGATCGCGGCGTGGGGACGTGAGCGCATCCTGGCATTCGCACGCGTTCTCGCACTGTATCCGGAGTTCGCCTATGCGTACTACGGCATGGCCATGGTGTACCTCGCGCGAAACGATTTCGACGCGGCCGTGCAGGCGCTTCAGAAGGGCGTGCCGTTTCAGGATCGTCTGGAGGGTGGAGGCGACCGGTATCCCGCCAAGGGACTGCACTGGCTGCTCGGCCTCACGCACCTCGCGCGCGGTGCAGCCACTGAGGCTCGCGTCGAGTTCGATCGGGAGCTGACGACGGGAGGCGGCGGGCTCTATGCCGCGGAGTTCGCGACCAATGCGTACGACGGACATGGATTCGTGCTCCTGACCACCGGCGATGCCGACGGAGCCGCGGCGATGTTCAACCGGGCTCTCGAGGCGTACCCCGATCACGTGCGATCCTTGTTCGGGCTGGCTGACGCGTGCCGGCAAAAGGGACTCACCAAGCAACGTGACGCCGTGATCGCGCGGGCGGCGGAGACGATCGGGGCGCTGCGCGCAGGCGGGCGCGGCGTCGAGGCCGAGATCGCAGCCGCGTTCTGGCATATGGCCTGCGGTCGTCCGGCAGAGGCCACTGCCGCTCTGCATCAGATGCTCATTGCCGCGCCACCGGGCTACGCAGGGTGGACGATTCCGGTTGAGCCCTTCTTCATGTCCCTTCACGCCGAGCCTGCATTCCAGTCCGTCCTGCAGCGACTGGCCGAACGCGCCGCCTAGTGTCCAGCGCTCAGAGTTTCTTCAGCCGTTTTTCCGCCTCTCTTCACGACTCGGCAGAACTACTCCATCTAACGTTTGCCGTGCGGCCTGGAACACGCGAATCGCAGAACCCGCTGAATCTGCAAAACCAGAAATGCTTCGCGTGCTCCGCGAGCTCTGCGGTGCAACGCCGCTTCACTTCTCTCATTGGATGATCGGACTTGGGATGGGGCTCGAGCTCTGAGGCGGCCTGTGAACATCACGATCTCACTCGCGGACGAGCGCGACCGCGAGTCCATCTACGCAATCCGTCACGAGATCTACGCGTGCGAGCTCAGGCAGCACCCGGATCACGCGACGGGCCGGCTCACTGACAGGCTCGACACTGTCAACACCTACCTCATCGCCAAGGACAGGGACGAGACGCTTGGCTTCGTCTCCATCACGCCACCCAACTCAACCGGTTATTCGCTGGACAAGTACTTTCCGCGTGAAGCGCTGCCGATCACCGTCGATGACGCCCTGTACGAAGTACGCCTGCTCACGGTGCGGCGCGCCCATCGGGGCACGCCCCTGGCCTTTCTGCTGATGTACGGGGCCCTCCGGTATTTGGAGGTCTTTGGCGCCAGGACGGTCGCCGCGATCGGACGGCTCGAGGTCCTCAAAATGTACCAGCAGGTCGGCTTCAGAAGTGTGGGCTTGCAAGCGAGGTCCGGCATGGTGACCTATGAGTTGATGACCGCGCAAGTCCGCGAGCTGCGGGATCGTGTCGCTCGGTTCGAGCGCATCGTATCGCGCCTGGAAGGAAGCATTGACTGGCAGTTGGGTGTCGCGCCATTCCGCACCCGGACCTGTTTTCACGGCGGCGCGTTCTTCGAGGCCATCGGCGAGGAGTTCGAAACACTGGGGAAGAAGGACTCGGTGATCAACGCCGACGTGCTGGACGCCTGGTTCGACCCGGCGCCGGCGGTTGTGCACAAGCTGGCAGAGTACCTTCCCTTTGCGATCAAAACGTCGCCGCCCACGAGCGCCTCCGGCATGCGCCGCGCCATCGCGCGCGCACGGGGCGTGGACGAAGCCTGCATCCTGCCCGGCGCAGGATCGTCGGACCTGATCTACGCCGGGCTGAGGCAGTGGATCGCGCCAGCGGCGAGCGCGGACGTCTCTCTCTTGCGAGCGGGTCCCTCTGCGGCAGGGCGAGTGCTCATTCTGGATCCGATGTATGGGGAGTACGCCCACGTGCTCGATCAAGTGATCGGCGCTCCCGTCGATCGGCTCACGCTTCGCAGGGAGCGGAACTACGACGTGGACCTGGACGAGCTGGGGACACAAGTGGCGCGCGGCTACGTGTGGGTGGTGCTCGTCAATCCCAACAGCCCGACAGGGCGCCGGATCGCGCGCGAGGACCTGCTTCAGGCGATCGCAAAAGCGCCGAAGACGACGAGATGGTGGATCGATGAGACCTACATCGAGTACGCGGGGGCCGGCGAATCGGTCGAGGCCTGCGCCGCCTCGTCTACCAACGTCGTCGTCTGCAAGTCGATGTCGAAGGCCTATGCGCTCTCCGGTGTTCGTGCCGCCTATCTCTGCGGTCCTCCCTCCATGATCGGTGCGCTCGAACCGTTCTGTCCGCCCTGGTCGGTGAGTCTGCCGGCGCAAATCGCGGCATGCGAAGCGCTGAACGCCATCGATTACTACCGTGCTCGATGGGCAGAGACGCACGGCCTCCGAAGCGAGCTCGCGGAAGGGCTGACCGGACTCGGCTTCGACGTTGTTCCGTCGTCGGCCAACTTTCTCCTGTGCCGCCTTCCATCGAAGCTGCCGGATGCTCCCATTCTCGTGAAGCAACTGCGCGAACGCGGGATGTTCATCAGAGACGTGGCCAGCATGGGCCTCAGCCTGGACGCCCGGGCGGTGAGAATTGCGGTCAAGGATCGCGACACGAACCTGGCGATGCTGGAGATTCTCAGAGCCAGGCTGTCGGAGAACATTCAGCTTAAGTTCAGCCTTTCCTCATCCCACCTTCACGACTTCTGATCTCCTGACCGCCTACTGTCTGTGGACAGGAGGTTGGATATGTTTTCAGGATTTGCGTCTCGCTCAATGCTGCTCGCGGTCGCTCTCACACTCACGCTGGCCACGACGGCCCGCGCCCAGACAGTGGTGCCCCATGGTTTGGGCCCCGTCAGTCTCTCCGGACCTCGTTTCGGCATGACCTTTCTGAATCAGACGATCCTCGACACGCTCGCCGAGCACGACATCGAGGTCGGTCGCGTCATCACTCAGTTCGGCTGGCAGTTCGAGAAGCGCTTCTATGCTGGCCCAAGCGGGCTCACGGCACTGAACGAATGGGTCGTGCTGCTCGGAGGTCTCGATCAGGGTGTCGCGCTGCCCAGTGTGACCTGGCTGGCTGGCCTTCGGACCAAGGAAGGCGCCGAGATCGGCATCGGTCCCAACATCAACCCGCTCGGCGTCGGCCTGGCCATCGCCGCCGGAACCACGTTCCGCGCCGGCGCGCTCAATATCCCGGTGAACATTGCCATGGTCCCTTCGAAATCAGGTGTTCGCGTGAGCTTCCTCACCGGCTTCAACATGAGGCGGTGGTGAGAGTGAAGCCGCGAGGCGGGTCCCGCTCGGGCTCGCCTCGCGCCTGCCGGCGAACCGATGGAATCCCGCTGGCGAGCACGTCTACGCCAGCACGCTCGGCACCGCGCGGCCGGTGACGCCGTACAATCATTCAGCGCGGTCATAAGGATGGATAACTCGATGAAGAATCTGTCTTCTCTGGTCCTCGTCGTCCTGGTCCTGGTGGTGATCTGGGGATCACCCGCGGACGCACAGACCAACTTCACCACCTCGCCAGGTGCGGCTGTCCAGGCCGGACGACAGGTGGACGTCCATGTTCCGGCCGCCGGTGAGATTCAGCGGCTGACGCTCTCAGATGGATCGCAGATTTTCGGGCAGGTCGAATCGATCGAGCCCGACTCCCTCGTGTTCCGGAGCGTCGCCGGCGTCGTGATTACGGTACCGCAGACCAACATCGCCGATCTCAGGATCGTCAGCGGCACCATCGTCGCGGGTGAGTTTCTCACCGAGGATTCGCACAACACGCGGCTGATGTTCGCGCCTACCGCCCGGAGCCTGCGGCGGGGCGAGGGGTATGTCGGCTTCTACTACGTTTTACCGTTCGTGCAGGTCGGCCTCACAGATCGTCTGTCGCTCGGCGCCGGTTCGCCTCTCATCTTCACTGGCGACGCACACCCCGTGTGGTTCACACCGAAACTGCAGCTCATCGCCCGCAAGAACGCCCAGGTTGCCGCCGGGGTGATCCACATCACGGGGGTCGAGGACCTCAACGCCGGAATTGCCTACGGTGTGACGACGCTTGGATCGGATAACAAGGCCGCCACGATCGGGCTGGGCTATGCGTACAGCGGCGACAATCGGTCCGCCATTCTCATGATCGGCGGCGAGCACCGCTCGAGCCGTCGGATCAAGTGGATCACCGAGAACTGGTTCTGGCGTGGCAGCGTAAGGGGATTCGTTAGTGGCGGCGTGCGCTTTCTGGGCGAGCGTCTCTCCGCCGATCTGTCCCTTGTAGTACCGTTGGTCGACGAGACGGTGGTGTTTCCAGTTGTCAGCTTCGCCTGGAGCTTCTGAGATGAAGCGGACCCTGTCGGTCTTGCTCATCGCCTTGACGATTCCCCTCAACGCTCAGCCGGCAACGGAGAAGTTCGACCTCGCGCGCGCCATCACGCGCGAGGCCGAACGGTTCGCCGAGAACAACCGATTCTCGCACCCAGTCGGAAACAGCCAAGTAGCCTCATCAGGTCGATCAGACTGGTCACGCGTGCGCACACTCGCGGCCGGCACAAAGGTGATCGTGACCGTCCAGGGTGTGAAGTACTTCTCGAGATATGTTGTAGCGGCCGACGACGCAGAGATAACCGTCCTGAACTTCGTCGATCCCGCCCTCCCGTACGACGTGAGGCGGGTCCTGCTGGGTCTCGCCTCGCGCCAGCCCGCGTACTTTGCGATCAGTCAGCAGCCTGAAGTGTTTGTGGATGGGAACGTGCGGGTGGATCCCGAGGGTGTGTTTGTCGGTGGACAGAAGGCGACCACACTCGAGCGCTTGGTCGAGAGGTTCGCGACCCACGAGATCACCGAGATCAGGGCCTATCCGGGACAGGCTGGCAGCACGTTCATGGGAAATTTCGGAGGACTCTTCGCCCTCGGCGGAGCAATCGCCGGGATCGTGGGCGGAGGAATGCTCGGGCACCGTCAGTTCGCACACCACAAGGCTCTGGGTGCCACTCTTGGCGCGGCGGGGGGCTATGTCGTCGGAATCTCAACCGGATTTGGGATCATGGCGATTGGGGGCGCGTTTCGAGAAGACGTGATCTACCGCGCGCCGTAGGCCCGCGGGCTCGAGATCGGCGCGGACGCCCGAGCTGAAGCTCGGGCCTACGAGGAGCGGGCCTACTTGAGCGCGGCCGCAACCCGTAGTACCGTCGGCTGACCGTGCGCCCCCTCGTCGCCGCGATCCTCGTGGCCACCCTCTACGTCCTGCACCAGGACTTCTGGTTCTGGCGCACCGCTCGTCCGCTCGTCTTCGGCGTTCTGCCGATCGGCCTCCTCTATCATGTGGCATACACGCTGGCCACAGCCGCGCTCATGTGGCTGCTCGTCGGACGCCTCTGGCCTGCTCACCTCGAGAGCACGCAGACGAGCACGCCCGAGCTAGAGCCCGGGCCTGCGGCGACACCTGAGCTCGAGCTTTCGCCTGCGACCAGGCCGACGTCGAAAGCATGATTCCAGCCGCCGTCGTCTTCGCGTACCTGGCGGTGGCGCTCTACATCGGCATCTTTGCGTTTCGCAGATCGCGGGGCAGCCGCGACGCCGAAGATTACTTCCTCGCGGGGCGGTCGCTCGGCCCCGCCGTGTTCCTGCTCTCGCTGTTTGGCGCCAACATGACGGCGTTCTCGATTCTCGGCGCCTCCGGCCATGCGTTTGCCAACGGCATCGTCACTTACGGTCTGATGGCGTCCTCGTCGGCACTGATCATTCCTGTTGCCCTGTTCGTCATCGGCACGCGCCTGTGGGCGCTCGGACGGCGGCACGGATTCATGACGCCCGTCCAGATGTTCCGCGACAGATGGGAGTGCGGGCACATCGGGACGGTCATCTTCGTCGTGCAGGCCGTGCTGTTGATTCCCTACATCATCATCGCGGTGATGGGAGGCGGCACGACCCTGGCGACGGTCAGCAACGGCCGGGTGCCGTTCTGGCTGGGCGGCGCGATCGTCTCGCTCGTCGTGATGGGCTACGTCTGCTTCGGCGGCATGCGAGGCACGGCCTGGGTCAACACGTTCCAGACGATTCTGTTTCTGTTGTTCGGGGCCATCGCGGTCACGGTGATCGGCGCCGGCATGGGCGGGTTCAGATCGGCGATGGAATCGCTCCTGCAATCTCCGTCGACAGCGCCTCTCTTGACGCGAGCGCGCGTGTCGCCGCTCTATTTCTTCAGCTACACGTTCATTCCGCTTTCCTCGATCGCCTTCCCGCACATCGGCATCTTCTGTCTGACGGCGCGCCGGCTGGGACACTTTCGGAAGACCGTCGTGCTGTACCCGCTGTGCATGCTCGCGATCTGGCTGCCGTCGGTCTTTCTCGGCGTCGCGGCCAACGCGGCCCGGGAGGTGCCGGCGATCGCGTCCAAGCTCGAGGCTCGCACCGAGCTCGCCGAGGCGGGTCCCGCGCAGGCGCCCGAAGATCGCGCGCGCCTTCGCGCCCAGGCAACGGGAGATGACGTGATTCTTCGGCTGGTTGAAGGCTACGCGCCGCTGTGGCTGGCGTCGCTGCTCGGTGCGTGTGTGATGGCGGCGGTGATGGCCAGCGATTCGCAGATTCTCGCGCTGTCCACGATGTTCACTGAAGACGTGTTTGCTTTCTACGGCGGGGCCGCCAGGTTCGGGCAAGCGGCTCAGGTACAGATGGGGCGCCTGTTCGTCGTCTTGATCACCTGCGTGGCGTATGCGATCGCCCTGCGCGTGCCGCAGTCGATCTTCGATGTCGCCACCCAGTATGCGTTCGCCGGTTACTCGGCGCTCTCGCCGCTCCTTGTCGCGGCGCTCTTCTGGCGTCGCAGCACGAAATGGGGAGCGCTCGCGAGTGCCATCTGGACGGCCGCCGCCGTGATGGCCGTCGCCTACATTCAACAGACCATCCCGCCTCCCGCGACGGGCGCCGGCATCCCTGTGTGGACGCCGTTTGGCGTCGAGGTCGTGACACGCATCGCGGCGGGGACGACGGTATTGGGCTTTCTTCCGGTGGTGCCGATGACCCTGATTTCGGGCCTTTTGTTGATCGTGGTCTCATCCCTCACGGCCGGTTCGTGCCCGGGCCCCCGGACGATTTCCCGCTATTTCTCCAACGACCCGGTTTATCCTTCTGCCGGTGCAGGCTCCTAACCAATCCCTAACCCTAATCCCTAATCCCTAATCCCTAATCACCAATCCCTATTCCCTGACCCAATGTCCCCCAAAACCGCTCTCACGCCGATTCAGTGGGTCATTTGCGGCATCGCCGCCATCGGTTTCGCGTACGACACCTACGCGATCCTGATGCTCCCCTTGATCCTGCGGCCCGCGCTCATCGAGCTGACGGGAGCGGCGCCAGGCTCGCCCGAGTTTCAGCGCTGGTTCGGCCTGCTGTTCTACGTTCCGGCGTTTGCCGGCGGCATCTTCGGGCTCCTCGGCGGCTATCTCACGGACCTCTTCGGTCGCCGCCGGGTGCTGACATTCAGCATCCTCATCTATGCGGTGGGGGCATTCGCGTCGGGGTTCGCAACGTCCGTCGGGATGCTGCTGGTTCTGCGTTGCTTCGTCTTCGTCGGCGTCTGCGTCGAGTTCGTGGCCGCGGTCGCGTGGCTCGCCGAATTGTTTCCAGAGGCCAAACGCCGCGAGAACGTGCTCGGCTACACGCAGGCGTTCTCGTCGTTGGGCGGGCTGCTCGTCGCCACCGTCAACGGGTGGTGCGTGTCGTACTCGGCAAGCCTGCCGGCCATTGGCGGGTTTGGGCTGACGTTTCCAGATCCGCACGCGCCATGGCGCTATACGTTGATGTCGGGTGTGCTGCCGGCGATTCCGTTGATCCTGATCCGGCCATTTCTGCCCGAGTCGCCGGTCTGGCAGGAGAAGAAGGCCGCCGGGACGCTTCGGCGCCCCAGCATTCTCGAGCTCTTTTCGCCGGCGCTGCGGCGCACCACGATTGTGACGACCCTGATGTTTGCGATGGCGTACGGCGCGGCGTTCGGCGCGATCCAGCAGATTCCGCAGATCGTTCCCGGACTGCCCCAAGTCCGCGAAATGACGCGAGGTCTCACGCCGCCGCAGGCGGGCGTCACGAATCAGCAGGTCGCGTCGAGCGTGAGCAAGGCGCAGGAGATCGGCGGTCTGGTCGGCCGCGTGGTGATTGCGTACCTTGCGGTGCTCATCGTGAATCGGGGCCAGCTGATTCGGATGTTTCAGATCCCGGGGCTCATTCTCATGCCGATCGTGTTCGCCTGGGCGGGGACCACCAGCCTGACGTTGTTGTATCCGCTGATTTTCTTGGCAGGCTTTTTCACCGTCGCGCAGTTTACGTTCTGGGGGAACTACCTGCCGCGCGTGTACCCGGTTCACCTGCGCGGTACCGGCGAGAGCTTTGCCGCGAACATCGGCGGCCGCATGATTGGTACGTTGTTCGCCTGGGTGACCGCGACGCTCGCGGTCACGCCCGATCGCGCGTACGCCCCGACGAAAGTCGCGCTTGTCGCCGCAGCGGTGGGATTCTCGGTCTACCTGGTCGGCTTCATGGCCAGCTTCTGGCTGCCAGAGCCGAAGGACGAAGGATTGCCGGCGTAGAAGTCGGGCGCCATTCTGCCGTAGGCCGGACCTTATCCAGCCCGCAGTGTGATGAGGTCCAGCGCGCAGTTGATGAGGATCGGCCGCATTCGGTCCGGCCCGCACGAGCTCATCGAGAGGGAACAGTATGAAACCGCTCTTCATGTTTGCCGTCACGCTGTTCATTCCGGTCGCGACGCTCGCGCAGCCCGTGACCGCTCCACCGGCGCAGGTCACCTTCTATGGAACACCGACTGCCGCAATTGCGAGCGGCGTGGTGATCCCGGCCGACCGGGCGTTTGTCTGGACGAGCGGCACCACGCCGTCGGTGGCCAAAGCCGATGCGCCGGCGGGATCGCGTGAACGCTACGGCGATACCAGGACCCAGGCCGCCAGCATTCTGAAAACACTGGCCGCTCAGCTCCAGGTTCAGGGTCTCTCCATGAAGGATGTCGTGTACCTGCGCGCGTACCTGGTGCCCGATCCCACGAAGGACAACAGGATGGATCAGGCGGGTTGGTCGGCCGCGTACGGAGAAGTGTTTGGCACGGCCGCGAATCCAACCAAGCCCGCTCGCTCGTCGGTCGGGGTGTCGCAGCTCGTGAATGCGGACTTCCTGATCGAGATCGAGGCGTTCGCGGTGTTTCCGAAGTAGAGCCACGAAAACACGAAAGGGCCTGAATAGCCACGAAAAGCTCGAAACACACGAAACCTTGAGTTGTCTTGTTTCGTGATTTCGTGGCTTGTTTTTATTGCAGCGGCGCCGGCAAGTCGGATCGGCCCATCAGGTATTCGTCGACGCCGCGCGCGGCCGATCGGCCTTCCGCAATCGCCCACACGATGAGCGACTGACCGCGCTGCATGTCGCCGGCGGTGAACACTCCGGGGACGCTGGTCATCCAGCGCTCGTCGCGCCACACGTTCCCGCGGTCGGTCATCCTCACACCAAGCTTCTCGAGCATCCCGTTGCGTTCGGGCCCGACAAACCCCATCGCGAGCAGGACGAGGTCCGCCTTGAGCTCGTGCGCGCTGTCGGGCACGGGTTTGAACTCGAGCCGGCCTCCACTGGTCGCCATCTCGACCTTGTTCGCGTGCAGCCTCGTCACGCGGCCGTTGGCGTCTCCGGCGAATTTCTCGGTCGCGATCGAGTAGAGCCGCTCGCCCCCTTCTTCATGCGCCGGCGAGGTGCGGAAAATATTGGGCCAGAGGGGCCAGGGATTCGACGTGGCGCGTTCCTCCGGCGGCTGGGGCAGGAGCTCGAGCTGATGCACGCTGAGCGCGCCCTGCCGATGCGCCGTCCCGAGGCAGTCCGCACCCGTGTCGCCGCCGCCGATGATGATGACGTGCTTGTTTTTCGCGCTGATGACCTCCACCTCGTCGCCCTCGTTCCGCTGGTTCTGCAGCGTGAGGTAGTCCATCGCGAAGTGAATCCCGGCGAGCTCCCGGCCGGGCACCGGCAGATCGCGGGGCCGGGTGGAGCCCCCGGCGAGGACAATCGCGTCGAACTCGACGCGCAGCTGCTCGATCGGCACGTCGACGCCGATGTTGGCGTTGACCCGGAACATGACCCCTTCGGCGATCATGAGATCCAGGCGCCTATTGAGGATCCGCTTCTCCAGCTTGAACTCGGGAATGCCGTAGCGCAGCAGGCCGCCGATGCGATTCGCGCGCTCGAACACGGTGACCGTGTGGCCCCCGCGATTCAGCTGTTCGGCTGCCGCCAGCCCCGCGGGTCCCGAGCCGACGACGGCGATCCGCCGGCCGGTGCGGCCTTCGGGCGGATGGGCGGTGACCCATCCTTCGTCAAACGCGCGATCGATGATCGACACCTCGACGCCTTTGATCGTGACCGGGTCGTTGTTGATGCCGAGCACGCAGGCGCCCTCGCACGGCGCGGGGCACAGGCGGCCGGTGAATTCCGGGAAGTTGTTGGTCGCGTGCAGCCGGTCGATGGCGGCCTTCCACCTGTCGCGATACACGAGATCGTTCCAGTCGGGGATCAGGTTCCCGAGGGGACAACCGGTGTGACAGAACGGAATGCCGCAGTCCATGCATCGAGCGGCCTGATCGCGGAGAGTGGTCTCCGGGTACGGGAGATACACTTCGCTCCAGTCGTGGATCCGTTCCTCGATCGGTCGAGTGGGCGACTTTTTCCGCGCGATTTCAATGAAGCCGGTGGGCTTACCCATTGGCCGCCGCTCCGACGAGCTCGAGGAACGACGCGTCGCGTCCGACCGCCGCCGCCGTGGCCTGTGCGTGCAGGACGCGCTTGTAGTCGCGCGGCATGATCTTCACGAACTGCTGGACGCGGTGGTCCCATTCACCGAGCACGCGGGCACCGAGCGTGCTGCCGGTGCAGTCGACGTGTCGCCGAATCAGGCTGAACACGAGGGCGATGTCCTCGGTGATCTCGAGAGCTTCGAGCTCCACCATCTGCTGATTGCAGCGTCTCTGGAAATCGCCGGCGCTGTCGAGCACGTACGCCACGCCGCCGCTCATGCCCGCGGCGAAATTCCGCCCCGTACTTCCGAGCACGACGACACGGCCGCCGGTCATGTATTCGCAGGCGTGATCGCCGACGCCCTCGACGACCGCGTGCGCGCCGCTGTTCCTCACGGCGAACCGTTCACCGGCGACGCCGCGGAAGTACGCCTCGCCACTGGTCGCCCCGTAGAGTGCGACGTTGCCGATGAGGATGTTCTCTTCCGCCACGAAGGTCGCCTGCTTCGGAGGGTACGCGATGATCTTGCCGCCCGACAGGCCCTTGCCGATGTAGTCGTTCGCGTCTCCCTCGAGCGTCAGCGTGATGCCGCGCGGCACGAACGCCCCGAAGCTCTGGCCCGCCGATCCGGTGAACGTCAGCCTGATCGTGTCGTCCGGCAGCCCCTCGGGGCCATATCTCTTTGTCACCTGGTATCCGAGCATGGTCCCGACCGTGCGGTTCGTGTTCCTGATCGGCAGGTCGAGCGACGCCGGCGTCCCGTGATCGAGCGCCTCCGTGCACCGGACGATGAGCTCGTTGTCGAGCGCCTCGGCGAGCCCGTGATCCTGAGCGCGCATCCGGCGCCGCGGCGCATCCGCTGCGACCGCCGGCTCATGGAGAATCGCGGAGAAATCCAGCCCCTTCGCTTTCCAGTGGTCGACCGCCTTGCGGAAGCTCAGCCTGTCGACGCGGCCGATCATCTCGTCCATGGTCCGGAAGCCGAGCGCCGCCATGTACTCGCGCACTTGCTCCGCGATGAATCGGAAGAAGGTGACGACGTGCTCCGCACGACCCGTGAAATTCTTCCGGAGCTCCGGATCCTGCGTGGCGACGCCGACCGGACAGGTATTCAGGTGGCAGACACGCATCATGATGCAGCCGGCGACGACGAGCGGCGCGGTGGCGAAGCCGAACTCTTCCGCCCCCATGAGCGCGGCGATCACGACGTCGCGCCCCGTCTTCAACTGGCCGTCAACCTGCACGGTGATGCGATCGCGCAGGTTGTTCATCATGAGGACCTGCTGCGTTTCCGCGAGGCCGAGCTCCCAGGGCACGCCGCCGTGTTTGATGGACGTGAGCGGCGACGCGCCCGTGCCGCCATCGTGGCCCGAGATGAGCACGACGTCGGCGTGCGCCTTGGCGACACCCGCCGCGACCGTGCCGACCCCGGCGAGCGCGACGAGCTTCACGTGAATGCGCGCTTCAGGATTGGCGTTCTTCAGGTCGTAGATGAGCTGCGCGAGATCTTCGATTGAATAGATGTCGTGGTGCGGCGGCGGCGAAATCAGACCGACGCCAGGCGTCGCGTACCGGACCTTGGCAATCCACGGATACACCTTGTGACCGGGCAGCTGCCCGCCCTCGCCGGGCTTCGCGCCCTGCGCCATCTTGATTTGCAGGTCGTCCGCGTTGACGAGGTACTCGCTCGTCACCCCGAATCGCGCGGACGCCACCTGCTTGACGGCGCTGCGCCGCCAGTCGCCGTTCGGGTCTTTCCTGTAGCGCGCCGGATCCTCGCCGCCTTCGCCGGTGTTCGATTTGCCGCCGATGCGGTTCATCGCGATCGCCAGGGTCTCGTGCGCCTCCTGGCTGATCGAGCCGTACGACATCGCGCCCGTCGCGAACCGCTTGACGATCGACTCGATCGGTTCGACCTCGTCGAGGGGAATCGGCGTGGCCGCGTTCCGCAGCTCCAGCAGCCCGCGCAGCGTCGCGAGGTGATGGCTCTGATCGTCGACGAGCGTCGTGTACTCCTTGAAAATTGCGTACTGCCCGCTTTGCGTCGAGTGCTGCAGCTTGAACACGGTCTCCGGGTTGAAGAGGTGGTACTCGCCGTCGCGGCGCCATTGATACTCGCCGCCCCATGCCAGATCGGGCTCGCCAATCGGACGCGCGGGGAAGGCTTTCAGGTGGCGCCGGCGTACCTCTTCGGCGACGACATCGATGCCGATGCCGCCGATGCGCGACGAGGTGCGCGAGAAATATTTGTCGACGAGGGCCTTGTCGAGGCCCACCGCCTCGAAGACCTGGGCGCCGCAATAACTCTGCAGCGTCGAGATGCCCATCTTGGACATCACCTTGAGGATGCCTTTGTTGAGCGCCTTGATGTAGTTCTTGACGGCTGTCTCGTGAGGCATGCCGACGAGCAGGTGCTGCCGGGTCATGTCCGCCAGCGTTTCGAAGGCGAGATACGGGTTCACCGCGCCGGCGCCGTACCCGAGGAGCAGCGCACAGTGATGCACTTCACGCGCATCCCCCGATTCGACGACGAGCGCGCAGCGCGTGCGGGTGCCCTGGCGAACGAGATGATGGTGGACGCCGGCCGTCGCCAGAAGACTCGGAATCGGCGCGCGCATGCGATCGGCGTCGCGATCCGACAGGATCAGAATCGTGTAGCCCGCGTCGACGGCGTCGCTGGCCCGGCGCTTGAGCTCTTCGAGGGCGCGTTCGAGTCCCGCCCCGTTCCGGCTCGCGTCGAACAGCATCGGCAGCCGGGCTGTCCGGAATCCCGGGTCGTAGACATGGCGCAGCTTCGCGAGCTGGTCGTTGTCGATGATCGGGTACTTGACCGCGATCTGCCGGCACGACTCCGGACGCGGGTCGAGCAGGTTGCCTTCCGGCCCGATCGTCGACTCCATCGACGTCACGAGCTCTTCGCGGATCGCATCGAGCGGCGGATTGGTCACCTGCGCGAACATCTGCTTGAAGTAGTCGTAGAGCGGACGCGATCGATCGGAGAGCGCCGCGAGCGACGTGTCGGTTCCCATGGACCCGATCGCCTCCTCGCCCTGGGTCGCCATCGGCGCGAGGAGGAGCCGCAGGTCCTCGTGCGTGTAGCCGAACAGCTCCTGGCGCTGAACGACCGACTCGTGGCTCGGCGGCGGCAGATAGGGCGCCGGATCGAGATCCTCGATGTTGATGAGGTGCGACAGCCACTCGCCGTACGGCTGCGCCGAGGCAAGCTCGCGCTTCACTTCTTCATCCGACACGATGCGTCCGCGCGCCGTGTCGACGAGGAAGATCCGTCCCGGGTGGAGGCGCTCCTTGAGCACGACGTTCTCGGGCGGAATGTCGAGCACGCCGACTTCAGACGCCATGATGACCATGTCGTCCTTCGTGACCACGTAGCGTGACGGCCGCAGGCCGTTGCGGTCCAGCACCGCGCCGATCACCGTGCCGTCGGTGAAGGCGATCGACGCCGGGCCGTCCCACGGCTCCATGAGCGACGAGTGGTACTCATAGAACGCCCTGAGCTCGGGCGACATGCTCTCGTCGTTCTGCCAGGGCTCCGGAATCATCATCAGGATGGCGTGCGGCAGCGAGCGCCCCGTCATGACCAGGAACTCGAGGACGTTGTCGAACGTCGCCGTGTCGCTGCCGCCTTCGCGGATCACCGGCAGGACCTTCTTCAGATCATCGCCGAGCAGATCCGACTTGAGCAGTCCTTCACGCGCGCGCATCCAGTTGATGTTGCCCGTCAGCGTGTTGATTTCGCCGTTGTGAGCGATGTACCGGTAGGGATGCGCCAGCGGCCATGACGGGAACGTGTTGGTGCTGAACCGCTGGTGCACCATCGCGAGCGCCGAGGCGACGTCCCGATCCCTGAGATCCGGAAACATCGTCTCGATCTGGCTCGCCGTCAGCATCCCTTTGTAGATGAGCGTCTGGCAGGAGAGCCCGACAATGTAGAAGAGTTTGCGCGCGTGATCGGGGAGCGGCAGCTCGTCGACCGCGCGCTCGAGCCGCTTGCGGATGATGTACAGCTTGCGCTCGAACGCCGCCCGTTCGTCCTCGACCTGGCCTGACTTTCCGATCGTGCCCGACAACGTTGTCTGGCCTGCCTGGCTTGCCCGCCCCGCCTGCCCTCGTCCGATGAACACCTGCCTGAACACCGGCTCGACAGCGATCGCGCTCGGACCGATCGGGGAGTGATCGGTCGGCACGTCCCGCCAGCCGATCAGCCGCTGACCTTCTTCGCTGATGATGTCGGCGAACAGACGCTCGATGGCGTTGCGGAGCTCCGCTTCGCGGGGCAGAAACACGAGTCCCACACCGTACTCGCCGGCGGGCGGCAATGGCGCCGGCGCCACCCTGCGGAGGAAGGCGTCGGGTGTCTGCAGCAGGATGCCGGCGCCGTCGCCGGTGTTGGTTTCGCAGCCGCACGCGCCCCTGTGAGCGAGGTTCTTCAGAACCTGGAGCGCCTGACGCACAATCGCGTGAGATTTTCGCCCCTTGATGTCCACGACGAAGCCGACGCCGCAGGCGTCGTGCTCGTGACGGGGATCGTACAGGCCCGATGCCGCGGGCGGACCCGGGTGGCCCAGTGGAGAGCCGTTGTCGTCGAACATACGCATGCCCCGGAGAGAACCGGCTGGGAGGCCGCCCAGCGGAGGACACTGTTATCGTTCAGTTGCAAGCAGAAGTAAAATACAATCAATGTATCTCATACATAACTATATTGGATTGATTGACGTTCGCCCTTGACGAAGCGTCCCGCCCGCGATCGCGAGGAGGCGCCCCTCGGCGCGGACGTGGTCAGGGGCGACAAGATGTGCCGGTCGGGCTCGAGCCAGCCCATCAGTTCGATCAACCCGCGGCCGTTTTGTCCTTGTCCTTGTCGCCATCAGTCCGTGGCGCTTGGCCCTTTGCGCTTGGCGCTGATACGTGTTCTGATCGCGCCTGTGTGGCACCCAAGCCGCGCTCAGTGGTACGTCATCTGGATCGCGGCGCTTCTCGTCATCGCCGCCTGGCCGCCAGCACAGAGCGCAAGCCTGGGGATAAAGGCCGTGCGCTGGCTGGCCGATCCGACAAGTGCGTTGCCGACCCTGCCCGAACCGCTCCCGATGGGCCTCGGTGATGACGGTGATGCGGTCGCGGCTCACGATCTCGAGGAGTCCGAGTACCACAGGGTTCATGCCAGCTCGTGGATGATGCGGACGCGACTCCAGCTCAAGGCCGTCGAAGACCCGTGGGATCCAACGACCGAGCGGCAAATCCTGACCGGCTTAGCGGTTCTGAGTGCGCTGGGTGTCTGGCGATTGGGTTCGCGAGGAAAGAGTTGAGCGGAGATCAGGCTGGCATCGGATCATCGAGTCATTGCGGCGAGATGCCACAATGACCCGATGATTGAATGACTCAATGACCCAATTCAGCGCGATTACCTGGCCCCTCCGCCGCTCGAGGACCGCCCAGCCGTCGGCTTCAGCGTGATGCGCTGCACGCGCCAGTTCTGCGCTTCACCCGTATACAGCTCGTTCTCCGAGGTGCAGTGTATCGAGTGCACCCAGGTGAACTGCCCGACTTTCTTGCCGTTCGAGCCGAACCATCCGAGCGGCTTGCCCTCGAGATCGTCCTTGTAGATCTTTCCGCCGGCATCCGCGCTGTAGATGAACTGCTGGCCGCTTGCGTTTGGTGGCGTGATGCACATGCCCCACGGTGCCCGCACGTTGTTGATGATCCTGACCAGGTTCAGATCCGGGTCGAGTACCTGAATGCGGCTGTTGCTGCGATCGCCGACGTAGATGTTGCCCTTTGCATCGGAAGCAATCGTGTGCGGCGTGCTGAACTGGAGCGGCTGGTTCCCTCTCGTGCCGACGCACTTCACGAACGCGCCATCCTTGTCGAACTTCGCGACGCGGGAGTTGGTGTAGCCGTCAGCAACGAAGATGTTGCCCTGCGTGTCCCATGTCACGTCGGTGGGACGACCGAAGTTGCCGCCTCCGCAGCCTCCGGCGCCTCCGCGTCCGCCGGCCGCGGGAGCGCCGCCGGGTGCGCCGCCTCGACCACCCGCTGGGGCTGCAGCGGGCGCTACCGGGGCAGGAGCCGCAGGCGCCCGGACAGCGCGTTCCTCCCCTTCGATGTAGTCGATCGCTTCGGCCTTGCGGCCGAGCACGAGCGTGACCAGCCCCTGCGGGTTGAACTTGATCACCATGTTCGAGCCTTCATCGACCACCCACACGTTGTCGTCCTTGTCGACGCGGACGACGTGGGCGAACGAGGCGCCATACATGTTCGGACCCCACTCCTTGACGTACTTTCCAGTCTGATCGAATTCGAAGAGCTGCGCCGCGGTGGCCCCTTTCGCCGGGCCGGCATTGCCGCTCCGCGTATAGACGAACAAGTGCTTCTTCGAATTCTGAGCGACGCCAACCGTCTCACCGATGGTGTGGCCGTCGGGCATGAGCGGCAGCGACAGGGCGTCGTACGCAAGCTGCTTCTCGGGCACCTCGAGCTGTGCCTGCGCCGCAGCCGCCGCCTGCTGCTCGGGAGTCTGTCCTCGTCCCCCTCCGCCCCCCGCAGGTGGCTGGCCCTGCGGAGCCGGGGCGCCTCCGCCCGGAGCTCCACCACCCGGTGCTCCGCCGCCGCGCTGCGCATAGACGACGACGCCCAGGAGCATCGTGAGAGCAATCACATAACGTTTCACGGCAGCCTCCTCTTGCAAGTAATTTCCGGAAGTATACAGCGGATTGACAGATTGGGGGCTTGGTCGCGGACCCATCGGTGGCAGTCCAAACGGCTGCTTCACGCGAATAAAATACAGGGTCCTTGTGACGCTGAACCCGTCGGCTTGCGGTTCACTTTACCTATTTTCCGCGTTTCCCCTGGGTTTGGTCGCCGGACGCGTGCCGCAGGGGTGGGTCGCGGTGCCGGGTGGGCAAGTCGGGGGCCGCGGTTTCCCTCCCGCCAGCTCGCGCGGTGGAATGCTCGAGAAGAGTTTCCGTGTGCCTTCGTGAGCTTCGTGTCATCGTGGTGATCCTCATGGATTATCACGCCCTGATGATCGTCGCGCTCGAGGAAGCTCGACGCGGCGGCGAGAGCGGCGAGGTTCCGATCGGCGCCGTCGTCGCCCTCGACGGACAGATCGTCGGCCGCGGCTTCAACCAGCCGATCGGTGCGGGTGATCCGACGGCCCATGCCGAAATCGTGGCCCTTCGCGAAGCGGCGCGGACCATGGGCAACTACCGGCTGACCGGCGCCACACTGTGCGTGACCATCGAGCCGTGCCTGATGTGTGTGGGGGCTCTTGTACACGCGCGCGTCGGCACGCTCGTGTATGGAGCCACGGAGCCGCGATCGGGCGCGGTGGTGTCGACGGTGAGGGGCGCGGAGCTGCCGGGCCACAACCATCGCTTCGAGATCGTGAGTGGAGTTCGCGAAGTGGAGTGCCGCGAGCTGGTGCAGAGCTTCTTCCGTGAGCGCCGGGGTCAAGGATAGGAGGCGTCCCGCGATGTCGGCGGAGGAAGCCTCCAGAGGAAGCTCCCGGCACTGAATCGGGTGCGAAGACACCGTCAAGTGGTCGGCGCCCGCCGCCATGAACACGATCGTCTTGTCGCCGCGGCAAAGGGGCGTGTCGGCAAGAATCGTGGGCACCCGCCTCCCGTAGGCTCCGGTATAATCCGTCTGTCCTCCGAAATCAGTCCCTCGTGCAGGGGAAGTGAGGCGTTATGACGAAGAGATTGTCCGCGGGTCTCGCCGGAGTCGGTCTCGCCGCCGTCCTCGCCGCCTCGTTGACCACTGCTCGCGCGGTCCAGGCCCCGCGCGCGGCGGTTCCAATCGACAACGACGACCTCGGCGGCGTGGTCACCGGTGCGCGCGGCCCCGAAGCGGGGGTGTGGGTGATCGCGGAAACGCGCGACCTGTCGACGAAGTTCGTGAAGATCGTGGTCACCGACGACCTGGGGCGATACCTGCTGCCCGACCTGCCGCAAGCCAGCTACAGCGTGTGGGTCCGCGGCTACGGGCTGGTCGATTCGCCCAAGGTCCAGGCGGTCCCCGGAAAGATCCTGAATCTCACGGCGGTGACCGCGCCCACGCCGCGCGCGGCCGCCGAATACTACCCGGCCGGCTACTGGTTCTCGCTCATGCGCGTGCCGGACACGTCCGAGTTCCCAGGCACGGGACCGGGGGGGAATGGCATCGGGACGGGCATGGGCAGTCAGGCCGAGTGGCTGCGCAATCTCAAATCGGGAGGCTGCCTGGCGTGTCATCAATTCGGCAACAAGGCGACGCGCGAGATACCGAAGGCGCTCGGCGCCTTTCCATCATCGGTGGCGGCCTGGGACCGGCGCGTACAGTCGGGACAGGCGGGCACGCAGATGAGCGGCGCGCTCAACCAGTTCGGGCGGCCGCGCATCCTCGCCGCCTTCGCCGACTGGACCGATCGCGTCGCCGCCGGGGAAATTCCACCCGCCCCGCCGCGGCCCCAGGGGCCCGAGCGAAACGTCGTCATCACGCAATGGGACTGGGCCGAGCCGACCGGCTACCTGCACGACGAAGTCTCGACCGACCGGCGCAATCCTACGGTGAACGGGAACGGACTGATTTACGGATCGATGGAGCTTAGCAAGGACTACCTGCCCGTGCTGGATCCGGTGCACAACGAAGTCACCCGAATCGGTCTGACCGTCCGCGATCCGCAGACGCGGGCGGCGCAGGCCCCGACCATGCCGCAGCCGTCGCCCTACTGGGGTGACGAGGTTCTCTGGGATAGCAAGAACAACGTCCACAACGCGATGTTCGATGAGAAGGGCCGCGTGTGGATCACATCCACCATTCGGCCGGCTCAGAATCCGGATTTCTGCGGCCAGGGATCGAGCCATCCGTCGGCGAAGCTGTATCCGCTCCCGACCGCCGGCCGCCACCTCGCGATGTACGACCCGAAGACGCTGACGCTCAAGCACATCGGCACCTGCTTCAGCACGCACCACCTGATGTTCGCCGAGGACGCGAACCGCACGCTCTGGACGAGCGGCGGCGGCGCTGTCGTTGGATGGTTGAATACGAAGCGGTTCGAGGAGACCGGCGACGAAGCGCAGTCGCAAGGCTGGACCGCGCTCATCATGGACACCAACGGCAACGGGAAACGCGACGCGTATGTCGAGCCGAACCAGCCGGTCGATCCAGCGAAGGACAAGCGCGCGAACATGCCCTTCTACTCCGTCTCGCCGGCGCCCGACGGCTCGGTCTGGGGCTCCGTGCTCGGATTCCCTGGCGCGGTTGTTCGACTGAATCCGGGATCGAATCCGCCCGAGACGGCGCTTGCCGAGGTCTACGAGCTGCCGCTCAAGGGGGGCATTCCGGTCGACGGATTCTCGCCGCGCGGTATGGACGTGGACAGGAGCGGGGTCGTGTGGGCGGCGCTCGCGAGCGGACATCTCGCCAGCTTCGATCGCCGCAAGTGCAAAGGTCCGCTCAACGGACCGAATGCAACCGGCCAGCACTGCCCCGAGGGCTGGACGATGTACCCGGAGCCGCTGCCGCAGTTGAAGGGTGTCACCGCTTCGGGCAGCGCCGAGTCCAGCTATTACACCTGGGTCGATCAGTTCGACACGTTCGGGCTGGGACGAAACGTGCCGATCGATACCGGGAACCTCTCGGAAGGGCTTCTGGCCCTCAAAGACGGCAAGTGGGTGGTGCTGCGCGTCCCGTATCCGCTCGGGTTCTATACGAAATGGCTCGACGGGCGGATCGACAATCCGAACGGCGGATGGAAGGGCCGTGGACTTTGGGCGACGGTGAGCACACGAGCGCCGTATCATATGGAGACCGGCAAAGGCACGACGAGCAAGGTGATGCACTTCCAGTTGCGCCCGGACCCGCTCGCGAAATGAGCCCGATGTCGCGAAGGTGAAGCGTTTGCTTGACGGTTGTTTGCCGGTGGAGTAGTTTCCGACCCGTGTTCTGCAGTTTTAGGGGGAGTGTGCGATGAGGTCCAGCCATCGTCTCTGGCGTCGAGGATTCGCGGTTCGCTACGCGTGGCTCGGTCCGGCTCTCCTGAGCCTCGTGGCCACTGTCGCTCCAAGCGCTCAGTCGGGGGCTCCTGGCGGCCCTGGCGGTGCAGTCACCTTCGCGAAGGACATCGTGCCCATCCTGCAGCGGAGTTGCCAGCAATGTCATCGTCCGGATGGCGGCGGGCCGATGTCGCTCATCACGTACGAAGACGCTCGGCCGTTTGCTCGAGCCATGAAGACGAAGACCGGCCTGGGACCCCGCGCCGGCGTCATGCCGCCGTGGTTTGTCGAGAAGAACATCGGGATCCAGAAGTTCAAGTACGACCCCTCCCTGAGCGAAGAGGAGATTGGCAAGATTGCGAAATGGGCGGACAGCGGCGCCCCCCTCGGCAATCCCGCCGACATGCCGCCGGCGAAGAATTTCGGAAGCGACGACGTCGCGTGGACGCTCGGCGAACCGGACCTCGTGGTGCGATCGCCGGAAGTGACCGTTCCGGCCATTGGCCCCGACAGGTGGGGTTCGATTGGGCTCGTTCCGACCGGCCTCACCGAAGATCGCTATGTCTCGTCCGTCGAGGTGAGAGAGGTCAACGACATCCCGAAGGACGCCGGGACCAAGACGGTCGGCGGGCGGTACGTCTTTCATCACATGACGTATTCCAGCTCACGGCAGGGCGACGCGAGTGTCGGCGCCCCCGCCGAAGGCGGCTCGAGCAGCTGGCCGATCCACGAAGTCGGGCGCAACGCCGATGTGTTTCCCCCGGAAGCTGGCAGGCTCCTGGCCGCGAATTCGGCGCTCGATCTCAGTGCAGGCCATCTCCACTCCAACGGCCGCGAGACCAAAGCGCACCTCGAGTTCGGGTTCAAGTTCTTCCCGCAGGGTTACAAGCCCCTCTACCGCCGTGCGAGCCTGTCATTGGGAAACGGGAACGACATCGATGTGAAGCCCAATCAGGCGAACCAGGAGCTCCACGCGTATGCCACGCTGCAGGAGAACACCAAGATCATCGCTTTTGAGCCGCACCTGCATGCGCCCGGGGTGCGCATGTGCCTCGAGGCGATCTGGGGAATGAATATCCAGCAGCTCAATTGTGTGGGATACGACCACAACTGGGTGAAGCAGTATCTGTACTCCGACGACGCCGCGCCGCTGTTGCCGAAGGGTACCATCGTGCATCTGATCGGTTTCCTGGATACGACTGCCGCAAACAAGAATCCGGCTGACCCGCGAAACTGGGCGGGCGGCGGGCGCCGATCGGTCGCCAACATGTTCATCGATCTCGGATACTCGGTGTCGCTTACCGACGAGCAGTTTCAGACCGAGATGGCGAAGCGCCGGGAGAACATGAAGAACCGGAACGACTACGACATCGGGTGCCCGCTGTGTTGGGCCCCGCCCACTCAACCCCAGCCGAGTACCGGAGGCCAGGGAGGGAACCAGTAGTGTTCGGCAGCGACAATCTCCGGGCGAAAGGGGAACGAGTCTCGTTTGTTCCCCTGGTGACTCTTCTGTTGACCGCATTGATTGCGGTCGCGGTCGCGGGCGCCCAGACCCGATTCGCGTATTCGAGCGGCCAGAACCTGTCGCCAGCATACGAAGGATGGTGGCCCAATGAAGACGGGTCGTTCACCATGTTCTTCGGCTACATGAACACGAACTGGCTGCAGGAGTTCGACATTCCGATCGGTCCGGGGAACGCCATCGAACCCGGGGGCCCCGATCAGGGACAACCGACGCATTTCTACCCACGCCGCAACGCTTTCTTGTTCACCATTCGCGTGCCGAAGGATTTCGAGAAGAAGGAGCTGATCTGGACGTTGACAGCGAATGGCAAAACGGAGCACGCATACGCCTCGCTCAAAACGGACTACCGGATCGACAAGCAGGTGATCTCCACGGAAGTCGGCGGCGACAACGGGAGTCTCCGCGATGCGCTGCGATCCAACATCCCGCCGGATCTGAAAATTGACGGGGACAAACAACGAGCCGCGAAGGTGGGGCAGCCGCTGCCGCTCCTCGCCGTTGCCGGCGATCCCGACAATTTGCCGGCGAGGAGAGACGGAAGACCGGCGCCGGGCATGAGAGCAGCGCCGCCTGGTCCTCCGCCCGCGGAACGAGCAGGAGCAGGCCGCGCGAGCCTTCCCGCCCCGGCAGGCCGCGCGAACGTTGCCGTCGCCGCGCCGCTCAGACCGCCAGTCGCGGTTGTGGCCTCCAGTGGGCCAGGCTTGCGTTTCTCGTGGATTGTGTACCGAGGGAAGGCCGAGGTCGTCACCTTCAGTCCAGACCAGATGAAGACGTGGATGGACACGCGCGCCTATGCCAACTCGCCGTGGTCACCTCCGTACGTTATTCCGGTGCCGCCGGCGGACGGCAAGTGGGCGGCGCAAGCGACCTTCCAGGAGCCGGGCACCTATGTGCTTCGTGGTCTGGCCAGCGACGGCTCCCTGTTCACCAGTGACGACGTGACGGTCACCGTCACCCGCTAGCAGCCCG
>JAHFUL010000098.1 GCA_023265155.1 Acidobacteriota bacterium
TGCCCCCGAGTCGTTCCCAGTCGAGCGGCGACGGCCGCCAGGCGCTGCCGTCCCACGCCTTGTGGTACATCGCGCCATCACCGCCGAGCCCGAAGATATCCAACCGATTCTGCCCCCACGCGGCGACGGCCGGCGGGCTGGTGAAGATGCCCCCGAGGCGCTCCCAGTCGAGCGGCGACGGCCGCCAGGCGCTGCCGTCCCACGCCTTGTGATACATCGCGCCATCACCGCCAATACCGAAAATGTCCAACCGGTTCTGGCCCCACGCCGTCACCCATCCCGACCCTTTCACGGCGGGGAGCAAGGGAGTGATTCGGTTGGAGATGACGTCGCTGCACACCCGGCAGAACGGCACGCTGAGCGTCTGCATCTTGCAGGTGTACTCCGGCCGATACGCTCCGCAGTGATAGTAGTGGGCTCCCTCGAACAATCCAACCGTTCCGCCCGGCACGGTGCTCGCCCGCGAATCCACCTGCGCGCAGTTGGGATTCGACATGGTCGGGAGCGCCGTCGCGGCGGCAACCACCCCACGCCACTTCAGCGTCGCGCGGCTGGTGTTCGTCGTCACGTTGGGCTCGGACGGCTCTCCAGCGGGGTGCCGATCGTGTCCGGTTTCATTGCCGCCTGCGTAATACGCGTATTCATCGGCCAGACCAAAGGCCGTATGACCCATCTCGTGAATGGCAATCTCGGTCGCGCCTGCGGCCAGCGAAAAGGTACCGACCGATCCGCCACTACCGCCGTAGACCGTCGAATTGACAACCAGCAGGACAACCGTGAACTCCGGCACCTGTGCGGCAGCGACAGTGAGGGCTGTGGTCGCATTACAGACGAGGAGTCGCCGGATGTTGTTGGCACCAAAGGTGGCGTCGAAATACGTCCGAGCGGTCGCTCCAGTACCTCCGGTGGCGGCGGGATCGTCTGCGCCGGAGTCCGTGGAGGTGACATTCACCCGGAACCCGTTGATCGCGGGCCTGAGTCGATCGTAAGGCGGTGTCGCCCAAAGTGCGTTGAGGAAAGCCGTGCATGCAGTGTCGAAGGCGTTCTGCTGCGTCGCTGTGAACCCATCGGCGAGCAGGACAATATTGAACGCTCGATTTCGCGCGGCGGTTCCCCAGATCTGCGTCGTTCCAAGGACCGCCCCATCAGCCGTGCTCATGATGGCGCCTTACAACTACCGGTTTCGCTGCAGCGGGAAACTGACAAGGTCTGACACTTCCGGCGCCAGAGCACGCGCCCCCGAGACGTCCGCTTTCGGCTCGGCGACGTTGACGATGGTGGCGTGGTCCGTTTCGTCGGGCGTCGGCACCAGCACGGTGAATGCCCCCTTGGGCTGCGCCACATCGGTTCGCGTGATCGGCTCGTCGTGCCGTTCAGGGAACACCTCGACACTGGTCGCAAAGGCGTGACGGGCGGGAACCCTGGCCAGGGTACGATTCGAGGCATCGCGGACATCGACGAAAAAACCGGGCTCCGGCCCGCTTGTCAAATTGAGGGTGGCGGCCGCCACCTCAACAGGTTGCTGGGTCACGAGACGCACGTTGTCGCCTTCGTACTCGAAGATCAAACGTGCAGCGCGCACCGGTGTTGAAGAGTCCATATCGTTGATCAGTGGCATCTGGGGACCTCTTGCGACGGGCTGGATCCGCCTCCACTCACTCTGGCTCTCCGAAACGGAGCAGGCCAGGAGCACGCAGCAGAACGCGAGCAGCAGGGGACGGATTCGTAACAGCATCTTAGACCGGGATTCCATTTTGGCTGACTGAACGAGCAGATGATATACCAGCGAGCGCGACCGGGACGGGACTATCTATGGGGCAGAGGTCGGGCCAGGGAGGGTGATGCGTTACGTCAGCAAGTGAGGGGACGAGCTCAACTTCGTTCTCGCAGCGTGCGACGCCGTCACTGCGCTAGGCGATGATCACGCGAACGATGCGGCCGCCTTCGCGCTCCGCGCGGAACTCTCTCGTCACGATCTGCCGCGGGCTGAACCCCAGCTCACGAGCCGCCACCACAATCTGACCCCGCACGAGCTTCAGGAGCTTCGGATGCGCGCGGCTCTCCGCGAGCTCCGCTTCCTTCCCGCACAGCAGCATCAGCTCCTGCCACCGTTGCTCGAGCTGTGAGACCTTGGACAGATGAGCGATCGTAACAGATGCAGGACGCCGCGATCACCGCCGCCGGACACGACGCACGCTGTTAGCTCGAGGGTTCGGCTGAAGCCGCAGACAGCTCCTCGTTTTCGTCTTACGGAAACTGCACGTGCCGGACGGCGCCGTTCACGACGAAGATGCGCACGTTGTTGCCGCGCTCGTCCGCCGGGGATACGAAAAATCCCGGGCCCTCCGTGGCGTAGTTCAGCGTCGTGCCGTCGAGCACTTCATCGTCGAGGAACGTCACGATGATCTTCCGCCCTCGGGCAGTGGGGGTCGGGTCGATGTTGGACGGTGCGCCCGTCAGGTTGTGAACGAAGAACACGGCTTTCAAATGCCTGAGCGGAACGGTGATGGCCGTCCCCTGTGGAGCATCGGGCTCCGGCCAGACCTGCAGGTGCCCGTGCCCGGGGAAGAAATTGCGCCCGTAGCCCTTCAGGAGGCGCCCGTCGACATACCGGACGACAACGGCCTCCCACAGGAAGCGATCGACAGCAGCGGTCTCCCTGGGAGCGGTCTCTCTGGGAGCAGCCTCTTTGACTGCCTCCGGCGCCCAGTCCGGAGCGTCAATCTTGATCGCTCCGGCGGGCCGAAGCGGGGCGATGGCACCCACAAACGCCACCAGCTGCGCGGCCATCTTCAGGAACTGCAGATGCCAGTCTTCGAGCTTGTAGTTGCGAGGGAATTCGACCACCAGTTTCGCCGTCACCTGACCGCCGACCACCGCATCGAAATAGATCGTGTCCGGACCCTGCGGACCGACCGGGGCGCTGGCGCTGACAACGCGAATGGTCTTTGCGGGAACCGAGCGCCGCAGGCGATCGGCCAGAGCCGCAAGCATGGCGTCCGGAGCGGCGCCGAGCTCGATGTCGCGAGCGAGCGATCGAAAGACATGCGTCGCGTGCTGCCGGAAGCGCGCGCCTGCACGTTCGGTTGGCAGAGACTCGATCATCGCAAGCGTTGCCGCCAGCGCCGCTTCCGCAACGCCCGTGACGGCCGGCCCCGGCTCGCCGACCGCGTCCGCACGCCGACGGAGCGCGGCCGCGATGCGCGCGTGCTCCTGAATGAGATTCCCGACACCATCGGATCCCTGCGCGGCATTACTCGGCAGTGCCTGGAGTGCACGTTTGAACGACAGGGAACTGCGGTAGGTCGTGTAGGGCACGACCCTCGACACCTGGCAGCGCAACACGCTCGACGGGATCGCCACCTCGCCATCGGGGCCGGAGATTTGTACAACCACCGTCGACCCTGGCTGCAGCCGGTTCGACGTTTCGATTTGCAGCCCGCCTGTGGAGAGATCAATCAGAGAGACGGGCGGACCGTATCGCAACCGCACGCGGTTCAACCAGTCGAGCTCGGATAGCGTGTGTCGAACGTGCAGCCGCCGATCAGACGGAGGGTCAGATTGAGAATCGGAGGGGCGGACGAGCGTCAGGTGCGCTCGAGCGGAGCTCGATGCTGGCGACATGGATGTCCAGCAGTGGTGCAATCATCCAGCCGGGCTCGGTCGTCAGTTCTAAGTCGCAGTGGATCAGTAGGTTAGCTTGCGCTCGCCTGCCAGATGACTTCATCGGCGTGTGTGTCTTTGGAACACGATCGACGCTTTTGAGACATCACGCTTCAAATCCGTCTGGACTGCCGCCAGATACGCCCGAGATCCCACAGCGCGTGCAGGGTCGAACGGACGCCCATCTTCGATGTGCGAAGATTGGCGCCCGCGGTCCACGCGCGCACCGGCAATTCGCAAATCCTCGACAACGCCGAGGCGCGGCCCGTGAACGCCATGTAGCGGGCGAGAACCTCCACATCCATCACCGACCTCGACAGGAACGGCGCTCGAAAGGCGTGACCGACCGCGTCGGTCGCGCGAAGGATCGTGGCGCCGCATTGGGTGTCGTAGACGGGAACGCCGAGCGCGAGCGACGCCGCCGTCGCGAAGAGCCTGCCCGCATAGTGGCGAAGAGGGCGGCGATTGACGTCGCGTCCGAGCATCCTGATGCGGGCGCCCATCACGATGTCGACGTCGGGATGGGCGTCGAACGTCTCGAGAAAGTACTGAAGCTCCGACAGCGGCGTCGACAGATCCGCGTTCCAATAGCCGACCAGCTCCGGCCGTTCCTCCAGCGCGGCCAGAATACCCCGGCGGACGGCTTCCGCCTCGCCCGCGTTGCCCGACTCGGTCAGCACCGAAATGCGCGTGCCACCACCCGAGAGAATGTCCGCGAGAATCGCCGGCGTCGCGTCTGTACTTCCATCGTCCACGAAGAGCAGCCTGACGTCGCGTTTCGACGCCACCAGGTGAAGGAAGGGCTGCGCCTTCAACCGGCTGCCTTCGTTGTGGCAGGACACGACGAGCACCAGGCGCGTCACGATAAGACCACACGCGCGGCGAAGTATACCGAAAGTGGAACGCCGTGCTAGGCTTTCGATCACCCGGAGATTCATACGACGCGCGCAATCGCTGCACTGACCGCAGTGGCCCCGAGCGTAATGGCCGTCGGCGCCCTCGCCGTGGCGGGTCTGTGCCTGGATCCGGGCCTCACCGCATTCCAAACCGCTGGTGCACCAGGCTTCAGCGAAACATTTCAGCCCACCCGGGACCACCGCGCCATCCAATACACGGCGCGAGCCGCCGCCGATCCCATCAGCCGTCTCAATCAGCGCATCAGCAATGGCCAAATTCACCTGAGGTTCGAGCCCGACTCCGGCTACCTCAGGTCGCTCGTCGCCGCGCTGGATGTGCCGATCGAATCGCAGGTGGCCGTGTTCTCGAGGACGAGCCTCCAGGAAGCGCGCATCAGGCCTGACAATCCGCGTGTCATCTTCTTCAACGATTCCACGATCGTCAGCTGGCCGCGCGGCGGGTTCATCGAGGCGGCGGCGATCGATCCGGAGCAGGGAGCGATCTTCTATACGTTGCAGCAGCGGGAGCTGGGTATTCCCGGATTGGTCAGGAACGACACCTGTCTCTCTTGCCATGTCTCGTCGGCAACGCTAGGCGTGCCCGGGCTGGCTGTCGCGAGCGTCGTGCCAGCGTCCGACGGTCTTGTGTCGACGGCGCCCTTCAAGATCACCGATCACCGGTCGCCGCTGGCGGAGCGGTTCGGCGGCTGGTATGTCACCGGCACACGGATTCCCATGGCCCACATGGGCAATCTCGTGGCGACGGACCCTTCCAATCCGACGCTGACGCCGACGAGCGATTCGATCGAGCTGCACTCCCTGAGCACGAAGTTCGACACTCGCGGTTACCCCTCCACGCACAGCGACATCGTCGCGCTGATGGTGCTCGATCATCAGGCGCGGATGATCGATCTCATGACGCGGTTCGCCTGGGAGGTGCGGGTGGCGCTGGCGCGCGACCCCGCAGGCGACGGCGCGCTCGGCCGCGACCTCACGAACTGGGCAAGGGAACTTGTCGACTACCTGTTGTTCATCGATGAAGCCGCCCTCGCCGGCGGTGGCATTCAAGGGGCGTCCGGGTTCGCCGAGAAATTCGCCAGCGCCGGTCCGCGCGATCGGCAGGGACGCTCGCTTCGCGACCTGGACCTCCAGCAGCGCCTGCTGAGGTATCCCTGCAGCTATCTCATTTACAGCGAGCAGTTCGATCATCTGCCCACCCTCGCTCGCGACGCCATCTACACGCGGATCCGGCAGGTCCTCTTGGGTGAGGAGAAGGAACCGAAGTATTCGCGGCTGTCCCCGGCCGATCGCCGCGCGATTGTCGAGATTCTCAGGGACACCAAGAAGGGGTTGGGGTTCTAGCGCGGGAGGAGTACACTCTGGCGTTGAACGAGGAGCGCATCATGACCGCAGCCATCGATCGCCGAAGCTTTCTGGTTTCACTGCCGGCTCTCGTAGCCGCCCAGCGCCTGATCGCGCAGGGGGGCGCCCCGCAAATCCGCGTGAACGGATTGAGCCAGTTGACCCTCACCGTCTCCGATCCCAAGCGCTCCATAGACTTCTATCAGGGCCTGTTGGGCATGCCTGTTCAGGCCCGGCAGGGACAGACGACGCTGCTGCGCATTGGCGCCGGTCCGAAGTTCCTCGCCATCGTACCGGCGGGACCCGGCGAGCGCCCGAGCATCAGCCGGTTCGGCATGGGCGTCGAGCAGTTCAATGTGGACGCCGTGCTGAAGACGCTGGCCGCCCATGGCGTGACGCTCATGGATGCAGCCGACAGCCCTAACCCCACTCCCGCGCCGAACAAAGTACGGGTGGTGACGCGCGGAAACACGCGCGAAGTGTTCGTCGGCGATCCCGCGGGCATCGTGTTCCAGCTCCACGACGTGAGCTACTGCGGGGGCAGCGGTGCACTCGGCAACATGTGTCAGGCGGAGCCGTCGCCCACCAAGGGCGTTTTCGTATCCAAGGACATGAGCCACTTCACCATCAGCGCCAACAGCGCCACCTTCTATCAGGAAGTGTTTGGCCTGGGCGTGAGGGCCATGCAAGGGGCGACGCCCGGATACGGCGTGGGCGCAAGCACGGTGCACTTCCTGATGTTCACCGGCGGCGGCGGCGGAGCCGGCGGTGGCGCTGGCGGACGCGGCGGCGCCGCGTTGGCCGGTGGAGCGGGTGCTACGGCAGGCGGTGGCGGGGCGGCAGGAGCCAGTGCGGCAGCGGGCGCGCCAGCCGGACGAGGCGCTGGTGGCAACGCCGACGCCGCTCCTGGTGGCGCGGGCGGAGCCGGTGCGGCAGGTGGCGGTCGCGGCGGCGCT
>JAHFUL010000037.1:0-8080 GCA_023265155.1 Acidobacteriota bacterium
CTTCTCCGGGAAACTTGGTGAGCTCGTCCGGGCTCGCCGCGCGTGCGTCGGTCACCCACACATTTCCATCTCGGTCGACATGGATGCCATGCGGCCACACGAACATCCCGCCGCCAACGCTCCTGATCTCCTTCCCTGACTCATCAAAATGATGGACCGGGTTCGCTTTGGTGCCGAGGCAGCCCGGCGTGGTTCCTGGCGAGCATCGGTCGGTCGCCCACACCGACTTGCCATCGCGGTCGATGGCCACGCCATTGGAGCCACCCCACGGCCTCGCCTCTAGATTGAGTTGTGCCCAATCCCGGATGACGCGATAGGGATTGACGCCGCTGTTGACGGGCTGAACTTTGTCCGTCTGAGGCGTGCCTCCCCGCTGCTGCCCTTGAACGCTGCTTCCCTGCAGCGCAACACAGACAACGATCAGGGGAGTGAACCAGGATCTCACGAGACCTGAAACGGACATCCACATGAAATCGTCTTGATACACGCGCGAAGTCTCCGGTGATGCCGTCTGCAGCCGCGACGCTACCGTGTCGCCTTCCCATCGCTCAGCAGGCGGCGATCGAGCTTTTTCATCAGGTCCTTTTCGTCCGGATACCAGTATTCGAGGTGGCAATTTTCACAGGCTTGATCGAGAATTTCGCCGGCGTCCCCCAGCTCTCTGGCATCCTTCCTCTTCACAATTTCGAGGATCTCGAGTCCGATGTTTCGGAGCGCCTCTATTTTGGCGTTCCACAACACGGGGTCGGCCTCGAGCTTGGCCTTGATCTGATCCGGCGCCAGTTCCGACGCATCCGGGCCGACACTGTTGTTGAGCTCTCCAGGTGGGGCGATCGGCCTCGGGATTTTCAGCAGATAGATGCCTTCTGCCATCGTGACCGCGCCGATTCGGACCTTGCCCCAGTCCTCGTCCGTCTTTGGCTCCGTTTCGACGATACCTTTCTCGCCAATGACCGTACGCACTGCGTTGAAGATATTGTCGGAGGCCGGATCGATCATGTCGTTCATCAGCTCCTTGACCGAGACCACGGGCTTGAGATCGCCCCAGAGCGCGGGCGCAGGAGCTGGGATTGGAGCTGAGGGCGTTGATGACGAACAGGCCGCCGACAAGACGCCAACAAGAAACAAGCCGGAGCCGAGAGCGGATTCAAGTGGCGTTGGGCGACGCATGACGCGCTCTGCCTACTTGGGAAACCTTGGGCCGGTGTACATCGCGAACCCGGTGAGGAGGAGGTCGGCCGTGTCGCGGTCGCTCTCGAAGCAACCCTCCTCCATCTGCTCGTAGCCCTTTTCCTTGTTCCGCTCGATGGCGAACGCCATCGTCCACGGCCTGGTAGACACCTTCGGGTCATCGATCGTGGCGGCATAGTGAATCGTGTCTCGGTCGACCATGGTCAGGCGCTCGGTGATCTTCAGCGCGTCGCTGAAGAAATCGCCTCCGCTGCCAAACCAGGCAAGGCCCGTCAGATTCGTCGTCTCGATGACCAGCGTGTTGCCCTCCCAATGGCCGCGGGAGTCTCCCCTCCACAGCTTCATATCCGCCGGAAGATGTGGGCGCCCGTCCGTGTAAATGACGCGAAACGGGTGCCCGCCCGATTCGTTGACGATGGTCACGTATCCCGGATACTGAGAAATCTGACGCGTACGTGGGCTGGCCATGATCCGAGGCGCGGTGATGGGCAGGCAATGCGTGTACGGATCGATATAGCGGTCGACGTTCTCGGCTCGTTGTTCTCTCGCCCACGGATGGTAGGGGATCAATCCGTTCGGCGGATCCACCACGAGTGAGCTCGGTGATGCTGTTTGGTAGTCGGCGTCGACACCTCTGCGCCCTTCGATGTTTCCCAGGCCGCCGCCCATCGGCGTTTCCCACACTCCCTGCATGTCCGGTTGGCCATCCGGCGTGCGCGGAGGATTGAAGGTCTTAGCCTTGGCCAGCGCACAGGGATGAAAGGCGGCAGCAGTCGAAGGGCATCCAGCCACCTCGCGGGGCCTCCTCATCTGGGCGCCAGTCGGCGACGAGACCCACACCACAGCTGCCAGCGTGATCGCGGTTCGCAGCGCGCGGTCGAATAAGCGGCGTCTCATTGCGAATCTCCTTCGCACGACCAGGATGTTGCGTCGGTGCCCAGAGCCGTCCCTGGGGGAGCTGGGCGCCACCGAGTGCGGCGCACCGGACCGAACATCGGGACACTTGTCATTGGTACGCGAAGCACTCGTATTCCAGCAGTTGACCATTTTCCTCTTTGTGACGATAGAGGGTCATGCTCATCTTCCACGGTTTCGTGAAGACGTTAGGGTCTTCAATCGTGGCTTCGTACTTGATGTGATCGGGACCCATCGGGGTGTAGCGCTCGATGACATGCAAGGCGTCGCTGTGAAAATTGCCGGCGCGATCAAACCAGGTCTGGTCGTTGAAATGTATGACATCGACGACCAGCGTGTCGCCCTCCCAGTGGCCGCGGGAGTCGCCGAGCCAGAAATCGATGTGGCCCGGGTAATGGGCGCTCTTCCCCATGAAGATGTTGCGGACGGCGTGGACGTACTCGAAGAGGATCGAAATCTGCGTTGACCCTTGCGCGATCTGAAAGGGATAGGGCATGTACATGATTCGAGGCACACCCGGGAGCCAGCATTTCGTCTCAGGGTCGGCGGTCTCGCGGTTCTTGAAGTTCTCCTGCCTCTTGAGCAGCGCCTCTGGACGGTAGGGGATGTCGTTGCCCTCCACGACGCCCTTCCCAGCGGGCACACCTTTTTGCGCGGCATGGTCCTGGATGTTCCATGCCGCAGAATTCATAGCCTGCCAGATGCCTGAGAAGTCCGGCTTGCCATCCGACGTCCGTCGCAACCCGTCGGGTCGAGATGCGGTCGCTTGCCCGCCGCCGGCGGCATGGAGCAGCGAAAACGAGCCGAGGCACAGGGCCGCGACAGGCAGACACGTCGACCGAATCCTCTTCCACAGCGTGGCACGGTCCAATTTCATCGGGATCGTCGCCCTCAGGCGCTCGAGCGTCACCAGTCTGGCGGACGTGCCAAAGCCACACGTCTCCATCCCGTGCGATCGTGTTTCAGCTTCCGCTCTTGCGGGTCCCGGCACCCGGCTTCCGCTCAGCGGGTGGCATCCGGAACCGGGGTGGAGCTCAAAAAGAAGTCGCGTCCATCGGCGAACGTGATCTCCCGGCCGTTGGCAGTCGGGGTGCCGTTCCTGGCGAGAAAGCCCTTGACTACGATCTCCGTTCCCGCGACGAAGTCCGTCTTTCTCAGGCCTGCCCTCATAAGCGCGTTCGTCGGACCGGTCTCAACCCGCCAATTCACCACTTTGGCGTCGGGCCCCGTCACATCCATCAGGATCCACCCGTGCGGGTTCGTCAATTCCACTTGCTTTAGCGTTCCCCGCAAAGTGACCGGCTTGTTCTGGTCGTATTCAGCTGCGAAGGAGTGATGTGCCCAGGCGGTGGGCGCCACAAGGATGCCGACGCCCATACCCACTAGCGAGAGCCATTTCTTCATGTAAACGCCCCCTGGTCGCTAAAGCTACGCAATAAGGCAGGCACTGTCAACCTAGCTGAGCTAGTTTCCTTTGGGCGTGCCCATCGCCTTCAGGAACTCCGACCACGGTACCGGCTTGCCGTGGATCGGCACGACCTGCGCGACATCCAGCTTGAGCGCGCGCACCTCATTGAAGAAGCTTCGATTCGCCGCCGTCGGACTTGCCGGCGGTGGCACGTGCGTGTCGAACAAATCCGCTTCGAACACCAGCTTCTCGGCCGGCAGATACGCCATCAGCATGCCGTCGGCGTGTTGAAGCGGCTGAACGTAGTAGATGTTCAGGATGCGCGTGCCGTCCGTCAGCACGTAGTTCTCCCTGACCGTTTCGATGTTGTAGCCCTCGGTCAGCTCGGTCGGCGGCCAGAGCGAGACCATGTCGGGTCGAACTGTACGCGGCGTGTAGTTCAGCACGTCGTGGTTGTAAAAATCGTAGTTCTTCACTTGCGTAATGATCGTGGCGCCGATATGCAAGTAGGTGCGAAGACCGCCGATGTGGTCGAAGTGCTGGTGAGTGTTGACCAGGAAGCGGATCGGCTTGTTCGGAATCAGTCTCGTAATCTCTTCGATGACTGCAAGGCTTCGTTCCTCGTTGAGTGGCGCTTCGATGACCGTCACGTAATCTCTGAGCTCGACGGCCACACTGTTGTGGGACGAACCGCCCAGCAGGAAGACCCCGTTCGCCAGCTTCTGCGTGTCGACGCGGACCGGGAAGGTGGCCTGTCGCACGGAGTCGGGGACGGCGACCGGATCGGTGCACACGTTGGCTTTGACGTCCTTGAATGTTCCGCCGAAGCCGTTGTGGCCAGCGCTGATGGTCTGCATGTTGTAGTTGTCGTCCCAGCCGTGGTGAGAATGCCATCCGGTTGGAAACCTGACGCCGTTTCCCGCGTCAACGTAGCTGGCATTTGTGAACTCGTGCTCGTAGTTCATGTCGCCGAGCACCGGATCGGCAACCCAGGTGTGAATCCGCTGGAGCATGTTCTCCTTGTTGATGGTCGCGTCCACGCGGTACTTGCCGAGCAGCTGAATGGACACGACCGTGACCTTCTCGGGCACGGTTGTCGGGCCGTCGCGTCCCATCTCCCCGAGCTCCCATCTCCAGATCGCCACAGGATTCGCGCCCGGCAGGCGCGCCGCTTTCAGAAACCCGGGCGGATTCAGCCACATCTCGACTTGCCAGATCGCCGCGATGTCGGGATGAGCCGCCACCGGCGCGCTCCCCGGGCCGTCCAGATGCCAGGCATGCGTGCCGTTGACCATGAAGATCTGACGAGGGTTCTGCTGCACCGGCGTGCCATCCACCCAGCCGATGCCGTACTTCCACGAAGCGGGATTCACTCCCGGCTTGCGGGTGAACTCTTCCTTCATCGTGCCGGCCGCCCAGTTCATGGTCCGCGTGTAATCGGCCAGCGGCTCGCCGCGCGGCCAATCCACGTTCTTCTCCGCCAAGTGTTGCTGGCCCACCATGCCCGCATACCCTGTTCCGGAGACCGTCAGACATTTCAAGTTGTCCGCCCCGATGGCCTTCTCTGCCGCGCGCAGGATCGGTTCCGGGTCGACATAGCCGGCCCGAAACTGCTGGCCGGCAACCGACGCCGACATGAGCGCGATGAGGACAAGCATGATCGATCGCATCACGATCCCTCCTTGAGTGCACGTCGCAGGACCTTCCCGACCATCGTCTTCGGCAGCTCGTTTCTGAACTCGACGTACGACGGAATCTTGTAAGGCGCCAGCTGCTCCCGGCAGAAGGCGCGCAGGTCGGCTTCGGTCGCCGTCTGCCCAGGCCGCAGGACGACCCAGGCTTTCACCGCTTCGCCCTTGAGCTCGTCGGGCACGCCTGCGACTCCGGCTTCCGCGACCGCCGGATGCGCCGAGAGCGTTTCCTCGATCTCTCGCGGCCACACCTGATAGCCGCTCGTCTTGATCAGATCCTTCTTCCGATCGACGATGAACAGGTAACCGTCCCCGTCGAGGTACCCGAGGTCGCCGGTGTGCAGCCACGGGCGCGGCCCGTCGGCGTCCACGTGGTCGCGGAGCACCGAGGCGGTTTCTTCAGGCCTCTTCCAGAATCCGCTCATTATCTGCGGTCCGGCCATGCAAATCTCGCCGACTTCGCCGGCGGCCATCTCACGGTTTCCCTGGTCGCCGTCGAAGATGCGAACGCGCACGTCGGGTAGCGGCATCCCGACCGATCCCAGCTTGTTCGGACCCTTCACGGGATTCACGCACAGCGCCATCATCGCTTCTGTCAGCGAGTAACCTTCGGCGATGCGGCCGCCGGTCATCGCCTCGAACCGCTGCTTGGTATCGGCCATCAGGGGCGCCGCGCCGGAGAAACAGATGCGAATCGACTTGAAGTCCACCTTGCCGCGTTGCACGTCGGGGTGATTCAGGAGCGCGACATAGAGCGTCGGCACCCCCGTGAAGAACGCCGGCCTCACCCGGCGGACCGTCGCCAGCAGATCGGGCAAGTCCCGCGGATTCGGCACCAGCGCGATCGGGTTGCGCGTGACGAACGCCAGGCTCTGCACGCCGACGTTGCCGTAGACATGGAACATCGGAAGCGGCAGGAAGATGACGCTGTCGCCGGAGCCGAGCACCGACGACACCCAGGCCTGCACCTGAAGGCCTGTGATGACGTACGAACCGTGTGTGCCGACCACACCCTTCGGCGTGCCGGTGGTGCCGCCGCTCATGAGCAGCACCGCCGGATCGTCGGGCGTGATGGGCGCGCGATGAGGAGCGGCGCCTTTGTGCGCCGCGAGAAGCGTGTCGAAGCGGTAGTCGCCGGAAGCGATCGTCACGCGATCGCCATCGTGCCGTTCACGAAAGAGGGTGAACAGCCACTTCAGGACGGGCGGAAAGTACTCCTTGATGTTCGTGGCGATGACGCGTCGGAGGGTCGTCTTCGGCTGGACGCGCTTCACGCGCTCGTAGAACCTTGTCAGCGTCACGACGGTGTCGATGCCGCTGTCGCGAAGCGGGCCCTCGAGCTCGTGCTCGGTGTAGATGGGGTTGAGCGGCGCCACGATCGCGCCCAGCTTCCACGCGCCCAGCTCGGCGACGAAGAACTGTGGACAGTTCGGCAGCAGGAGCCCGACGCGATCGCCGCGTGCGACGCCGAGCGAAGCGAGGGCGGACGCGAACGCGTCGCTCTCGCGCTCGAGGCCGGCGAAGCTCATCGCCGAGCCCTTGAAGAGCAGTGCCGAGTCCGTGGGGTGCTCGCGCGCGGCGTCCGACACGTAGTCGAGAAGCGTCCGACCCGGGTACGGCGTCAGCGTTGGCGGGACGCCGGCATCGTAGTGCGCGAGCCACGGCGCTCTGGACATCATCAGTGCGCCCGATTGTAGTGGGTTGATCGACATCTTCTGGAGCCGAAGTCACGACACATGAAGCGCGTCTCGAACTCTCCACCACGGACGCGGAGGACGGGAGGAGAAGTCCTGTTTAGTTAGGGAGCAGGTCTCGACCTCCGTGTCCTCGGTGTCCACCGTGGTGGCGAGGTGGCGGTTAACGTGGCGACCTTCTATCAGCCCCCGACATTGTGGGCCAGCAGCATGAGAAGCAGCGCCTTCTGGCAGTGCAGACGGTTCTCGGCCTGATCGAAGACGATCGAGGCCGACGACTCCAGGACATCCGCCGTCACTTCCTCGCCCCTGTGTGCCGGCAGGCAATGCATGAAGAGCGCGCCCGGTTTGGCCAGAGCCATCAGCCCTTCGTTCACCTGATAAGGCGCGAAGACCCGACGGCGGATTTCGGTTTGTGCCTCCTGGCCCATCGACGTCCAGGTGTCGGTGTAGACCGCGTCTGCGCCGGCGACCGCGTCCACGCCGTCGGTAAACAGACGCAGCCGCGCACCGTGGCGCGCGGCGCTCGTGGCCCGCTGCACCGCGGCGTGCGGAAGCTGATACCCCTCCGGGCTGGCGATGTGCAGATGCACGCCGAGCATCGCCGCCGCGTGCGCGAGCGACGCGGCGACGTTGTTGCCGTCGCCGACGAAGGCCACCGTCCGCCCGCGGAGCGAGCCCCAGCGTTCCCGCAGCGTGAGGCAATCCGCCAGAGCCTGACATGGATGTTCATCGTCCGACAGCGCGTTGATGACGCGCAGGCGCGGTGCGGCGCCGGCGAACTCCTCGAGCTGCCGGTGCGAGTACGTGCGAACGACGACCGCATCCACCCAGCGCTCCAGGCTGCGCGCGACATCGACGGCTGCCTCACGCCGATCCAGGGTGATGTCGGGCTGAAGCGCCACAACGCTTCCGCCGAGCTCACGAATCGCGATCTCGAAGGTCGTCCAGGTTCTGAGCGAAGCCTTCTCGAACAGCATCGCGACGTGCCGGCCGTTCAACGCGTCGGCCGTCGGCGCCTCGCGTCCGAGTGTCCGGTCGGCCTTCACCTGAGCGGCCAGATCCAGGCACCGCTCGAGGTCAACAGGGTCGAAGCTGAGGATCGACAGAAAATCCTTACGGGTCGACGTCAGTTGCGTCATGAAAGCTCCCCGCGCGGTGACACAATCGGCTGTGCCCGG
>JAHFUL010000037.1:8180-16345 GCA_023265155.1 Acidobacteriota bacterium
GTCGTCGTGAGGCTGTCCGTTCTCAAAGAGCACGATACCGCCGATCGAGACGGCAGCGCGCGAAAGATCGAACGCCACGCCCGCGCGGCCCGCCACCGCGATGAGACGGCCCCAGTTCGGATCGCCGCCGTGAATCGCCGTCTTGACCAGCAGGGAGTTGGCAATCGCCTTGGCCGCGCGACGCGCGTCGTCGGCGGATGCGGCGCCCACAACCGTCACGGTGACGAGCTTGGTGGCTCCTTCGCCGCCCCGCACGATGTCGAGCGCAAGCCTCAGGCACACCGCGCGCAGGCCCTGCGCGAACGCCCCGTAGGTCTGGTCGTCGACTGCCGTGCCGCTCGCTCCGTTGGCCAGCAGCATCACGCAGTCGTTGGTCGAGCATTCTCCGTCCACGGTAATGGCGTTGAACGTCTCGTTGACGACCTCACGGAGCGCCCGATCCAGCAGCGGCTGCGGCACCGCCGCATCGGTGGTGACGAAGCCGAGCATCGTCGCCATCATGGGCTCGATCATGCCGGAGCCCTTCGCCATCCCCCCGATGACCGCCTCGCGTCCGCCGATCGACACACGTACGGCCGCTTCCTTCGGAAACGGATCGGTTGTCATGATCGCTCGCGCGGCAGCCGATCCCTGGTCGGGGGCAAGCGCGCCCATCGCCGCCGGAAGACCGGCGCGGATCTTGTCGAGGCTCAGCGCCACTCCGATGACGCCGGTCGATGCGACCAACACGTCCTCGACGCTGCATCCGACGAGACGCGCCGTCTCGGCCGCCATCTCGCGGGCCACCACCAGGCCTCGATCGCCCGTACACGCGTTTGCGCAGCCGCTGTTCGCCACGATGGCCCGCGCCCGGCCGCGCGTCGTCGCGAGATGCTCGAGCGACACGATGACCGGCGCCGCCTGGGCCCGGTTCGTGGTGAACACGGCGGCCGCCGCGGCCGGACGATCCGATACGAGCAGCGCGAGATCGAGGCCTCCGTTGGCCTTGATGCCGGCGCTGACGCCCGCCGCACGGAACCCCGCCGGCGTCGTGACGCCGCCCGTCGTCATCTCGAGAATCTGAGGCGTGGAGACGCTCATGCGTGGCGAAGCGCGATTGTTGTCGTGTGGCCCTCGGCCGGCTCGTTCGCCGGGTCGAGCGACACTTCCATCGCATATTGGCCGCACCGCCGGAACAGCGGACACTTCACGCAGTCGGTGAAGACCTTTTCCCTGAGCCAGAGATGCGGCACGATCGAAAAGCCCATCTGAATGAAGTAGCCGGGACGATGGGTGAACGCGCACAGCTTTTCGAAGCCGGCCCGGCGGCCCCGGTGCCTGAGCTCCTGGACGAGCATCGTGCCGACGCCCATCCCCCGCGCGCTCGCATTGACGGCGAGAGAGCGGACCTCGGCGACGTGCGGGCTGAGCGGCGCCAACTCGGCGCAGCCGACGATCGTGCGTCCCTTGACGGCCACGACGAATCGATCGGCGTGCACGGAGAGATCGTCGAGCGTCCGTGGCAGGAGTCGGCCTTCCTCGAGATTCGCCGTGATGAGCGCCAGCAGTTTGTGTGCCTGCTCGGGCGTCGCCGTTCGAAGAGTGATGCGCGGGCGTTTGCTCATTTCTTGAAGTGGCCTCCGTCGCTAGGGCGCGGGCCCTTACGCGCCAGCGGCAACGGCCGCGAGCGCCCCCTCGAGCCGGCCGAGCCCGATATCGGCGTCGGCTTCGGTGATGACAAGCGGCGGCAGCAGCCGGACGACGGTCTCCGCCGTTCGGTTCACGACGACGCGCCGCTCGAGTGCCGCGGGCACGACGGCTGCGGCGTCCCGTGTGAGCTCCAGTCCCCAGATGAGGCCGGCACCTCGGACCTCTTTCACGATCGGCTGCCGCGCCGCCAGGGCCCTGAGGCGCTCCTCGAAGAAGCGGCCCATCCGCGCCACGTGAGCCAGGAGCCCGCCCTCCACGAGCGCTTCGAGAAACACAAGGGCGGCCCGACAGGCGAGCAGGTTGCCGCCGTAGGTGCTTCCGTGATCGCCGAACGCAATCGTGCTCGCCACCTCTTCGCTGATGAGCGCCGCGCCGATGGGGACGCCGCCGCCCATCGCCTTCCCCAGGGACGACAAGTGCGGCTTGATCCCGAGCGTGGCGAAGTAGAACGGCTGTCCGGTACGGCCAAGGCCGCACTGGATCTCATCTGCAACGATGAGCGCGCCGGTTCTGGCCGATGCTTCGGTGATTGCCGCAGCAAACGCCGGCGTGAGCGGCCGGACGCCGCCCTCGCCCTGGATGCCCTCGGCGATGATCGCCGCCGTTTGGTCGGACACCGCTGCGAGGAGCGCAGCCGGATCGTTCGCCGGTACCCATCGGACATCGGCAAGCAACGGCGCGAAGGGCGCGCGATAGTGCTCGTCGGATGTCACCGACAGCGCCCCGAACGTGCGGCCATGAAATGAACCCTCCAGGGCGATGAATTCGCTCCGCGGCTCACCTCGTGTGTACCAGTAGCGCCGCGCAAACTTCAGGCACGCCTCGACCGCCTCGGCGCCGCTGTTACAGAAAAACGCGCGCGGCAGCCCCGACAGTGTCGCCAGCCGTTCAGCCACTTGACCCTGTAGCGGGTGGAAGAACAAGTTCGACGTGTGGAGGAGCGTCTTGGCCTGATCCGCGATGGCCTTGGCAAGCCCCGGATGCGCATGGCCAAGCGAGGCGACGCCGATGCCCGACAGCAGATCGAGGTACTCCTGACCCTCCGTGTCGTACAGCCGAACCCCCTCGCCGCGCACGAACGTCACCGGCTGGCGACGGTACGTCTGCAGGACGTGCCGTGATTCCCGCGACTGAATTTCGTCCATCACCATCGTCATGTTTTACTCTCTCGCGCTTACCGCTCGCCTGTCGGCATGGCCGCAGGCGCCGTGTGCCACGCTGCGGCTGCCACGATCCGGGTCGCGTTCGGAGGCGAAGCTCCCATGACCGCCCCCTCGAGCGCCGCGCGATCGCGCCCGTCGACGATGACGACGTCGCCAACGCCGCGTGCGATCGCCTGCTCGCAAGCTCGCAGCTTCGCGATCATGCCCGCCGTCGCCGTACCGCCGCTGATGAGCCGATCCAACGTTTGCGTGTCGATCACGGGGACTGTCGAACCCGTCTCGTCGAGGACGCCAGCCGTCGAGCCCGCGATGACCAACCGTTTGGCGTTGAGGCGGGCGGCCAGATGCCCCGCGAACGTGTCCGCATTGACGTTGAACAAACGTCCATCATTCCCGATTCCGATGCACGCGATGACGGGAACATACTCGTTCTCGACCGCCGTTCTCACCACACGTGTGCCGGCCTGGTCGTTCGGAATCCCCACACGACCGAGATCGACGAGCCGTCCGTCAACCGCACGGTGAGGTGGCGCTTGGTCGGCCAGGCCACACTCGCCGTCGGCGCCAGTCAACCCGACCGCCGCGACGCCCGCTGCCGCAAGCGCCGCCACGAGGCGCGCATTCACGGCACCGAGGACGGCGACAACGACGTCCAGGGTCTCGTCGTCGGTGATTCGAAGCCCGTCAACCTGTCGCTTCTCGATGCCGGCCGCTTTGAGGGCGGCATCGATCTCTTTGCCCGCGCCATGGACGATGACCAGCTTGTGACCTTGCCTGGCCACGCGCGCCATCGCCACGACCACCGCCTTGAGGCGCGCGGGATCCTCGAGCAACTCGCCGCCGAACTTGACGACCAGCGGTGTCACAGCAGCCCCGCCGCTTCGTCCAGGCCGAGCATCACGTTCATGTTCTGCACCGCCTGGCCCGACGCACCTTTCAGCAGGTTGTCGAGAACCGAGACGACAATCGCGCGACCCGACGGGTCCACACGCCAGCCGATGTCGCAGAAGTTCGTGTGCACGACTTGCTTGATTGCGGGCAACGACGCGCCGACGAGGCGCACGAAGGCGCTGTTCGCGAAGGCCCGCTCGTAGATGTCGCCCAGCGCCTCTTCCGTCGTGCCAGGCGCCACCCGCACGTAGATGGTTGCGAGAAGGCCCCGATCGAGCGGGACCATGTGCGGCGTGAACGTGACGACTCCGCCAAGACCCTGCTCGATCTCGGCGCCGTGCCGGTGGCCGAGCACTCCGTACGCCGACACGCTGCCGTGGCATTCCGAAAAGTGTGTGCGCTCGGACGGCGTCTTGCCGGCGCCGGAGACGCCCGACTTCGCATCGATGATCACGTCGGCGCCCGGCAGGAGCGCGCCTGCCGCCGCCAGCGGCTTCAAGGCCAGCAGCGAGGTCGTCGGATAGCAGCCCGGGTTGGCGACGAGGCGCGCCTCTCGCACGACGTCGCGCTCGAACTCCGTCAGGCCGTATGCTGTACCTGTCGGAACGGCGTGCGTCTCCGGATACCATCGTGCGCGGACGGCGGCGTCGCGCAGCCTGAAGGCGCCCGAAAGATCGATGACGCGTAGCCCGTCTTCCACGAGCTTTGGCGCGAGCTCGGCGGTCGCGGCATCGGGCAGCGCGAGAAACACGAGGTCCGCCTCACGCGTGAGCGCGTTGGGATCGAGCGGCGTCAGGCTGCCGTTCCAGACTCGGCCGAGGGCCGGAAGCCGCCGGGCCGCGGAGCCGGAGGCAGACGAGGTCGCCAGCGTCAGGCGCACGGCGGGATGCCGCGCGAGCAGCCGCAGCAATTCCTGTCCCGTGTATCCGGTCGCGCCGGCCACCGCCACACGCACCACCGGGCGCGCGGCGCTCGTCTGGCCGGCGGCGGGCGAAGTGATTGTATGCATCGAAAGGAATATTTATACATTGAAAGGGCGATTGGATCAATGAAATTCGATGAATAATCTTTGGCCGAGTATGCGGAAATCGTGTATTCTGCCTGTGCCCGCGAGCGATGGACTCCCGAGGGCGATCCGATGAAAGCCCGCCGCCAAGGTTTGATTCTGGAATTGATCGATCGCGAGCCGCTCCGCAGCCAGGAGGAAGTGCGCCGCCGGCTGTTGCACCGCGGCTGCGAAGCGACGCAGGCGACGATCTCGCGCGACATCAAGGATCTCGGCCTCGTCAAGCGGGCCGGCGACGGCGCCTACCAGCGCCAGGGCGTGGATGTCGCCAGCCCGGAACTGGCGCTCAATGCCCTCGAGCGGGCGGCCGCCAGCTTCCTGAGGCGCATCGACCGCGTGCAGCAACTGGTCGTCGTCCGCACCGGCGCGGGACAGGCCCAGCCCCTGGCATTGGCCATCGACCGTGCGCAACTGCCCGAAGCGGTCGGCACGATCGCGGGTGACGACACGATTCTCGTGATCGCCCGCGACGACCGGCGCGCGGCGGCGCTGGTGAGGCGGTTCGAAACCTACGCTGGGCTGTGAGGACATGATGGAACGGATCGTCCTGGCATACTCCGGTGGGCTCGACACGTCGGTGGCGATTCCCTGGCTCGAGGAGCGGTACAACGCCGAGATCATCGCCGTGACGATGGATCTCGGACAGGGCAAGGAGCTCGAGGCTGTTCGAGACCGAGCCCTCGCCACTGGCGCGTTGCGTGCGCACGTGCTCGACCTTCGCGAAGAGCTCGCGCGCGACTACATCCTGCCCTCGTTGAAGGCCGACGCCGTCTCCAAAGATCGCCACACGCTGGCCACGGCCCTTGGCCGTCCCTTGATCGCCCAGAAGCTCGTGGAAATCGCGGAGATCGAGCAGGCCTTGGCCGTGGCTCACGGCTGCACTGGAAAGGACCACGATCACGTCCGGTTCGAGGTGACCGTGCACGCCCTGAACCCGAAGCTGCGGGTCATCGCGCCTGCGCGCGAGTGGGGCATGACGCGAGCGGAAGCGATCGAGTACGCGCGCGCGCGACGCATTCCCGTGCCGGCCACGCTCGACAGCCCTTACAGGACCGACGCGAACCTGTGGGGCCGGTCGATCGAATGCGGTGTCCTCGACGATCCGTGGAGCGAGCCGCCCGAGGACGTCTACACGCTGACGAAGTCGCCCGCCCAATGCCCGGACGAGCCGGCGTACGTGGAGATCGCCTTCGAGCATGGGACGCCCACCGCGATCAACGGCGTGTCGATGCCGCTCGTCGAGCTGTTTGCGAGCCTGGGCACGATTGCCGGCGCGCACGGCGTCGGCCGGATCGACCTGGTGGAGAACCGCCTCGCCGGCATCAGGTCGCGCGAGATCTACGAGACGCCGGCCGCCCTCGTGCTGCACGCCGCGCACAAGGAGCTGCAGAAGCTCGTGTCGACACGCGACCTCGACCGGTTCTCGCGTACCGTGAGCATCCAGTACGCCGACATGATCGACAACGGCCTGTGGTTCACTCCACTTCGCGAGGCTCTCGACAGGTTCGTGGAGAGTGTCCAGCAACGAGTGACGGGCGTCGTGCGATTGAAGCTCTTCAAAGGCGATTGCCGGATCGTCGGCAGGAAGTCGCCCTTCGCCCTCGACGATCACGCGCGCTCGGCACGGATTGCCGTGTGTTCATGACGACACACTTGTGGTCCGGCCGTTTCGATGCGCCGCCCGATCTGGCGGCGTTCGCCTGGGGCTCGTCCTTCGGCTTCGATCGCCGCCTCTTCGAAGACGATGTCACCGGCAGCCGGGCGTGGGCACGGGGGCTCGCCCGCGCGGGCGTGCTGAGTGCGGACGAAGCGGACAGCATCGAGGCCGCCCTCACGAACGTCCTCGATCGCGGCCGCTCGGAGCCGGCTTTTGTCGACGGCACCGATGAGGATGTCCACAGCTTCGTCGAGCGTCTGCTCGTGGAGCGGCTGGGCGACGCCGGCCGTCGCCTTCATACGGGTCGCTCGCGGAACGAGCAGGTGTCCCTCGACCTGCGGCTGTACCTCCGGCGGCGGATTCCGCTGCTCCAACGCGGAATCGAGCGGACGATCGCGGCGTTGTCGGGCCAGGCGCTCGCGGCTGGCGACGCCTTGATGCCCGCCTACACGCACTTGCGCCCCGCTCAACCAGTGCTGGTCGCGCACTTCTTCCTCGCTCACGTCGCGCCCCTGCGCCGCGATCACGATCGGTTCGCCGCGGCCAGCTCGGAAGCCGACGCGTTGCCGCTCGGCTCCGGCGCCATTGCCGGGACGAGCTACGCCGTTGACGTGCAGGCGCTCGCGCGCGACCTCGGGTTTTCGCGCGTCGTGGCCAACAGCATCGACGCGTCATCCGACCGCGACTTTGCGGCGACGTTCATCTACGCATGCGCCTTGACGATGGTGCACCTCAGCCGCCTGGCGGAGGACCTCATCATCCTCTGTGGCGAGGAGCACCAGTTCTTCGAGCTCGCTGATGCACTCAGCACCGGCAGCAGCATGATGCCCCAGAAGAAGAACCCGGATCCGCTCGAGCTCGTGCGCGGCAAGACCGGGCGCGCCGTGGGCCACTTGATGGCGCTCTTGACGACCATGAAAGGGCTGCCAAGCGGCTACAACAAAGATCTGCAGGAGGACAAGCACGCCGTCTTCGGCGCAGAAGACACGTTGACCGGCTGCCTGATGGTGACGCAGTCGGTCATCGAAGGTCTGTCACTGAACCGTGCACGCGCCGAGTCGGCGGCATCCGGCTTGCTCCTGGCCACGGACGTTGCGGACTATCTGGTGGGACGAGGCGTGCCCTTCCGCCGTGCGCACGAGATTGTCGGGGCGCTCGTACGAAAACTGCACGGGGAAGGCCGCCAATTCGCCTCCCTGGCGCTGGAGGAATGGCGTGCTGCGAGCGAGCTGTTCGACGCCGACGTCATCGCACGGGTGACGGCCCGCGCCTCGGTGGCGGCCAAGCGGACGCCCCAATCGACCGCGCCGCCGGCCGTTCAGGACGCGCTGTCCGAGACCGAGCGGTGGCTGGACGCTCGCCGTTAGCTGCTGGCGGCGCGCTATTGCTATTGCCACCCCGAAACGAGCTCTGCTAAGATGACCACGCCTTTCGCAATTTCCTTTCCCCGCCAGCGAGGACCCGTCGGGAGTTTTTGATGCAGCAGCGTCAGCCTCGGCTTGGTGACATTCTCGACGACTACTGTCCGCGTGAGCGTCGTCTCACCAATCACGCCGTGGTCGCGATGATCGGCGACGAGGTGAAGCAGACACGCTGCACCACGTGCGAGACCGAGCACGCATACAAGCACGCGAAGGTGCCCCGTCAGCGGCGCAAGTCGGACACGCCGGCGGCGCTCTATGCGCCGGGCAGCGCCGGC
>JAHFUL010000037.1:16445-24480 GCA_023265155.1 Acidobacteriota bacterium
CCAAGTAGTGTCCGGCTTTAGCCGGACCAAGTATCCGGCTTGAGCCGGACTCACACCGTGATCAACTTCAACCCATGTGCGAGCTCACCGGGAAACACGGTCTCATCGTCGGTGTCGCGAACAAGCGGTCCATTTCCTGGGCCATCGCTCGAGCGGTGCAGGCCTCCGGTGCGCGCGTTGCGCTGACGTATCCGAGCGCACGGCTCGAAGAGAACGTCCGCGAGCTCGCCGCGCAGCTGGACAACCCGTTGATCCTGCCGTGCGACGTCGGCAACGACGAGCACATCGCGCAGTTGGCCGCCACCCTGGATCGTGAGCTCGGCGGGCTCGATTTTCTCGTGCACGGCGCGGCGTTCGCGCCCGCGGCGGCACTCAGCAATCCGTTCGTCCAGACGACGCGCGAGGATTTCAGAATCGCACTCGATGTGAGCGCCTACTCGCTCGTCGCGCTGTCACGCGCGGTTCAGCCGTTGATGGAGCGCCGCGGCGGAGGCAGCATCCTGACGCTGACGTTCGTCGGGAGCAGCCGGGTCTTCCCGAACTACAACGTCATGGGCGTCGCGAAAGCGGCGCTCGAGTCGTCGGTCCGGTATCTCGCGAGCGAGCTCGGGCCGCAGAAGATTCGCGTCAACGCGATCTCCGCCGGGCCGATCAAGACCCTGGCTGCGGCCGGAATCTCTGGCTTCTCGAGCATCTTGCAGGTGTACCGGGAGCGGGCGCCGCTCGGCAAGAACGTGGAGCTCGCCGAAGTGGCCGATGCCGCCCTGTTCCTCCTCAGCCCGGCTTCGCGCGCGATCACGGGCGAAGTGCTGATGGTCGACGGAGGCTTTCACGTCGTCGGATTCTGATTCCTCCGGAAACAGGGCTCACCAGAACTCTTCAATCCGAATGAGACGGCGCTCCACGCCGAGCTCCTGGAGCTGTCTGGGTATCTCGTCCACCAACGCCTGCGGTCCGCAGACGAAGCACAACGTCGCGGGATCGTGAATGAGCGGCGCAAGCTCGCCGCGTCCGATGCGCCCTCGCGTGCCGGTCCATTCGTCGGGCGCGTCGCGCGTGATCGTCTGCCGAAGCTCGATCACGCCGTTGCTGGCGAGCGACCTCAACTCCGGCTCGTAGGCGAACTCGCCTGGCGTACGCGCACTGTAGAGCAATCCAAGCTGGCGATGCGGTATGTGCAGTGCGTGTCGCAGCATCGATCGGAGCGGCGCGATCCCGGTGCCGCCGGCGATGAAGACGAAGCGCTCTTCTTCAGGCTGCGCCGGAAACGTGAAGCGTCCGACGGGCCCTTCGATGTCCACGACGGCGCCGGGCTCGAGCGTCAGCTCAGTGCTCGGCTGTCCCTCAGCCTCGACGCCGACCAGCAGCTCCAGCCAGCCGTCGCGCTCGGCGTCTTCGGGCGCGGCGGCAATCGAATACGGCCGGCGCGGTTCACGACCCCGCGGCGCGATGAGCAAGGCCTGTCCCGCCGAGTAGGGAAAACGGCCGCGACCGAGGTCGAGGCGTACGATGCGCGCACGCGGCGTGGCGGATATCACGTCCCGGATCGGCAGCGTCAAGTGCACGGGGCACTTATGCTATCTCAGTGAAACTCCGACGTATCCGCGGCGCTGTCCTGCGCCTCGTCCGCAGCCGGCTCACGTCGTTGGCGCTGGGGCTGGCGCTGGTTCTGCCAGCGGCCTGGGTACGCTTCCAGGGCCGAATCGACGCCTGGTGGGTGGAAGGGTTGAGCCTCGTCGCCCTTGCCATTGGCGTCGCGCTGCTCTGGACGGCCCTCGTCGGGCTGAGACCCGATTGGGAGGAGTAAATCTAGATGATCCTCGTGGCCGACCGCTTGAGGTCGCTTTCCGCGATCGTCGCGGAGCGTGATTCGTCGGACGAGCCAGACGCGCCCGGTCCCCGGCGCTTGCGTCGCGTCTTGTCGCGGTACATCCGGCTGTCCGCCGTGGCCAACAGCGTTTCGTAGGACTCGCCGTCGTGCGGGAAGACGGCAGCTCCGACGCTGATCGCCAGCCGGAGCAGCTCTCCAGGCCGGGGTTCGAACTGCATGCCATCGACCGCGCGCTGGAGCTCGAGCCGCTTGCGCTCTGCTTCGTCGCCGCCGCACCCGGACAGCACGACGATGAACTCGTCGCCCGCGTACCGGACGCAGATGTCGTAGGGGCGGATGGCCGCCCTCAGCACGCTCGCCACATCGCGGAGGGCCCGGTCGCCGATGTGGTGCCCGAAGGTGTCGTTGATGTCCTTGAAGTTGTCCAGGTCCATCACGAGCAGCGAGACCTCGGACTTGAGGCGGTTGGCGCGCGCCAGCTCGCGCGTCAGGTGGACGAACATGAACCGTGTGTTCGGGAGCGCCGTCAACGGATCGGTCAGCGAGTCTTCCTGCGTTTGCTCGAACACGATCGAGTTGTAGATGACAGCGGCGGCCTGTTCCGAAATGCGATCGAGGAGCCGCCGGTGGTCGTCGGTGTAGATCGACGGGTTCGTGTGATACACGGCTATCGTGCCGATGAATCGCTCGGTGAATACCAGTGGGCAGACGAGCGCCGACTGCAGGGTGGTCTGGACCGTCGAGCCGGCCGCCTCGAAGTCGGCACTCGGCCGCGCGTTGACCAGCGGCCGGCGGTTGCGCGCCACCCAGCCGGTCAGACCATGGCCGCTCCTGATCGTCAACTCCTGCACGACATCAGCTTCGACGCCCGTCGCAAAGCGGCAGCGCAGCGACTCCGACTCTTCGTTGTAGAGGAACAGCGCGCAGCACGAAAACGGGACGATGTTGCTCAGCTTCGAGGAGATGAGCGCCATGGTGTCGGAGACGCCGAGGCTACTGCCCATCGCCTGGGCGATCTCGTAGAGCGCGTAGATCTCGCGGTGGGCGAGCGCGATATCCTCGAAGACGTTGGTGCGGACCGGCGATTCGTTGACGAGCCCGACCGCCGGCTGAGCGGCCGGTGCGTGCGCCGCCACGCGGGTCAGCTTGCGCGCGGGCTCCTGGCTGGCGTCGGCCTCGGATGCGAGCGCCGGATACATCCCGATGAACGTGTCCACGACGCGCGGGTCGAGCGCCCTGCCGCTCTCCTGCTTCAGCAAACCGATCGCGGCCTCGAGGCTCATGGCCCTGTGGTACGGGCGCTCGGACATGAGGGCGTCGAAATAGTCGACGACCGAGAGAATGCGGGCGCCGAGCGGGATGTCCTCGCCCTTCAGGCCCGCCGGATAGCCTTTGCCGTCCCACCGCTCGTGATGGCTGAGGATGAGCGGCGCCACAGGATACGGAAACGGCACGCCGCTGATGATCTCGGCGCCCACCTGCGGGTGAATGCGGATCTTCTGGAATTCTTCCTGCGTCAGCGGTCCCGGCTTGGAGAGAATGTGCTCGGGGACGGCCAGCTTGCCGATGTCGTGGAGCAGGGCTGCCGTTTTCACGCCCTGAATCTCGTTGTGCGGCATGGCCAGCGCGCCCGCGAGCCCGGCGGCGTACACCTGCACGCGGCGGATGTGGCTCTGCGCGGTCTGATCTTTGGCGTCGATGGCGAGCGCCAGCGCTTCGATCGTGGCCAGGTGCAGGTCCGAGACCTGCTGCACGTGCCGCTGCTGATCCTGAATGCGTCCCAGATAAATCTTGTACGTCCGGTAGATCAGGTAGGGAGGCGGGGCGGACAGCAGCGCCATCCAGTAGCCGCCGCGATCGATGACCCACGAGGCGCCGGCCGCCGCGAATGCCCCGACGAAATAGCTGGGCGCGCTCCAAAGGAAATTCTCGTTCCAGACCCGCAGCACCGACTGCTGCGACGAGAGGCTGATGGCGGTCGCGATGAAGGTCGTGTTGCACAGGAAGTACGCCGTGGCGGCGCCGAGCAGGGGCTTGGCAATCTGCCACGAGAACGGGTCGCCCGGCGGAGGCCCACCGAGCCAGGTGTACACGAGGCCCGTGGCCTTCACCGTCAACACCAGCGACGCCATGCTGAAGAGCGTGCGATGGGCCGGCGACTTGGTCTGCGTGCGGAACGTGCACTGGCTCCACGCGCTGATGGCCGCCACGATCATCGTGACGTCGGACCCGAGCAGCAGGAGCGACGCGAAGTCGACCGCATACGACACCGACATCGTCGATCCGCTGGTCGTCAGCGGGAGGGTGACCTTCAGCGCGGACGCGAGCGACGAGAACAGCAGGAGCACGCAGAAGAGCGCCAGGCCGTGCACGTGGAGAAGAGCCTGAGGACCGAAGAGCGCGAGGACCATCGCGCCGGCCACCAGAGTGGCGGCCACGTAGAGGCGTGCGGCGAGGGGGAGCTCTTTCATCAACTGCCCGGGACGGGCCTCATATCCACAAGAGCGCCGGCCGGGGAATGCCGCCTTGCTCCTGATGATACGCCAGAACAACATGAGGCAGTCCCTGGCTGCCTTCACGGTTTCTGGCAGGGTCAGGCGTCTTCGTCGCGGGATCGGCGCCCGCCCGCCCGCGGCTCTGGCTCGAGGCTGTACTCGAGAATCTTGCGATAGAGCGTGCCGCGGCTGATGGCGAGCACGCGCGCGGCCTCTTTCTTGTTCCACTGCACCGCTTCGAGCACTCGCACGATGTGCGCGCGCTCCGCCTCGGCCAGCGAAGGCAGGCGATCGCCTGCCGGCGCCGTCGGCGGCGCCGTCGCGTGAAGGAACTCGATGTCGGAGGCGCGGATGTTCCGGCCGGGGGCCGACAGCGCCGCGCGCGACACCGTGCTCTCGAGCTCCCGGATGTTGCCGGGCCAGTGATACGCGATCAGCACGTCGAGCGATTCGCGCGTGAACCCCTTGCTGTCGAGCGGCATGCCCTGGGCGGCGCAGTAGCGGTTGAGAAAACGCTGGGCCAGCACGGGGATGTCCACCTGGCGCTCGCGCAGCGACGGCAGGCGGATGGCGAACGCGTTGACGCGGTAGTACAGGTCTTCGCGGAAACGGCTGTCCCGCACGAATTGTTCGAGCGGCCTGTTGGTCGCGGAGATCAGCCGGAAGTCGACCGAGATGGACTTGTGGCCCCCGAGCCGTTCGAAGCGGCGCTCTTCCAGCACACGCAGCAGCTTCGCCTGAGCGATGAGCGACATGTCGCCGATTTCATCGAGGAACAAGGTGCCATCGTTGGCGAGCTCGAGCCGGCCCGGCTTGCGGTCGTGGGCGCCCGTGAAGGCGCCCTTTTCGTACCCGAAGATTTCCGATTCGAACAACGTGTCGGGCAGCGCCGCGCAGTTGACCGCCTGGAACTTGGCATCCGTCCGCCGGCTCAATTCGTGAATCATCCGCGCGACGACTTCCTTGCCCGAGCCGGTCGGGCCGAGGATGAGCACTGAAATGTCGGACTTGGCGGCCGTGCGGATCCACTCGAAGACGATCAGCATCTTCTCGTCGCGGCCGATCATCTCGCGGAAGCGCTGGACCGACGGCGACTGGTCCTCGGTGCTGACGGCGGCCCGGCGCTCGAGGAAGTGATCGAGGAGCTCGGCGACGCCCGGATTGGCCGGCCGCTCCGCGGTGAACTGTGCCGGGTTGCCGGCGGCGGGGCGCGCGACGCCGAAGTCGGCGAGCTCGCGCACGCAATTTTCGACATCCAGCTTCAGGCGGCCGAACGTCTGCATGAGCGACTCGACGTCGAATGCCTCGTCGGCGCGCGAGTTCAGATAGCGCAGGATGCCCGCCCGGAGCGGCGACTGCACCAAGGTGCGAAACCGTGCATCCAGGTCGCCTGGCTCGGCGGTTCGGACCGCGGCCCGCGCCGACGCGCGCCGCGCACTGAAGATCACATCGTCCATCGTGGCGATTACGTTATCGGCCGGACGCCGTCGGGAAGTTAGCGCTATCTGGCACTGGGGCTGGACCGGTGGACCGGTAGTACTCGGTCTGGTACCGCTCGATCAGGGCCTTGATCCTCACGGCATCGCGCTTTCTGTGTCCGTGACAGCCAATCGGATGGTGGCCGCCGCTCGTCTCGATCAGGATGTCGGAAAACAGGAGCCCCGTATCGATGTTCACCGAGGACACGTGAGCCATGTGAATGGTCTTCTCCTGCTTGCCCATCCACTGCGGCGTGTAGTGCACCACGCTCGTCGGCGTGATGAGCACCTGCGTGGGGAACAGGTGACCGCCGCGGCTGAACCTGCTCGCTCGGAAGACGTCGCCCGGCGCGAAGGGACGTCCTTTGCGCCAGATCCACAGCCCAAGCAGCAGGAGAAAGCCCGCCGCCCCCGCGGCCGTCCACCAGAGCCACGTCGAGTCGCCACTCACAACCGTCGATGTTAAGCTATTTTCGGCCGAGGGCGAGCCTTCTCCTCCCGTCCTCCGTTTCCTCTGTGGTGGAGAGCCTTATTGTGTCGTGAGCTCTAAAGGAGACCACGTTTTGCCTTATCGTGCGCCTGGATCTTCGGGGAGTGCCCGTCAGAAGTTCCTGTCCGGCAAACCGATTCACAACTATCGGCCGAAAGGCAGCCCCGAGATCCGGCACCTCGTGGACGAAGGCTTTCAGGCGTTCAACGCCGGCCGACTCTCGGAAGCGTGCCAGGTCTTCGCCGAGAAGATGCTCGCGCCCGAAAACGAGACGACGATAGGGCTGACCGTGGCGGGCGCGATGACGCCAGCCGGCCTGGGCGGGTGCGTGATCGAGATGATGGATCGCGGCCTGGTGGACTTCATCATCTCGACCGGCGCGAACCTGTACCACGACCTGCACTACGCTCTGAATTTCACGCTGCGCCGCGGTTCGCCTTTCCTGAACGACGTCGAGCTGTACGAGGAGGGCGTCATTCGCATCTATGACGTCCTGTTCCCGGCCACCGTGCTCCTCGAGACCGATGCGTACATTCGTGATTTCATCGTCCGGTCGGGGCTGAACGAGCCGGTTGCCACCTCCGAATTCCATTTCCGTCTGGGGAAGGATCTCCTCGAGCGGTTCCCGGGATGCGAGGAGCATTCGGTCGTGGCCCGGGCCGCGCTCGCCGGAGTGCCCCTGTACACGTCGTCGCCCGGCGACAGCTCGATCGGCATGAACATCGCCTATCACGAGCTGATGAACGGCAGCCGCTTCATGATTGATCCCAACAAGGATGTCAACGAAGTGTGCGCGCTGGTGCTCGCCGGGAAGCAGAACGGCTGCGTGATCCTTGGCGGCGGCTCGCCGAAGAACTTCTACCTGCAGGCGCAGCCGACCCTGTGGGAGGTCTACGGGATTCCCAAGGGCGGAAACGACTACTTCATTCAGATCACGACCGATCAAGTGGTGTGGGGCGGACTCTCCGGCGCGACGCCCGCGGAAGCGGTGAGCTGGGGCAAGGTGAATCCGGGAGTCCTGCCGGATACGGTTGTGGCGTATTGTGATTCCACCATCGCGTTTCCCATCTTCTGCGAGTACGCCATCGCATCGTCCAACAACCGTCGTCCGCGAAAAGAGCTCCTGCACCAGCGCGACCGGCTTGTCGCGGAGCTGACCAGGGAAGCCGTGGCGGCGCGCGACAAGAACGTGGAAGTCAAGGGCTGACATCGCGCGGCACTGAAGGGACGGCCTGAGTGGGGACGCTGTCGTCGGAGCTTGCGCCCGTCGCCGAACGGAGCTCGCCGCGTCCGCGCATCTACGCCGACGCCAACGTGCCGGCCGGGCTCGTCGAATACATGCGCCTGCGACTGCAGTGGGACGTGCTCTTCGTCATCGAGGAAGAGGGGCTGCGCCGCGCGCCCGACGTCAAGCATTATCGGCTCGCGCAGCAGCTTCGGCGGACGTTGGTGACGATGGATCGCGACTATCTGGACGACCGGCGGTTTCCGCCGGCGGAAGGCTGCGGCGTGCTCGTGATCAACGCGCCCGACCAACGGCAACTCTTCGCGCTGGTCGAGCGCGTGGACCGGGCGCTGTTTCGCTCCGGCGCCGAGGATCTGCGGGCGCTGCCCCTCGCTGGGAGGAAGCTCCAGGTCTATAGCGATTGGGGACGGGAATGACACATGAGATTGCAGATTGATGATTGCAGATTTCAGATTGATTGCAGATTGAAGATTGGTGCTCGTAGCGTATCGGCCG
>JAHFUL010000099.1 GCA_023265155.1 Acidobacteriota bacterium
GCCCGTCGAGGAACCCTATGACGACGTGATCATCGCGACCGGCTCGCGGCCCTTTGTGCCTCCGATGGAGGGGTTCGGCGGACCGGGCACCTTCCTGTTCCGCACCATCGACGACTGCACGCGCATCGCAGACTGTGCCCGAGAGAACCGACGCGCCGCGGTCATCGGCGGTGGCTTGCTGGGACTCGAGGCGGCTCGAGGACTTCTGACCCACGGCGTTGAAGTCACCGTGCTCGAGGCGGCACCCCAACTGATGATGGCCCAGCTCGATCCCGAGGCGGGCGACATGCTCCGCAAGACGATTGAGGCGATGGGCATCCGCGTGCTGTGCGAGACCATCACCAGCAGAATCGTCAGCGTTGACGGCCGCATCACCCACCTGGAATTCAAGGACGGCTCCACGCTCGACACCGACATGGTGGTCGTCAGCGCCGGCATCCGGCCGATGACCGAGATCGCCGCCGCGTCCGGCCTGGCCACGAACAGGGCCATCGTCTGCGACGACCAGATGCGCACCAGCGATCCGTCAATCTTCGCACTCGGAGAATGCGTCGAGCATCGCGGACAGGTCTACGGGCTGGTCGATCCGATTTGGGAACAGGCACGTGTGCTGGCGGATGTGATTTGCGGAACGCGTCCTGGATCTGCGTACCACGGCTCCAAGCTGGGCACCAAGCTGAAAGTCATGGGCGTCGAGCTGGCCTCGATGGGCGTCACCAAACCCGCAGACGCCAGTGATGAAGTCGTCGTGTACCGGGAACCCGGAAACGGCATCTACAAGAAGCTGATCGTCCGAGGCGGCCAGATCGCCGGCGCGATCCTGCTCGGAGACGTCGAAGCCGCCGGGACCCTGATGCAGATGTTTCTCGCGGAATCCACGGTGCCCGCGCGCCGGGCGGATCTCCTCTTCGGGTCACCGACGGGTGTGGCGCTGCTCAAAGTCTCGGACCTTCCCGACAACGCGCAAGTCTGCAATTGCAACGGCGTCAGCAAGCAGCAAATCGTCGATGCGATTCAGAGCAAGGGGTGCCACAGCGTCTCGAAGGTGGGCGCCTGCACCAAGGCCGGCATGGGTTGCGGGTCGTGCAAGAGCCTGGTCGCGCAACTGTTGGAGTCGTCTGTCGGAGCAGTCGGCTACGACCCGAGCGAGCACTACTACGTCCCCGGCGTGCCCCTCGAAAAATCGCAGCTGGCTGCTGAAATCAGGAACCGTCGAATCACGTCCGTCAGCGAGGTCTTCGCTCAGCTTGCCGGTGGCAAGGAAGACCCCGGGAGCAAGATCGGGCTGGCCTCGCTGCTGAAAACCCTCTGGCCGAATGAGTATGAGGACGAGCGAGACGCCCGTTTCATCAACGATCGCGTTCACGCGAACATCCAGAAGGACGGGACATTCTCTGTCGTGCCGCGGATCTACGGTGGCGTGACCACAGCCGACGAGCTCATGCGGATCGCGCAAGTGGCGGTCAAGTACCGGGTGCCAATGGTCAAGCTCACCGGCGGGCAGCGCATCGACTTGCTCGGCATCAAGAAGGGAGACCTGCCGGGCGTATGGAAGGACCTCGGCATGCCCAGCGGCCACGCCTACACCAAGGCGTTTCGCACCTGCAAGAGCTGCGTCGGCACGGACTTCTGCCGCTACGGTGTAGGCGATTCGATTGCGCTCTCACAGAAGATCGAGCGCCGGTTCCAGGGCGTCGAGTCGCCGCACAAGATGAAGCTCGCCACCGCAGGATGTCCCCGCAACTGTTCCGAGGCGTACGTGAAGGACCTGGGAGCGGTGGCGATCGAAGGCGGTCAATGGGAAATCTATGTTGGAGGCGCGGCCGGCGGCAGCGTGCGCAAGGGGGATCTCCTCTGCACGGTCAACACGCACGATGAGGTGCTGTTGTACATGGGCCGGTTCATGCAGTACTACCGCGAACACGGCAAGTATCTGGAACGCTCCTACGGTTTCCTCGAACGCGTGGGCATCGACACGCTGCGGACGATTCTCGTTGACGACAGTCTCGGGATCTGCGCGCAGCTGGACGCGGAAATCCAGAAGGCCGTGGATGCCTACCACGATCCGTGGCAGGAGGCGGAACAACCGGCCTATCACGCGCAGTTCAGCGGGGCCGAGCTCGCATACACGCTGGAAGTCGCCGAGAACAATGGCTGAAACGACGGCGACACCGACCATGAATCTGGGCAGCATCAGCAGAATCCCCGTGGGTCAGGGCCGCTGCTATGTCATCGGATCCGACGAGATCGCCGTGTTCCGGCAGCGCGACGGCCGGCTGTTTGCCACCCAGAACCGTTGCCCTCACCGTCAGGGGCCGTTGTCCGAAGGGGTGATTGGCGGTGGACACGTCATCTGTCCGCTCCATGCTCATCGATTCAACCTGAAGAACGGCGCGGGGAGCGAACCAGACGAGTGCGTCCAGGTGCACGGCGTCAAGGACCTCGACGGCGAGATCCTGTTGCGTCTGTGCCCGCCACTCCCCACTCCCGCCCACGCGGAGCGCGAAGGCGTGCAGGGCGAAACAAAAAGCCGAGAGGAACACACGGTATGACGACGCACGAGGGCTTTCTCAAGTCCGGCCACCTCCCGACGCTCGTAGCGGCGTTGCTGTACTTCGACGTGAGCTTCATGGTGTGGGTGCTGCTGGGACCGCTTGCACCGTTCCTGCGCGAGCAGTTTGGACTCACAGCGACCGAGCAGGGACTGCTCGTGGCGGTCCCGTTGCTCGGCGGGTCGCTGTTCCGGCCGGTGCTCGGGATGGTTGCCGACAGGATCGGCGGGCGACGGACCGGCCTCATCGGGCTCGGTCTCACGGTCGTGACGCTCGTCATCGGGTGGAAGGGTGCGTACGCGGTCAGTCACCTGTTCGCGCTCGGCTTTCTGCTCGGCATCGCCGGCGCCAGTTTTGCGGTGGCGCTGCCGCTCGCCAGCGGCTGGTATCCGCCCGAGTATCAAGGCCTCGCCATGGGCATCGCCGGCGCCGGCAACTCCGGTTCGCTCCTCGCCACGCTCGCCGCCCCGCGACTGGCGGAGCGGTTCGGGTGGGCGACCACCTTCGGACTCATGACGGTGCCCGTGATGCTGGTGTTCGTGGCATTCGCGATCATGGCCAAGGACAGCCCGCGTCGCGCCCCGCGATCCACGTGGCGCGACTACGCCGCCGTGCTGCGTGAGCCGGACACGCTGTGGTTTTCCTTCCTGTATGGCCTGACGTTCGGGGGGTTCGTCGGCTTCACCAGTTTTCTGACCACGTTCTTCCGCGAGCAGTATCACGTGTCGAGAGTGAGCGCTGGCGATTTCACGACGATCGTGATCGTGGCCGGCAGCTTCCTGCGGCCGGTCGGCGGCTGGCTCTCGGACCGCATCGGCGGGTATCGCCTGCTGCTCGTCGTACTGGCGGCCGTCGCGGCCTGCCTCATGTGGGCTGCTGCGTTGCCGCCGCTTCCGATCGTCGTGGCTGTGCTGTTCGTCGGCGTCGGTCTGTTGGGGATGGGCAACGGCGCCGTGTTCCAGCTCGTCCCCCAGCGCTTCGCGAATCGCATGGGTCTCATCACCGGGGTCGTCGGGGCCGCAGGGGGGCTGGGCGGCTTCTTCCTTCCGTCCGTGCTGGGGGCCGCCAAGGACGTCACCGGTACCTACGCGTCGGGGCTGGCGTTGTTCGCCGTCACCTTCCTGATCGGCGCGATCGCGCTGCTGGAACTGGGCAGCCAGTGGGCGACGCGCTGGCAGCCGCGGGCGGCAAAGCAAGCTGGGATCTTCTGCTATCGGGGACTCGTTCGGGAGCTCTTCGGCGAGGAGACCGCCTGAGATCTCGGGAAAGTGGCGTTCCTGCTGACCGCCCGCTTGGAAGCGCCAAGGCTGCGTTGCCCGTTTTTCCTGCCCTTCGCGGCCGGGCGTAAGCTGAAGATCAAAGCGTCCGCCAACGCACTGTCGCGTTGAGTATCATGTGGCCTCAATGCCGACACAGGACGCGACTAGAAGCTTCCAGGGACTGCGCGTGCTCTCGCTCGAGAGCCGTCGTGGGACCGAGTTAGCAGCCCTGATCAGAACCTACGGCGGCCAGCCCATCGAGGCGCCAGCGCTTCGTGAAGTCCCACTCGAATCGAACCCGGCGGCACTGGACTTTGCCAACGCGCTGATGCGCGACGAGTACGACATCGTCATCTTTTTGACCGGCGTAGGCACGCGCGTACTGGTCAGCGTGGTCGAGCGCGCGTGTCCGCGAGAGGCCTTCATCGCCGCGCTTGCGCGCACCAAGGTTGTCGTGCGCGGGCCGAAGCCGCTCGCGGTCTTGCGCGACCTGCACGTACCGATCTGGGTCGCCGCGCCCGAGCCGAACACTTGGCGCGACGTGCTGGCGGCGATCGAGGCCAAGGCGGAGGAACGACCGTTGCGTGGCGCGCGGCTCGCAGTGCAAGAGTACGGCGTTTCGAACACGGAGTTGCTCGAAGAGCTCCGCGGGCGCGGCGCCCGCGTCACGCCCGTTCCGGTGTACCGGTGGGCGCTGCCGGAGGACGTGGAGCCGCTCGAGAAGGCGGTGACGGCGATCGCTCGCGGTGAAGTGGATGTCGTCGTCTTCACAACCTCCGTACAGGTCGTGCATCTGTGGCAGATCGTCGAAGAGATGTGCCTCGAAGCGGACGTCCGGCGGGAACTCCCGCGTACCGTGATCGGGTCGATCGGTCCCACGACCTCCGAGGAGCTGAAACGCCACGGCCTGGTGGTGGATCTCGAGGCGTCGCATCCGAAGATCGGTGTCTTGGTGAGAGAGACGGCGGAACGGTCCGCAGGACTGCTCCAGGCGAAGCGGAGCCGTAGACTTGAGGACGACCATCCTCGGACAGATCTCGAAACTTGACGCCGCCCTATCCCGGATTGATATCCGGTGACGCTACGATCGGCGCGCGCGAAAACTCGCTCCTGCTCCTGTTCTGTGGAGCCACACCGCTGGGTGTCGGCCTGCGACCCGGACGAACCGAGCCGTTCACTCTGAACGCCATCACCGCGACGGCGCCACGCAGTCTACAGGGAGCCTCTCCATCCTGAATACGCGGCCGCGGAGATCGGCCGCTTGGCCCCTGTTCACCGGCCGCGCTGCTGAAGGCAACGGTTTGCTAATCGGAAATCCGCCTCTCGGCAACCTTCGTTTTTCCTAGGCTCAGCCGAGGTCATGTCCGAAGTTTGTATCCACATGTCGGACTGGAAACCGTTAACTGTCTGTCTGAAAGCTGTGTTCCGACAGGCCTGACCGAGGTTAGTCGGGGAGAGGCGTGGACATGATAATGGGATGAAAGTATCATTGTTTCATGCCATCGACGATGGTTCAGATTCGGAACGTACCTGCGGAGTTCCACCGCCGCCTGAAGGCGCGCGCGGCGATGGAGGGCATGTCGATGTCCGACTACATCCTGCGCGAAGTCGGAAAGGCGCTCGAGCGCCCGACGCGCCATGAGGTCCTTGAACGGCTGCGGACACGGCCGGTCCGTCGTTTAAGGCGCAGCGCCGCAGACGTGATTCGAGCCGAACGCGACGCGCGGTGATTGTCCTCGACGCGTCCGCTCTGGTGGAGTTGATCCTGGACACGCCGACGGGACAGCTCGTCGCGGCACGTATTGCCGATCCGGAGGAGGGGCTGCACGCGCCCCACCTCGCGGACATCGAAGTGGTGCAGGCGCTGCGGCGGTACGTCCGAGATGGAGAGCTCGACGCCGAAGCCGCTGAAGTGGCGCTGGACGATTTCCGTGCGTTGGACCTGCAACGTCATGCGCATGAGCCTCTGCTGGACCGTGTGTGGGAACTGCGCAAGAATCTCACCGCGTACGACGCCGTGTACGTCGCGCTGGCGGAGGTGCTGGACGGCGTGTTGCTGACGTGCGACCGTCCGCTGTCGCGAGCGCCCGGCATGGCCGGCCGCGTCGTCCTTGTCCAGACCGAACGTCCGACTCGGTAGTGGTCTTGGTGCGAGATGTGACGTTGCCGGGCGCGTCGAAGCATGCGTTCTGGTTGAATGGCTCTGCCTGGGAGTATCCCGACTTTGAGAATGCAGACGTGTTTGTGGCGCGGCTTGCTCGGAAGGGCGTAATCGCGCGCGACGCCATCGTGGATGCCGTGCTGCACAAACACGCGCCGGCGCTGTCCATCCGATCCACTCAGCGCCATTTTCTGCGCGCGACGGGTATGACCTACTCCACCTGGCGGCAGATCGAACGCGCCCGACATGCCACGAATCTCCTGAGGGAGGGCGCGTTCTCGACACCGTGCACCAAGCCGGGTACTTCGATCAACCGCACCTCACCCGATCACTCACGTACCGGATCGGGCAGACGCCGGCCGAGATCATCCGAGGGAGTCGCCAGTTGTCGTTTCTATACAAGACGACGCTGTGCCTGCTGAAAAGTCCGTACTTGTTGGCACCGTTGATCTTGCCGGCCACGACGAAATACGCTCTCAACGATCATGTCTGTCTTGCTCTCACTCCTGTTGACCCTGCGAAGCTGGGCACGCTCGCGGGTCGCGCTGCAGCTCGAGGTCCTGGCGTTGCAGCACCAGCTCCAGGTCCTGAATCGCTCGCAGCGCCACCGGCTGCGGCTCGCTCAAGCCGACCGCTGGCTGTGGGTCTGGTTGTCGCAGGCCTGGAGCGCCTGGCGCGCGAACCTCGTCATCGTCAAACCGGAAA
>JAHFUL010000038.1 GCA_023265155.1 Acidobacteriota bacterium
TGTAGGACGGAGTGAAGGGGTGATGGGGTGAAGTGATGAAGGACGGAGGCTCGATGGCACGAGCTGTGCCAATGCAGGCTCCCGTGGGAACGGGGACCGAAACTCGCCGGTCGCGATCTCGCACGGAATTCGCATCGAGAATCGCGGTCGTGGCGGAGGAGGAGGAGGAGACATCACCCCATCACCCCATCACCCCATCACCCCATCCTCTATCTTTTCCCGAGCGGGAGGTCGTCGCGATTGCCCCACTCTTCCCAGGCACCGTAGTAGTTGCGAAGATTGTCGTAGCCGATCAGGTGCAGCGCGAATAGATCGACGGAGGCGCGCATCCCCACGAGGCAGTACACGATCACCTCGTGCGACGGGAGAATGCCGCGCGATTCGTAGATCTGTTTGATCTCGTCGGCGGACTTGAACGTACGGCGCGTCGGGTCGAGCAGTTCCTCGTAGTAGACCGGAATCGACGAGGGCACGAAGCCGCCGCGCTTGATGTTTGCCTGCGGCGCGCCGCCGATCTCGCGATCGGTCCTGGCATCGACAATCTTGACGGCTGGCTTGTTGATGGCTGCGACGACGTCTGACGCCGTCGCCAGCCACTTGGGCTGCGGCCGCGGCGTGAATTGAGCCGCTCCCGCGATGACGGGTACGGCGGTCGGCGCGGGACGCTGCTCCGAGGTCCACTTCCTCCAGCCGCCATTCACGAGCGCGACGTTCGGGTGGCCGAAGTAATTGAGAATCCACCAGAGCCGGGGGGCGTAGATGCCGCTCTCGTCGTAGACGATGACTCGCGTGGAGTCGGAGATGCCGAGTTTCTCCATCATCGCCTTGAAGGCGGCGGGCGACGGGAGAAACGTGGGCGCGCTATTGGCGTCGCGGATCGCTTCAGGCGCAAGGTAGACCGCCTGGGGAAGGTGGCCGGCGTCATAGCCGGAGCGGCGCATGTCGACGATGCGCACATTCGCGTCGCCGGCGTGGGCAGCAGCCCACTCGGTCTCCACCAGTTGGTCGGGATTCGCGTAGCTTCCTGCGAGGGTCGCGGTCAGAACTAGAATGGCCAGCATGCCCAAAGTTTAGCCGCACCAGCGGCGATATCCAACTAAAGTTGTAGGGATGAGCGTGCGTGCAAGTGGTCAGCTGACTGGCGCGTCGGTCCTCGTGGCGGGAGCCGGGCTTGCGGGCCTGGCTGCCGCGCGGGATCTGATCGAAATGGGCGCGAACGTGACCGTCATCGAGGCGCGGGAGCGGGTTGGCGGGCGCGTCCTGACCATTCGCGACGGGTTCACCGAATCGCAGCACGCGGAAGCCGGCGCGGATCTGATTGACGAGGAGCATCAGGAGATTCGACAGCTCGCGGGAGACCTCGGTCTGAAGCTCTCCAGGGTCCTGCGGGGCGGGTTCGGCTATGCGCGGCCCGACAGCCAGGGGCGTACGCGCATCGTGCAACGCAACCTCGCGCGCGGCTGGCAGCGGTTGTCGCGATCTCTCGGCGAGCTCAGCAACCGGTACCGGCTGGCCGATCGGCGCTGGGACAACCCGATCGCCGCCGATCTGGCGCGCCAATCGGTGTCGCAGTGGCTTCAAACGATCAACGCCGATGAAGAATTGCGTTCGACCGCGATCGGCCTTCGCGGTTTCTTTCTCGCCGACCCGGACAATCTGTCCCTGCTGGCGCTCGTCGATCAATTCGGCGCCGACAACGGCTCGATTCCAGGCCCGATGTATCGCATCGAGGGCGGGAACGATCGGCTGGCCGCCGCGCTCGCGGCGCCCCTTCGCGAGCGGCTCCAGCTCGACACGGAACTGGTCGCGGTCTCGCATCGCGGGCGCGGCGTCCGCGTCAGCGTGAGGCACCGGAAGGATCTCGCGCAGATCCAGGCGGACTACGTGATCTTCGCGCTGCCCGCGTCCCTGTTGCGGCGCGTGCCGATCACACCGGCGCTCCCGGCTCAGCAGCACGAGGCCATTGCGCGCCTGAGCTACGGCAAGGCCACCAAGACACTGCTGCAGTGCTCCAAGCGAGTCTGGCGCGCGGCGGGGCGGCCCCGCGCGTTCGGATCGCCGCAGCCGTTTGGCGCCGTGTGGGACGGCAACGAGGAGCAGCGCGGCAAAGCCGGCATTCTGGCGCTCATGGCGGGCGGATCCGCGAGCGACGGCACGCGCGAGATCCTCGCGAAGGACGGCATCCACGGTCTCGTGCGATCGCTCGATTGGATCGGTCTGCGGCAGGAGGATGTCGTCACCTGGCGGCAGGTGATCTGGGAAGCCGATCCCTGGGCGCGCGGCGGGTACGCGTTCTTCGATCAGCGGTTCGATCCCGCGCTGCGCGACTGGCTGGCGCGTCCGGCCGGGTCGTTGTTCTTCGCCGGCGAGCACACGAGCATCCCGTGGCAGGGTTACATGAACGGCGCGATTGAGAGCGGCCGCCGCGCGGCCGCGGAGGTCGCCGCGTCCCGCGCGCTCGCATCGGCGTAAGCCTCGTCACAGGCCCGACCTTCAGGATGCGCTCTCATCGTAGGCCCGACCTTCAGGATGGCTCTCATCGCAGGCCCGACCTTCAGGATGCGCTCTCATCGTAGGCCCGACCTTCAGGATGCGCTCTCATCGTAGGCCCGACCTTCAGGTCGGGCGCCGATGCAAGCTGATCGGGTCGGCGCCGGTGTAAGCTCAGACGTGCCCCACGAGGATCCATCGGACGCAGAGCTCACCGAGCTCCTGACCACCGCGCCGACGATCGCCATGGTCGGCGCCTCCTCCAATCCCGAGAAATCGTCCCCACGCCGTCATGCGCAAGTTGCAGAGCGCCGGTTACAAGGTCATCCCGATCAACCCACGCGAGACCGAGGTCCTGGGCGAGCGGGGCTACCCGTCGCTGTCCGATGTCGCCGAACGGATCGATATTGTGGACGTTTTCCGGCGCGCAGAGGATACTCCCTCGATTGCCGACGAGGCGGTGACGATCGGCGCCCGGGCGCTGTGGCTGCAGGAGGGGATTTCCAGCGAGGAAGCAGCCGCGCGCGCCAGGGCCGGCGGGCTCACCGTGGTCATGAACAAGTGCATTGGGTAACCCACGCGTTGCTCCACATTCCGAAGAAGGACCTGCGATGAGTGCAGACGGTACGCCGACACCTGAACGGCGGGTGGCCGGATGGATTGGCCAAGCCGTGCGGGTCGAAGGGAAGGTCATCAGCACCGAGGACCTCACAATCGACGGACAGGTGGATGGCTCGATTGAGCTCGGCGACCACAGCCTGACAATCGGCATCGGCGCGGAGATCAAAGCCGACCTGACGGCGAAGGCCATCGTCATCAACGGCTCGGTGACAGGGAACGTCCGGGCGAGTGAGCGCATCGACCTGCGCGCGACCGGTTCCATCGAGGGCAACGTCAACGCGCCGCGTCTTGCGATGGCCGGTGGCGCGACGGTGAACGGCAAAATCGAATCGGGGAGCAAGTTCAGCCCCTGACACTGATGGCTGAATCTGAGATTGCGGATTTCAGGCCGCAGATCTCGGAAGGCGGATTGTAGACTCGATAGATTGCTGTCACGCCGAACTCATGGCGACCAATGGCGACCGTACTCGGCGTCGTACTCGTAACGTCGTGCTCGTAGCGCAGGACTTTCAGTCCTGCATCCCACGGCAGACCTGAAGGCCTGCGCTCCGAGTACTCCAGGCGCTCCACGGCAAGCCTCAGCACATCGAGCTGCTCGCCCATTGCAGCCTTACCCGTCCTGCGTGCCCCGGCAGCCTAGGAAATCGCTTTTTCCAACCTTGTGACGAGCGTGTCGAGCTGGTTGACAACGGCAGCCACCGCATCGGGCTTGCCGAGATCGACACCCGCCCTCTGCAGCAGCGTCATCGGATGATCGCTGCCGCCGGCCTTGAGGAGCGACAGGTACCGGTTGACCGCGTCCGTGCGATCGGCCTCCGGCCCGGCCGTCATCTGGCTGATCAGCTTCGCGCTCGACGCAAAGCAGGTCGCGTACTGGTAGACGTAGTACGGCGTGCCGAAGAAATGCGGAATCCGAGCCCACGTGACGCGCGCGCGCTCGTCGTAGTCGATGGCGTCGCCGTGATACGCCTTCATCAGATTGAAGTAGATCTCCCCGAGCACTTCCCCCGTGATCGGCTTCCCCTGCTCGACGAGGCGGTGCGCCTGCAGCTCATAGTCGGCAAACAGCACCTGCGCGTAGAACGTCGACACGATGCCGTCAATCGCGTGCTGCAGCAGGACGATGCGCTCGCGCTCGTCAGTGCTGTGGGCCAGCATGTATTCGAGAAAGAGCGCTTCGCTCAGCGTGGAAGGCACTTCGGCGACGAAAATCGTGTAGCCCGCATACGCGAAGGGTTGATGCGCGTGCGCCAGAACGGTGTGCATGGAATGGCCGATTTCATGGGCCAGCGTGAACACGGCGTCGAGCGTGTCGTTGTAGTTCAGCAGCATGTACGGCGGCGCGCCATACACCGGGGCCGAATACGCCCCGCTCTTCTTTCCCGGGTTCTCGTACACGTCGATGCACTGGCCGGCGAGCACGTCGCGCATCTTCTGCTGATAGTCGGCACCAAACGGCGCCACCGACGCCGGCAGCCATTCCAGCACGTCCTCGTACGGATACTTTCGATCGAACTCGAGCAGCGGAATCAAGCTGTCGTAGGTGTGATAGGCCTCGAGCCCGAGCGCACGCCTGCGCAGTCGATGGTAGCGGCGCAGCGGCTCGGTGCCAGCTTTGGTCGCGCTGATCAGGTTCTCGACGACGGCGGTGGGAATGTTGTTGCCGTGCAGCGCAGCGTCGAGCGTGCTGGTGTACCCGCGCGCCTGCGCCAGAAACCAGTCCCGCTGCAGCACGCCGTTGTAGAGCGACGCGTACGTGTTGACGTTCTTTTCGTAGATCAGGTGGAACTCGTGGAATGCCTTCGCGCGGTCCGCCTGATTCCGGTTCGTGGCGAGAATCGCCCGATACTGACCGTAGGTCAGCGAGACGTCGGCGTCGTTCGACAACCGCACCACGGGAGGCTTGACGTCGGCGGTTGACAGCGCCGCGTACGCATCGTGAGGTGATGAGGCGAAGCGGCTCGACAGCGACAGGAGCTGCTCGCCCTTTTCATCAAGGACGTGCTCCTGCTGACGATAGAGATCGTCGAGCTCGAAACGGTACACCGCGAGCGTCACGTTGGCCGCCATCCACGCCTGCACCGTGGCCAATGGAATCTTCAGCAGCTCCGGGCTGAACCAGGACGAAGCCTGCGCCGCCCTGGCGAACAGAATCTGGACCTGCTGCCGCTTCGCGTTGATGTCGTTGTCACGCTGATCCTGGTCGTACCAAAGCGACGCAAAGTACCAGACTTTGTATTCGAGTTGCCCAATCTCATCGCGCAACTCGAGCGCGGCGACGAGCGCGTCGGGGCCACCGGCAAGCGTGCCGTGCAACTCGGCATATGCCGCGATCTTCCGATCGAGCTCGTTGTAGGCGCGATCCCACGCACCCCAGTCCGCGAAAATATTCCCGAGGTTCCACTTGAAGCGCTCCGGAATCTCCTCACGACTCTGGAACGACGGAGCGGCGGGGGCTTCGGCCGGCGAGAACATCTCGCACCAATCCATGACCCTGATGATACTGCAGCGCGCCGTCACGACCGGCAGGTCGAGCTTGGAAAGCGGAGCGATTTCTCGACGTTCCGGACGGACAAGGCCACGTGTGTGAGGCCGAAGGTCGGGACGAATGACGCGCCTGCCATGGCGTGCCCCCGATGCTCTCCCTTCAGCCGCTGATGGAACCACCAACGATTCATCACCCCATCACCCCATCACCCCATCATCGGGGAACCACTTCCGCGGTAGCGCCGGATCATCGGTGTCGCAGCAGCGACCCAACCTGTGGCGAGGAGGCATCCCAGCCCGCCGCTGAGGACGGAAAAAGGAGCGCCGAACAAGTTCGCAACGGCACCCGCCTCGAACTCGCCGAGTTGCGGCCCACCGACGAAGAACACCATGTTGATGCCGATCATCCGCCCACGCAGCCGATCCGGGGTTTCGAGATTGCGGATGATGCTCCGCAGGACCGCGCTGACGGTGTCGGTGACGCCGGTAGCCGCCAGGCACGCGAACGAAAGCCAGAACGATTTGGAGATCCCGAAGACGACGGTCGCCAGGCCGTAGCCGGCGATCGACCAGAGGAGCGCCCTGCCACGATGGTCGATGCGCTCGGCCAGAGGAACGAGCGCGGCGCTCGTGACCACGGCCCCGACGGCCGGGGCCGCGAACAACCAGCCGTACCCGCTCGGCCCGACCTGCAGAATGTCCTGCGCGAAGATGGGCAACAGGGCTGTGGCCGACGAGAAGAAGGTCGCAAAGAAATCGAGCAGCATGGTCGAGCGAATGAGCGGGGATCGAAACACGAACCGCAGGCCTTCGAGCGCCGCGTGCAGCGACAGGTCGTCCCGCCCCTCATCGGACCCGGGAGACGCTTCCGTTGACTGGCGGCGCCCGGGGACATTGCGCATCATCAGGAGCGCCACAATCACGAAACCGAACGACATCGCGTTGACGACGTACACCCACGCGACGCCGGTCGTCGCGATGAGCAGGCCGGCAATGGCCGGCCCGGCCACCGAGGCAGTCTGAAACATGATCATGTTCAGGGTGATCGCGTTGGGAAGATGTTCGCGCGGCACCAGCGTCGGGACGAGCGCCTGTCGCGCGGGGAGATCGAACGTGCCCACCGCGGCGCCGAGCGCCGCGAGCGCGTACACCGGCCACACGGCCGACAACCCGCGGAACGTCAGGATGGCCAGCAGCACCGCCACTGTTGCCGCCGCCGCTTGTGTGCCGAGCATGAGCCGCCGCCGGTTCACCGCGTCCGCAACCACGCCGCTCACGAGAGAAAACACCACGATGGGCAGGAACCGGACGAGACCCACCATGCCGAGCGCCCACCCTTTCTGATCCGGCGGAACAAGGAGCGAGACATGCCAGAGCAGACCGGCATTCTGCATCATCGACCCGGTCTGCGACAGGAGGAGGCCGGTCCAGATCAACCGGAAGTTACGGTGTTGGAGGGCGACGATGGACCGGCGGGAGATCACCGTGATTTCGCGGCCGGTGCAATGCCGAGCACGGAATGCGGCTGATACGGTTCCTCGAGGAACGCGACATCCTCGCGCGACAACCGCACCTTCAACGCATCGACCGCCTCGTCGAGCTGCGGAAGCTTCGACGCGCCCACGATGGGCGAGGTGACGCCAGGTTGGGCGAGCACCCAGGCGAGCGCGATCTGCGCCGGCTGCACTCCCTGCCGGCGCGCCAGTTCCACGACACGGTCAGCCACCAGGAAGTCGGCGTCGGTGAAGTACAGCTCGTGCGCGAAATCGTCCGTCTTCGCGCGCGTCGTGTCGCCGTGATCGCCCTTCCGGCGGTTGCCGGCCAGGAATCCGCGCGCCAGCGGACTCCAGGGGATCACGCCGACACCCTCCTCGCGACAAAGCGGCAGCATTTCCCGTTCTTCTTCGCGGTACGCCAGGTTGTAGTGGTTCTGCATCGACACGAATCGCGCCCATCCATGCCGATCCGAGACGTAGAGCATCCTGGCAAACTGCCAGGCCGACATGCTCGACGCGCCGATGTACAGCGCCTTGCCGGCGCGGACGATGTCGTTGAGCGCCGAGAGGGTCTCTTCGATGGGCGTCTCTGGGTCGAAGCGGTGAATCTGATAGAGGTCGACGTACTCGACGCCGAGCCGGCGCAGGGACGCGTCGATCGCGCCCAGCAGATGCTTGCGCGACAGCCCCCGATCGTTTGGCCCCTTCCCCATCGGCCAGAACGCCTTCGTCGCGATGACGACCTGGTCGCGCGGCGCGCACTCCTTCAACGCGCGTCCGATCACTTCCTCGCTGACGCCGATGGAGTACATGTCGGCGGTATCGAAGAAATTGATCCCGTGCTCGATGGCGCGTGCGATGAAGGGGCGGCTGGCGGCTTCGTCGAGCACCCACGGCCGCCACGTGGGCGTGCCATAGGTCATGCAGCCCAGACAGATGCGCGAGACTTTCAGGCCGGTTGTGCCGAGTCGAACGTATTCCATATAGCTACGACGTTAGACGCAGAGGGGCGCATGGATCGCAGAGACATGAAGCTATCTGACAAACCCGGAGCAGCCACCAAACACGTAATCACGAAGGAGAATGTCGGGGCATGTGTGTCGTGTTTTCGTGTCTTCGTGGCGACTCGCATTGATGAGATGACTTTCACGACTGTCCAGAGATTGGCACGCCGTGCTCTGCGTGTTCTGCGCTGCACAACACGGCAGGACTGAAGTCCCGCACTACGAGCACGCCGTTGTTCGTCTTATTAGACCACGAGCACGAGCTTGCCGATGTGCGCGCTCGATTCCATGACGCGGTGCGCCTCGGCGGCGTGGCGAAGTGGAAACGTCGCGTGCACGATCACGCGGACGTCTCCGGATTCGAAGAGCGGCCAGACGTGCTGGCGCACCGCCTGCGCGATCGCCGCCTTCTGGGCAACCGTCCGCGCCCGGAGCGTCGAACCGGTGATCGTCAGACGGCGCTGCAGCACGGGGATCATGTTGATCTGCGCTTTGGGCCCGCCGAGCTGACCGATTTGAACCAGCCGGCCGTCCATCGCCAGCGACTCGATGTTGCGCTGCAGGTAGTCGCCACCGACCATGTCGACGACCAGATTGACGCCAGCTCCGCCCGTCGCTTCGCGCACGGCGGCGACGAAATCGGTCTCGCGGTAGTTGATCGCGCGCTCGGCCCCGAGCGCTTCGCACGCGGCACACTTCTCCGCCGACCCGGCGGTCGCAAACACGCGCGCGCCGAGCGCCTTCGCGATCTGAATGGCGCTGGTGCCGATTCCGCTCGATCCGCCGTGGATGAGAACGGCCTCGCCACGGGTCAGCTGCCCGCGTTCGACCATATTGGTCCACACGGTGAACGTCGTTTCGGGAATCGCCGCGGCGTGGATCAGATCGACGCCGCGCGGGATCGGCAGGCACTGGGGGGCTGGCGCCGCGCAGTACTCCGCATAGCCGCCGCCGGAGACGAGCGCACAGACGCGATCGCCGATTCGCAGGTCGTGCACATTCGATCCGGCCTCTTCGATGGCTCCGGAGACCTCGAGACCGGGAATGTCCGATGCGCCGGGAGGCGGTGGATAGCGTCCCTGGCGCTGCATCACGTCCGGACGATTCACGCCGGCGGCTGCGACTTTGATGAGGACGTCCTCAGGCCCGATGGACGGGCGCGGACGCTCGACCGCGGTCAGGACGTCGGGTTCACCAGGTTGCCGAATCTCAATGGCGATCATGTTGTGTGCCCGTTCCACCATACGTGCATGGCGGACCTTATAAGGTCCGCCCGACGAGTACTGCGCTACGAGTACTGCGGCAGGACTGAAGTCCTGCGCTACGAGTACTACCTTACCTGCCTTACCTGCCCTACCCGGCCTCCTCGATCAATTGATGCGGAAGCAGCGCCAGCACCGAGTATCGCTGACGGAGCTCGTCGACGCGATCCGCGTATTCACGCTTCGGAAATTCGCGCCGCATGTACCGTTCGCGCAGCGTTCGAATCTCGTACTTGTAGAGATCACGCACGTAACCGCGCACCACCTCCGGTGGCGTATGCCCGGTCGGCCGGACGCCGTGACGCGCCAGCGCCGGCAGGACCTCGACTCGGTAGCGAAAGCGGCTCTCATCGTCCACGCGGATGCCCCGTCGCGGCCGAGTCCGGCGAACGGAATGCGGGTCGGACCTTACGGAATGCGGAGCGGACCTCATAAGGTCCGCCCCCCAGGTACTGAGGTTTCTCAGCCTGCCGTGCGAGCCCTGCGGTGAGCGTGTTCATACCTCCTCCAGCTTCGCCGCCACCGCCTCGAGCGACACGTCGAGCCGCAGAATGTGCCGCGGCCGGGTGAGCGCGTCGGCGAGTGGAGCAGGCACGTCGACCCGCTTCCCGATAATCGGCTCGACGATCTCGGCGAACTTCGCCGGATGCGCGGTCGCGAGAAAGATGCCGACGTCGCGCGGCCAGCGGGCTCGCTGCTTCACGCCCATGTACGCGATGGCGCTGTGCGGATCGAGCAGATACTTCCACTCCTCGTAGACGCGCTTGATCGTCGCCCGGACCTCGTCATCGCTGTAGCAAATGCCGGTCACGTCGTGGCGCATCGCCTCGACATTGTGCTGATAGAGCCACTGCATGCGCTCGAAATTGCTCGGATCGCCGACATCCATCGCGTTGGCAATGGTGGGCACCGAGGAACGGGGCGTGAAGAGGCCTGTCGCCAGATACTCGGGCACGACATCGTTGGCATTGGTCGCGGCCACGAACTGTGCAATGGGCAGACCCGCACGCTTCGCCATCAGCCCGGCGGTCAGGTTGCCGAAATTCCCGCTCGGTGTGCACACCGTGATGTTGGGCGGCTCCCAGACCACCTGCCCCATTCCCACCTGCGCCACCGCGTGGAAGTAGTAGACCATCTGCGGCAGGAGCCGGCCGATGTTCACCGAGTTCGCGGATGTCAGCCGCACCCGCCTGCGCAGGGCCGCGTCGCCAAACGCCTCGCGCGTCAGGCGATGGCAATCATCGAAGCTTCCGGCGACGGCGTACGCGCGCACGTTGCCGTTCTCCGAGTTGAACATGGTCAACTGCGCTTCCTGCGTGGGGCTGACGCGCCCTTCCGGATAGAGGACGACGACGCGCGTGTGCGGCACGCCGTGAAAGGCGTGGGCGACCGCGCTGCCGGTGTCACCCGACGTTGCGGCGAGGACGGTCAACGGCTGATCGCCCGTATCGAGCGAGGCCATGAGCCGCGCCATCATGCGAGCGCCGACGTCCTTGAACGCGAGCGTCGGCCCGTGGAACAGCTCGAGGGCGTAGATATTGGGTTCGATCTCGATGAGCGGAATCGGGAAGTTCAGCGCTTCCACGACAACCGCTTCGAACGTCGTCGCATCGAGCTCGTCGCGCGTGTAGGGCCGGAGCGCGCGATAGGCGACTTCGGTGAGCGTCCGCTGAGGCAGGCGCGCCAGCTCGCTGGACGGCATCGACTCGATCGTTTCCGGCACGTAGAGCCCGCCGTCGGGCGCGAGGCCCTCGAGCAGCGCCGCCTTGAGCCGCACCCCGGACGCGGCCGACCGTGTGGTTACGAAGCGCATGTGGACACGACGCGCGCGCCACGCGCCTCGAGCGACGAAACATACACCTGGGGGTCGCCGCCAATCGCCGCACGCACCGACTCGACCATGGCGTCCGCGACACGCGACGCCACGCCGGCTCCCGCGCACAAAGCGAACAGCGACGGACCTGAGCCGGAAATACTGCAGCCGAGGGCGCCCGCGCCGACGGCCGCCCGCTTGATGAGCGCCAGACCAGGGATGAGCGCCGCCCGGCGAGGTTCCGCGATCGTGTCCTCGAGCGCACGGCCGATCAGGGCGAAGTCGCCACGGTGCAGGCCGTCCACCAGCGCGCCCATGTTCGCCCACTGCCGTACCGCGTCGGCCAGCGGCACGGTGTCGCCGAGGAGCGCGCGCGCCCCCGCGGTTTCGATCTCGAGATCCGGATGGACGACCACCGCCGTCAGGCCCATGGGCACAGGAAGCCGCAGCACGTCGGGTGGACTGGGCCGGCGGACGAGCACGAAGCCTCCGCAGATTGAAGGGGCGATATTATCGGCATGCGCCGACCCCGCGCCCAGTCGTTCGCCCTCGAGCGCGCAGGCAATCAGCGTGTCGATCGAAGACCTGGCGCCGATGAGCGCGTCGACCGCCACGACCGCGGCCGCGGCGCTGGCCGCGCTGCCGCCGAGACCACTCGAAAGCGGCAGCCCTTTGCGAATACGGAGCGCCACTCCGCGCCGCTCGCCAAGCTTGGTCAGCAGCGCCAGTACCGCGACGCTCGCCGTATTGCGCGCCGCTTCGCGCGGCAGTCGGCCGCCGTCGCCGGTAATGTCCTCGATCACGACCCCGGCCGGCGCGAAACGCGCCTCGACCTCGTCGCCCGGCGATTCGAGCGCGAATCCCAGCACATCGAAGCCACAGCCCACATTCGAGACGGTGGCGGGCGCAAAGGCGGTCACAGAGGTCATGAGCGGTAACAGGTGCTGATCGTCGGGATGAGGTACTCGCGGAACGCGCGATCGAAATCGTAGGCGGGTTCGAAGTCCCAGTCGGACCGCGCGGCCGAGTCGTCCACGTCCGCCGGCCACGAATCGACGATGCCCTGCCGCTTCCGATCAATTTTATACGTGATTCGCGCCTTCGGGAACGCAGCTCCCACCACTCGACCAATGTCGGCTGCCGAGCGACTGAAGGCACCGACGTTGTACGTCGTTCGCGACAATCGTCCTCGCGGAACTTCCGCCAGCCTGACCAGGGCGCCGGAGGCGTCGGGCATCGCCATGAACGGAATGGTGGTGTCCGGCCGGACGAAGCACTCGTACGGCTCCCCGCGCGCCGCCGCGTGAATCATCTCCGACGCAAAATCCGACGTGCCTCCAGACGGCATCGTCGTCGCCGAGATGAGACCGGGAAAGCGCACGGCCCGGAAATCCACGTGCGGCGTCACGTCCGCCGACAGCTGTTTGTAGTAGCGCGCGTAATAGCGCCCGAGCTCCTCGCAATACAGCTTGTTGCACCCGTACATCGTCGTGGGGTGCGGATAGTCATCTTCCCGCACGCGTCCGGCGCGCGCCTTCGTCTCGAGGTCGGGGATGCCGTACGTGGCAATCGACGAGGGGTAGATGAAGAGCACCGCCCGGCCGTGCGATTCGCCCTCCCTTTGCGCGAATTCCAGCAGGTTCAGGGTGCCTCCGACGTTCACCTGATGCGCCGCGACCGGCGTGAACTCCGCCCGCGCCGAGAGCAGGGCCGCCAGGTGAAAGACGCAATCGATCTCGAACTCGGCCAGGATCCGATCGAGCAGGCCGGCGTCGGTGACCGACCCGGTGAACTCGCGCGTCACGACGGGCCGGACCGCGGCGTCGAGGCGGTTCAGATCGAGCGTGATGATGCGGCGGTCGGTTTCCACGAGCCGCGCGATGAGCGCGTGCCCGATCTCTCCGCCGGCGCCCGTCACCAACACTACGGGTTTGCGCATTTGCTAGTGGTTAGGGAATAGGGATTAGGGATTAGGGATTGGTGATTGGGGTTGGGTTCCCGTGCAGCTGAGGCACTTCTGCCAACCCGCCCCACGTCTCCGGATCCTGGCAGAGCAAGGTGCTGAGATAGAGCGACACGTTCTCGGCCGGATACTGCGCCGCGATGTGCGCGGCCGCGGCGGCAATCTTCGATGGGTCCGGCTTGACGGCCTCGTCCTCGATGACCCCGTCCTCGTGTTTGACGCCGAGCGCATCGAGAAAGGCAGCCATCATCGGACGCTGTTCAGCCATGTGGTAGAGAATCAGCGCCCGTCCGGCGAGGGCGTCGGGCATCGACGCCAGTCCCGCCAGATGCCGGGCCTTGCGGTCCGTGTCCAGAGAACGGACGGTTTTCGGGCGGAATTTCTTCCGCTGGGAGATGAGCATGACCGCCTGGATCTGGTCGTCGGCCGCCTGCTCGTCGAGCCAGAACGCGCGGGCGGCCTGCAGCCGCTGGTCTGAGGTCATGCGCTTCCACAAACGAGACGGAGTCACTGGAGGTTCGGTCATTGGTTGTATTCTAAGACGTTATGAAAAAGCATACCCGCCTCCTCGCCGCAATCGCCTCCATGATGCTGGCAACCACGCTCATCGTCGTTGCTCAGCAGACGGCCGCCAAACCGGGCGTACACCCCATCAGCGGCCGAGTGTTTGCCGGTGTCATGGGCTATCAAGGCGCGCAATGGCTGGACCGGGAGGAGCGCGACGTCGAAGAGGCGCCGGACGTCGCGATTGACGCGCTGGACCTCAAACGCGGGATGGTGGTCGCCGACATCGGTGCGGGATCAGGCTACATGACCGTGCGGCTCGCGAAGAAAGTCGGGCCGACCGGCAAGGTGTACGGCGAAGACATCCAGCCGGAGATGATCGACCTTCTCCAGAAACGCCTCGTGAAGGAGAAGATTACGAACGTGGTGCCGCTCCTCGGCCTCACCGACGATCCCAAACTGCCGGCGGCGTCGCTCGATCTCGAGCTCCTCGTGGACGTGTATCACGAATTCCAAGAGCCTCAGAAGATGCTGCGTGGACTCCGCAGCGCGTTGAAGCCCACCGGACGCCTCGTCCTGCTCGAATATCGCAAGGAAGATCCGACCGTACCGATTCGGCTCGAGCACAAGATGACCGTCGCGGAGGCGAAGCTCGAAGTCGAGGCGGAGGGCTTCACGCTGTCGAAACTCGACAAGAGTCTCCCTCGCCAGCACATCCTGATCTTCACCAAGAATCCATGATGTGCGGATTCTACGCGTCGAAATCGACTGCGACGATGTGTTCGCTGAGCGAGACGCCGAGCCGCGCAACAGGCACGTGCTCCGGGTGTTTCTGATACGCATCGAGCGCCGCACGGTCGGGAAACACGACCAGCAGGCCGGTGTCGTATGAGCGCGGCGACCGCACGACGTCCGCGCCGACTTTCAGATCGACGACACCCTCGATGCTGCGGAGCGTCCTGAGACGTTCGCGATGCAGCTGGCGCGCGTCTTCATCGACGTCGGCCCTGTACTTGAACGACACGAGATGAATCAGCACGTGGAATCCTGCGTTATCAGAAAATGAGCGCGCGAACGATGTTCGATCCGGCCGCGATGCCGGGCTCGGTGACCGCCTGCCAGAAGCTGTCTTTCTTCGTATAGTACCTGAATCAGTGATCTCGGTCCGTAGTGTCCGCCTCGAGGTGGACCGCGAGGAATCATGCCCAGGACGATTCTCATCATAGGAAACTCCGACGGAATTGGCCGAGCGGTCACCCGCGCGCTCGTCGCCCGCGGCGACCGCGTGGTCGGCGTTTCTCGAAGTCCGAGTCCCCTGGGCACGTCCGGCCCTCGCCATGAGATCCAGGATGTCGGGTCGCCGCAGCTCGGGGATCTCCTCCGCCGCCTGCTCCGGGAAGAAGGAGGAAAAGAGGGAGGAAAAGACGGGGGATTCGACGCGTGCATCTACTGTGCGGGAATCGGGTCCGGACTCACGCTTCCCGACCTCTCCAACGAAACGCGAGTCTTCGACGTCAATCTCACCGGGATGGTGCGGACGCTGGAGACGCTCGTTCCGCATTGGCTTGAACGAGGAACCGGCCACTTCGTCGGGCTCTCGAGCATTGCGGACGACATCTACAGCACTGATGCACCGTCTTACGCGGCATCGAAGGCCGGCTTCAGCCACTACCTGCTGTCCATGGGCCTCAAGCTGCGCCGGCACAACATCGCCGTGACGAATATCCGCTTCGGGTTCGTCGACACCAAGATGGCGAAGGCGCCGATGAGACCGCTGATGATGACAACGGAACGGGCCGCGAGGCATGTCCTTCGCTGTCTGGACCGGCGGCCGCTTCAGTTGAGCGTCCCGAAAATCGTGGGTGCGTTCGCCCATGCCATGCGGCTCGCCCAGTCGCTGAGAATCTGGACCGCGTAGAAATGCGGCACGCGTCATGCTGATGAGGCGGTTCGGCCTCGATACGACACGGGTTTTCAAACGCGGCGACACAAGGCCTCCGGGCCCGAGCCGAAGACCACGGTGAAGGCGGAAAAGACCGTCGCCAGCGCGCGGTAATGGCGGTTCGCACGTCGCGCGGGGCTCTCCGCCTTCGCTGAAGCTACGGCGGCCCGCCGACCACTTTCGCGCAAGGCTACGATGGTCCACCGAAGCCGCAGCGTAGGTGGAAGCCTGGCGGCTGGTCGGCCCCGCGGGCGCGGGCCCTGCCGCCGAATCGCGTCATCAGTTGCGCTCGATCGTACCGGCCACTTCTTCCGCGATTTCGACGGAGACGTCCGCGAAGGGCAGCCCACCTGTGAGCTCGCGCGCTTGCAGCATTCGCGGCACGCGATCAATCGTCTCGAGGGCCTTGATCTCCTCGGCGTCGCTCGCCGCTTGCAGTTCCTTGAACCGGCGCGCTTTCACGAGCACGTTGCCTTCGAGCGAGCCGACGGCCTGGTTGTAGGCATCGAGGCTCGCCTTGAGGCGGGATCCCAGCGTATCGAAATGCGTGCCCAGCACGCGGACCGATTCGTACAAACCACGGCCGAGCTCACTGATCTTGCGGGCGTTTTCTTCCATCGCCTCCTGCTGCCACCCGTACGCGACCGCCCTGAGCAGCGCAATGAGCGTCGTGGGGCTCGCAGGGATGACGCGCAGCTCGACGCCGAACTCGATGAGCGTCGGGTCCTGCTCGAGGGCAGCGCTGAAGAACATCTCGCCCGGAAGAAACATCACGACGAAGTCGGGACTGGGATGAATATGGGCCGCGTAGCCTTTACCCGACAACTGTGTGAGGTGGGTGCGCACCTGGCGCGCGTGATCGGCGAGCAGCGCCTGGCGCGACGCCTCGTCGGGCGCATCGAGCGCCTTGAGATACGCATCGAGCGGCACCTTCGCGTCCACGATCACATGTTTGCCGCCAGGGAGATGGACGACGACATCAGGGCGCAGGCGGCGCTCTTCGGCGCTGAATGTCTCCTGCTCCTCGAAGTCGCAGCGATCCAGCATCCCGGCGAGCTCAACCACCCGTTTCAGCTGGAGCTCGCCCCAGCGGCCCCGGACCCCGGGGCGCTTGAGCGCGTCTACGAGCCGCGCCGTTTCGCTGCGCAGGCTCTGGCCCATCGTGTCGAGCGACGCGACGGCGTGCATCAGCTGCGCGCCATTCTCCACACGCCGCCGCTCCGAGTCCTTGATCTCGCGATCGACCTGATCGAGCGTCTTGTGCAGTGGAGCGATCAGATCCTCGATGGCCTTCTTGCGGGCGTCGATGTCGGTCGCCGCTTCCACTCGTGCCGCGCGCAGCCGCGTTTCGGCCAGATCGAGAAATGTCCGACTGTTGGTCTGGAGCGCTTCCGCACTCAGTGATTGGAACGTCTGGCGCAGTGTCGTCTCGGAATCCTGGTAGGCTTTCAGCCGCTCCACGTGGGCGGCGCGGTCCTTCTCCAGCTCCGTTCGGAGCCGCACCAGCCCCGGACGCCCGGCAAGCCAGCCGATCAGCACGCCAATTGCGAGCGCGAGCAGAATGCCGATCAGAATCAGTTCGATGGGCAACAGTATCTCACGCTCTTCAAAGAGCTACCGGGGCGTCACAAGCGGCAGCCACGAGTCGGGCAGCTGAAGGGTCGCGGCGTGAAGGGCCACGTCCAGGTTCACGAGGTTCACAAGGTTCACGGGGTTCACGGGGTTCACAAGGTTCGTTGGGTTCACGGGGTTCGCGGGGTTCACAAGGTTCGTTGGGTTCACAAGGTTCACGGGGTTCACAAGGTTCGTTGGGTTCGCGGGGTTCGCGGGGTTCACCGGGTTCGTCAACCCCGCTGCCGCCGCAATTTGCTGAAGCGCGTGGCGTGCGGCGATCTGGGCGCGGCGCTGCCTGTCCAGGAAGCGGCCGGAGCCGGCCTGCATGGCCGCTCGCGTCGCTGCGCGTTCGGCGCGCAGTCGCTCGAGGCGCGGGCGGTTCACTGGCTCGAAGGGCAGCGCGGACTGGAAACGCGCTTCAGAAGCCGTGTTGAGCTCTGCGGCGGCCTTGAGCGCGCGCTCCCGGTCCAGGCCCGCGCGGTAACACTGAAAGCAGAGGGTGCCGGTATGGTTGGCTCGATCCCGACACGCCGGGCACATCAGCTTAGGGCGTCTGCCTTCGAGCTCGCCTCCGGGGAATGCTACCCACCCTTTATCAACAATTTGCGAAGTTCGCCCGCTAACCGGCCTGCTCATGCGCTGAGTCTACGCCGAGGGTGTGACAGGGCAGGTCACCCGCCTTCGCGAGGGTGAAAGGTGCCACCTCGGCGAGGATCGTGTCGGGAATGCTTCTCTTACTTGACGTTCACTTTCACCAAGGCGCTCGACCAGCAGCATTGATCGCCGCCGCCGCCTTCGCCCGAGGAGTCGTTGAACTGCGCGCGGAGCCAGTATTCACCAGGCTGGCCAAACGTCACGGTCGTCTCAGTCTTGCCATCGGCTGCCGCATCGATGGGCGGCCTCGCGTTGGCGAACTTCGCCTCGGCCGGACCACGGAACATCGCCCAGCTCATCCTGAGGCCATTCGGGACGACCCGCCCAACGGCGACCGGTCCACCAGGCCCACCAGCGCCAGCTCCAGCAGGGCCACCAGCGCTGCGACCAGCTGCTGCTCCGGCCGCTGCACCTGGCGTCGCTGGCGCCGCGCCAGCTCCGGATCCAGGTCCGCCACTCCGACCCGCACCCGTGATAGTGGGCGGAGCATCCTTGACCCACAGTGTCAGCGTGAGCGGTTGGCCGACGGCTGCGCTGTACGTTTTCGCGATGCCACGGGGCGGCCCCGTCAACTCGGGACCGCCAGGATCGAACTTGGCCACGGGCGGCGTGTTTCCGCTGAACTCGCTGAGGAACGGACTCACCAGATACGGAGGATTCGTCCACAGCGTAATCGAGGCCGGCTGGCCATTCGCGATAATCGTCCACACCAGCTTCTTGGTACCAAAGTCCTTGGGAACTGTCACCGAGAAGATGCCCCACTGGCGGTTGGTCAGGAAGTGCGTGGGCTGTCCCTGGTCTGGACCTCCGGGCTCGATCTTGTTATTCGGCCCAATGGGAACGTCGAGGATCTGGCTCTGGTTGCGATTGAAGTAGCCAATGATGATGGTGGCCGTCCCGTCGCTGTTACGAAACCATCCTTCGAGCCGTGGGGTCACAAAGCTATTCACCGTCGCCATCGGCGCGCCGGGCAGCTGGGGCACGACCGGACTGGGCGTCTGACCTGACCCGGCGAGCACCGTGCCCCCAACCACGGCTGCGACGCCGAGGCCAGCAATTACCGACCTGTACACCGACATTCCAAAAAGCTCCCTCAAAATTGCGGGAATAGAGGCAGGATCGAGGAGAAACGCGTCCAAGATTTCACGAGGAGGCCGCGTTCGGTTCCAAACGCGCCCTCCTCGCTCCGATCCGAGGAGACTACTGCTGCTGCGTGTTCTTGCTCAGCGCCTCTTTGCGCGCCGCGACTTCGGCCGCGAAGTCCTCGTCGTTCATGTAGGTGATGTTGATCCACGCGTGCGACATCTCATCGACCGTCCGATCGCCATAGCCAATCCACTGATCCGGATCGGGGTTGTTCTTGTTGGCCGACGTGTTGTCGTGCCACGAGGTGACGTGAAGGATCGTGCCCTTCGGCAGCAGCGGCGCCGAATTGTCCGCGTACTGGTACACGTTCATCCACTGGAACTGGAAATTCGGCACGTAGGTCAGCACCTGCTTCTGCCCGGTCGGGAGAATCGCTTCGAGCGACATGGCCTTCCCGCGCAGGTGCATGTGCGGCTGGAAGCTCTCGACGCGGCCCGCCTGTCGCATCACGTGGAAGCCTTCATTCAGCGTGACGGCGTTCGGTGCGAGGTCGATGCCGCCGTTCATTTCGCGGTCGGTGCCGTACAGGCCAAGCTGCTGGCGATACTTCGGCTCCTGCCCTTTCGGGTAGAAGTAGATGCCGAGCTCGACGACGTCGGTGATGTCTTCGCCGCCGTTGGAGTAGTGAATGTCCCAGGTGACCTTGGAGCCGGGCATCATGAGCTTGCCGGAGTTCGGGCGCATGAGCTCGCCTTCCTTACCGACGGCCCACTCCATGAACAGCCCGCCGGCGCCGAAGATACCGCCGGCCGACGGCCCGTTGGGATTGGGCGGTTCAGTCTGCTGCAGATACGCGAGGGCATGATGCACGATCTTGCGACCCTTGACGGTCGAGGGCCGAGCTTCAATCGCCCGAACCCAGCGCTGCTCCGTGAGGCCGGTGTCGACGACCGGCTTCCACCACGCGTCCTGCGCGCCAGCCTTCTGCGTCCACGGCGTTGATCTGACGATCAGATCGGGTTCGGTCTGCCCGAAACGAGCCGCGTAGTTCCAGCCCTGCTCACTCGGCCACTTCACCGCGGGCGGCATGTCTTTCGGATCGCCCTGAGGGGAGCCGGCGTTGACCCAGCGAACGATCGTGTCGATCTGCTGATCGCTCAGCGAGCGATCGTTCTTGTACTCCTGGATGCCGATGTTCTTATCGAGATGCCATGGCGGCATCTGCCGCGCGGAGACGCGAGCCTTGATAGAGGCCGTCCACGGACGGGTTTCCGCATACGTGACGAGTGACATCGGCGCGATTGAATCCGCGCGATGACAGGCCTCGCACTTGGCCTGGAAAATTGGTGCGATATCCTTGGTGAAGGTCGGGTTCGCGACCGGTTCGGCCGCCGCTGCCACCTGCGGCTGCGCGAGCAACCCCCCGAAAGCCACTGCCCCGGCTGCGACGCTTCGCCAGGTCCAGCTCTTGAGATTCGACATTCCGCAGCTCCTTTGTTCAGTCACGACAAAGTCGCTGGAGGATGGGCCCATCCCCAGCGCATTTCTAAAATTCGCAGATGACAAGTGTAGCACCCCGTGGCGTGAGAGGCCAAGATTCCGGCCTTCAATAGCGGGGCCCGTCAGTAGCAGCGATGTCCGTACGTGATTCTTGATTCAGCCTTACTTCGCACCCGCAGCGGCGCGCACATTCACCTTCACGTGCACGTTCGACCAGCAGCACTGATCCCCTCCGCCGTTACCGGCTGAGTCGTTGAGCTGACCCCGAACAACATACTCGCCGGGCTCACTGAACGTCGCGGTGGTCGTGGCCTTGCCAGTAAAATCTCCGGGCTTCGCGAACATCTTGACGGTTTCCGCATCGGCTGCGACTTCCGGCTCCGCATTGCTGAAGGTGACCTCGCCCGGCCCGCGATACTTCGACCAGGTAAGTCTGATTGGCACCTGCGGCCCGCCGCGACCGCCGCCGCCACCTCCTCGTCCGGCAAGGGCACCCGCCCCGGCTCCGCGACCACCGGCGCCCGCGCCCGCTCCACGAGCAGCAGCCCCACTGGCGGCCGCTCCGCCCGCAGCCGCTCCGCCCGCAGCGGCTCCGCCCGCAGCGGCATCAGCCGGCGCGCCGACGGCCGGATCCGGAGGATCACCGCGACCGGCTCCACGTCCACCACCGCCGCGCCCGGCACCGGCTCCGCCCCTGCCGCCTCGGCCTGCGCCACCGGCGGCCGGGTCTGCCGCCGCGCCGCCAGCCGCCGGGTCTGCCCCGGCGTCCCCGCGAGCCGTCGACGGCGCGGGCCGAGGTCCGAACTGATTCATTTGATCGACGGTGTTGGCGGTGTCTGTAGCGTAGACCGTCAACGTCACCGGTTGTCCGACCGTCCCGGTGAGGGTTTGCGCGATCCCGCGCGGCGGCCCTTTCATCTCGGGACCAGTTGGCTCCAGCTTCGCGATGGGCGGCGTGTTCCCGTTGTCGTTTCTGAAGAAGGGCTCGACCTGGTATCCGCCGGGGATACCGAGCGTGATCGACTGGGGCTGGCCGTTGGCCGTGATCGTATAGGTCAACCGCTTCGTGCCGAAGTCTCTCGGCACGGTTATGGTAAAGACTCCGTAGTTCCGACCGAGTAAGAAGTGTGTTGGCTGACCGTAATCCGGTCCATTCGCCCCATTCGGCTCAATCTTGTTGTTCGGCCCAATCGGGATATCGAATTTCTGGGATTGATTACGATTCATGTACCCGATGAGGATCGTGGTGGTGCCGTCCGCATTCTTGAACCAGCCTTCAAGCGCCGGAGTAACCGATGCACCCATGACGGCTGGCGGCGCCATCGGCATCCGCGGAGCCGCAACAACGGGCACTGTCGGCGGCGGCATCGGTATGGCGGGCGTCTGCGGCTGCGGCTGCTGTGCCTGGACTAGAACCAAACTGGCGAGTGCGAGAACCGCACTGACGCTTGCGACTGCCGACCGATACACCTGCATCGGAGCAACTCCTTGAAGAGAGGAATGTGAGGAGAATCGAGGAGATGGGAAGCGCCGAGAGCCGATGCTCGGTGACGAGGCGCCGCTCGCTGGCGAGCGGCGCCTCCCATCACCATCGACTTGCTGCCTAACGTTACTGCTGTTGCTGCTGCTGCGTCGTCGTGGCCACCTTGCGAGCCTCGACTTCAGCCACGTAGTCCGCGTCACTCATGTACGTGACGTTGATCCATGCGTGAGCCATTTCGTCCACTGTGCGGTCGCCGGGTCCCACCCACTGCGTCGGGTCGGGGTTCGACTTCTTGGCGGCCGTGTTGTCGTGCCACGCGGTGACGACGATGATCGTGCCCTTCGGCAGCAGCGGGGCCACATCGTCGGCGTACACGTAGCTGTTGTGCCAGTTGAAGTTGAAGTCGTTGATGTAGCTCAACATCTGCTTTTGGCCGGTTGGCAGAATCGCTTCGATCGACATCGCCTTGCCGCGCAAGTGCATGTGCGGCTGGACGCTCTCGATGCGGCCCGCGCGCGCCATCGTATGGAAGCCCTGCGTGACCTTCACTTCGTTCGGAGCGATGTCGATTCCGCCGGTGCCCCAGAGGCCCAGCGTCTGCCGATATTTCGGCTCCTGACCCTTCGGGTAGAAGTAGATACCGAGCTCGACCACGTCGGTGATGTCCTCACCGCCGTTGGAGAAGTGAATGTCCCAGGTGATGCGGGCTCCTGGCAGCATCAGCTTGCCGGAATTGGGCCGCATGATTTCACCCTGCTTGCCGACGGCCCATTCGGAGAACGTTCCGCCGCCACCCGCCGCCGCTGCCGCCGAACTGTCAACGTCGGGGTCGCGGAGGTCCGCCGGTGCGAGCGATTCATCCTGCTGGAGACGCGCAATCGCGTGATGGACGATCTTGCGGCCCTTCACCGTGCTCGGGCGGGTTTCGATCGCACGCACCCAACGAGCCTCGGTGAGGCCTGTCGGAACGCTCGGCTTCCACCACGCATCCTGTGCACCGGCCTTCTGAAGGTACGGAGTCGACCGGATGATCAGATCGGGTTCGGTCTGGCCGAACAGAGGGGCGAAGTTCCAGACCTGTTCGTTCGGCCACTTCACAGCCGCCGGCATGTCCTTCGGGTCGCCCTTCGGTGAACCGGCGTTGACCCAGCGCACGATCGTGTCGATCTGATCGTCGGTCAGCGAGCGGTCGTTCTTGAACTTCTGGATGCCCATCGTCTTGTCGATATGCCAGGGCGGCATCTGACGGGCAGCCACGCGAGCCTTGATCGCGCTCGCGAATGGCCGCGTCTCTTCAAAGGTGACGAGCGACATCGGTGCAATCGAATCGGTCCGATGGCACGCCTCGCACTTCGCCTGGAAGATCGGCGCGACGTCCTTCGTGAACGTCGGCGTGGTCGTCGGTTCCGCGGCGATCGCCACCAGGGGTGTTGCGAGCAGCGCGCCGAGCGCCACCGTCGCGAGCCCCGCGCCTCGCCAAGCCTGGGTCTTGAGGTTCGACATACCGCACTCCTCCCTCAGAAAAGCACGGACGGGATGGCCTCATCTTGCCGTCCGTTCAACGGATAATGGACGCCATACTCTAGCACTTCAGTCGTATCGAGTCGAGCCTGATCCAGCCTCGTCCGCTCGCTGGCTTTTTCGCCTCTAGCGCCCAGCCGGCGCCGGCCTGACCATGACCTTCACGTGGATGTTCGACCAGCAGCACTGTTCCCCGCCACCACCGTCGCCGGTTGCGTCGTTGACCTGCCCGCGGAGCCAGTACTCGCCTGGTTCGCTGAACGTTGCCGTCGTGGTCGCCTTCCCTGAATAGTCACCAGACTGCGTGAACATCTTGACTGTTTCCGTGTCGGCAACGACCTCGGGGGTGGCGCTGGCGAACGTGATCTCGCCCGGTCCGCGATACTTCGTCCATAGGACAGTGATCGGTCGTCCACCGCCACGACCACCGCCCGGGCCTCCCCGGCCACCAGCGGCCCCAGGGCCGCCGCCCGCGCCCCCTCGACCACCAGCGCCGCCGCCCGCTCCGCCCGCGGCTCCGCCCCCGGGTGCACCCGCCGCCTGAGCGTCGGGAGGAGCT
>JAHFUL010000039.1:0-5220 GCA_023265155.1 Acidobacteriota bacterium
GTTGGTGACCGCCTGCGCGATCTCGAATTGGCTGCCGAGCTCGTCGATGCGCACCCCCGCATACTGTTCGCCGTGTGCCTTTTGCAGATAGTGGCCCGGGAAGTCGTAGACTTCGTAGTCGCTCGGCGTATAGGTACGGGACAGCACTTTCCGCGTCTTCAGGTCGACGCTCGGCCGCTCGAGATCGTAGTCGTCGTGCACGTAGATGCCGGGCTGGATCTCACGCGTGACATCCCAGCTGCTGATGTGTTCGAGCTCCGGCCTCGAGACCTGCTCTGGAGAGATGAACGAGATCTTGTCATAGCCGGGAGACGCCGTGTGCTTGCGCGTGGAATCGGTGAGCACCGCCGTATCGTGGCCGTCCGTGTGCTTGAAGTAGTACGCGATGCCTTCCTCCTCCATCAGGCGGCTGACAAAGTTGAAGTCGGTCTCCCGGTACTGCACGCAGTAGGTCCATTTCTTGTACGTGCCCGTCAGCTCGAACTTGAAATCGGCCGTTTTTTCCTCGCCGAACACCTTCTTGACGATGTCCGGGACGGTCATCTCCTGAAAGATCCGGCAGTCGGCCGTGCGCGTCAGGAACCAGAGCCACGGCCGGACGACCGCGAAATAGCGGTTGTAGCGGCCGTAGGTGCCTCCCTGGGAAAAGCGCGTCACGTAGCCGTTGAAGTGGCGCGTGCTGTCGTCGGGCAGCGCGAGCTTCACGGTGACGTTCTTGCCGAGAATCTTGTCGAGATTGATGACTTCCTTGGAGGGGGCGAGCAAGTCGAGCTGGTACTCGAACGGCCTGCTCATCTCCTCGCGCGCGTGCATGCCGTGGAACAGCAGCACCTCGCCGAGCGGCGTGGTGATTTCCATCACTCTAGCCATGGTTCATTCCTGCACCTGTCGGTTTGGTCGCTCGCACCACGAACCCCGGGACCGGGTCACCGGCTTCGAGACGCAGTTCCGCCGGCACGATCTCCGGCCGCAGATTCGCCTCGGCAATCACGCGCTCGAGGTACTCACGTGAATGGCTGTAGCGGCCGTGGTGGCTGATGGAATACCCCGCCTCGGACCCGGCGTCGAGCAATTGCTCCACGGTGAAGATGAGCCGTCCGCCGGGACGTAGCGCGTCCGCTGAAGCCACGACAACGCCCTGCAGCGGTCCAAAATACACGAGGGTGTCGGCCGACACGATCACGTCGAACGACCCTGGGCAGTCGCGCAGGTAGGCGGTCAGCTCGACTTTGTACAGCTCGTCATAGACTTTCCGTGCCTGAGCTTGAGCCAGCATGCGCGCGGACAGGTCGACCCCCACCAGCCGCCGCGCATACGGCGCGATGAGCGGCCCGCACAGGCCCGTGCCGCATCCGGCATCGAGCACGTCGAGGCTCTTCGACGCTTCGAGCGATGAGTCCGCCAGCATCCCCGCCACCAGCGTCGGGGCCTTGTACAACAGCTTGGCGAGCTTGGAGTCGAAGCTGGCGGCGAAGCTGTCGAACGTCTTCTCGACGAACCCGTCCGATGCCCGTTCCGGGACATCGCGACCGGAGCACGCCGCGAGCATGTGCAGCGCAATGGGATGCTCCGGCTCCTCTTTGAGCCATTCTTCGAACACTTCCACGGCCTTTGCGGGCTCGCCGAGGGTGCAGTGGGCCAGCGCCAACAGCCGCCGGGCTTCGGGATGCTTTGGTCTGAAGGTGATGACCTTGCAGAAGCAGACGACCGCCTCGTGCGTCCGCTTCTGGGCGTTCAGCAGGATCCCCAGGTTGGTGTAGGCGTCCGAGTTGTCGGGATTCACGCGAATCGCGGCCCGATATGACGCTTCCGCTTCGACCGCCCGGCCTTGCGCTCTCAGGGCGACACCCAGATTGTTGTGCGCATTGGCATGATCGGGATCGAGCGCAATCGCCTGCTGATACGCGACGATCGCCTCGTCGAGCTCGAGTCGATCCCGCAGGACGATCCCCAGATTGCTGTGCCAGTCCGCCCGATCGGGCTCGAGCTCGAGACTGCGCTCGATGAGTGCGACCGCCTCCCCACTCTGCCCCCGCTGATGGGCGAGCACGCCCGAGTAGTGCAGCGCGTCGGCATAGTCAGGGTTCACCTCGAGAACTCTGCGGTAAATGTCGTCTGCCGCCGCCCACTGCTCGTTCTGTTGCAGCCGGATCGCGACCGACACCGCTTCCTCCAGGCTGAGGGGGCGATCCTTTGTGGGCGCCTGCTCCATACAGTTCATCAATGCACGCTTGTGCAAGTCGTGAAACCGGTTCTACTCGAATCGATAGTCAAAATCACCGCCGCTCACGGCCAGCCGCACCCCGTTCATTGCCGAGCCGGCCATCGTCCGGGTGAGAAACTCGCGGCTGATCGCCGGCAGTACGGTGTTCGTGAGAATGGCGTCGATCATACGCCCGCCGCTCTCGACCTCGGTGCACCGGCTGACGATCAGGTTCACGGCCTCGTCGTCGTACTTGAATGGAATCCTGTGATGGTCCGCCACCCGCTTCGCGATCCTCCCCAGCTGCAGGCGAACGATATTTGACAGCATCGCGTCGCTCAACGGGTAATACGGAATCACGACCAGCCGCCCGAGGAGCGCCGCCGGGAACTTCTTCAACAGCGGTTCGCGCAGTCCCTTGGCAATGCCCTCGGGCTCCGGCATCAGCTCGGGGTCCTTGCACATGCCCATGATCAGGTCGGTGCCGACGTTCGACGTGAGAATGATGATCGTGTTCCGGAAGTCGATCCGGCGGCCTTCACCATCTTCCATCCAGCCCTTGTCGAAGACCTGGAAGAACAGCTCGTGCACGTCCGAGTGCGCCTTTTCGACTTCATCCAGCAGCACCACGCTGTAGGGGCGGCGCCGCACCGCTTCGGTCAGCACGCCCCCTTCGCCGTATCCCACGTAGCCTGGAGGGGAACCCTTGAGCGTCGAAACGGTGTGTGCCTCCTGGAACTCGCTCATGTTGATGGTGATGACGTTCTGCTCGCCGCCATACAACGCCTCCGCCAGCGTCAAGGCGGTTTCGGTCTTGCCGACGCCCGACGGACCGCACAGCATGAAGACGCCGATCGGCTTGTTCGGGTTATCGAGCTTCGCCCGTGACGTCTGGATGCGCTTCGCGATCATGTCGAGCCCGTGCCGCTGGCCGATGACCCGCTGGTTGAGGGCCTGCGCCAGGTTCAACACCGTCTCGATCTCGTTCTTCACCATCCGGCCGACCGGCACACCGGTCCAGTCCTGCACGACGGACCCGACGGCCTGCTCGTCGACGCTCGGCAGGATGAGCGGCGACTCGCCCTGCAGATCCGACAGCTTCGACTGGAGATCGGCAAGCTCACCGAGTAATCGCTGGCGTTCCTCCGGTGTCATCGTTTCGGCGACTGGCGCGTCGGCGGCGGCCTTTTGGGCCTCCGCTGCCTGCTCCAGCTTGCTGCCGGTGCCCTCGACGGGCTCGCTTCCCCGCCGGAGCTTCGCACGAATACCCAGGACGCGCTCCACCAGCTCGCGCTCCGCGCTCCACCGCTGCTCCAGCGACGCGCGGAGCTCGTTACTCGACGCGAGCTTCTCTTCCGCGGCCTTTCGGCGTTCGTCTGCGTTGATGCCGACGGCTTCCTCGCGGCCGATGATCTCCATCTCGGTCTGCAAAGCCTCGATCGTCCTCCGGCAGTCCTCGAGCTGCGGCGGCACGCCGTGCTGGCTGATGGCCACGCGCGCGCAGGCGGTATCGAGCAGACTGATCGCCTTGTCCGGCAACTGCCGTCCCGGTATGTAGCGATGCGACAGCCGCACGGCCGCTTCGAGCGCCTCGTCGAGCACTTGAACCCGGTGATGCTTCTCGAGAATCGACGCGACGCCGCGGACCATCAGAATCGCCTTGTCCTCGCTCGGCTCCTCGACCTTCACGACCTGGAAGCGCCGGGTGAGCGCGGGGTCCTTCTCGATGTACTTCTTGTATTCCCCCCACGTCGTGGCGGCGATCGTGCGCAATGTGCCGCGCGCCAGCGCCGGCTTGAGCAGATTCGCGGCGTCGCCCGTGCCCGCCGCCCCTCCTGCGCCGATGAGCGTGTGCGCCTCGTCCACGAACAGGATGATCGGTTTGGGTGAGGCCTGCACCTCATCGATGACCTGCCGCAACCGGTTCTCGAACTCGCCTTTCATGCTCGCACCGGCCTGGAGGAGTCCGATATCGAGCGTGTACAAGGAAACATTCTGCAGCGGCGGCGGCACGTCGCCTCGCGCCAGCCGCAGCGCAAAGCCTTCAACCACCGCGGTCTTCCCGACCCCCGCCTCGCCCGTCAGAATCGGATTGTTCTGCCGGCGACGCATCAGGATGTCGATGATCTGCCGGATCTCCTCGTCACGACCGCTCACCGGATCGATCTCGCCTTTGCGCGCCTTCTCGGTCAGGTTCGTCGCAAATCGCTTCAGCGCCTCCTGCTTGCCCATCTGCGCCGGCGCCATGGCGTCGCTGGCTTCACCAGGCGCAGCGAGCGACGAGCCATCCGTGGACCCGAGCCTGTCCTCCGGTGATCCGTTGACGATCCGGGCAAAATCCTCGGTCAACGTGTCCGCCTTGACGTGCTCGAACTGGCGCGAGATGGCGACCAGCGCATTGCGCAGAGAGGGCGTCTTCAGCATCCCGACGACGAGATGACCCGTACGGACGCGCGGTTCCCCGAACATCAGCGTCGCGTAGACCCAGCCGCGCTCGACCGCATTCTCGACATGCGCGGAAAGATCCGAGATCGAGCTCGCGCCGCGCGGCAGGCGATCGAGGGCTTCGGTCACGTCCCTGGCCAGACGAGACGGCTCGAGCTCGAAATGCCGGACGATGCGATGCAGGTCGGAGTCGGGTGTCTGCAGAATCTGCTGTAGCCAGTGCACCAGTTCGACGTACGGATTGCCGCGCAACTTGCAGAACACCGTCGCGCCCTCGATCGCCTTGTACGCGAGGCTGTTGAGCTTGCTGAACAATGCCGAGCGGCTGATCTCACTCATGCGGCGCGCACTCCCTCGGCGACGAACGCTTCTGCGTCAAGTCGCAAATCATCGGCATGGGTATGCGATCGCCGATGCCCGAGCCAGGTCGTCCAGCCCAATCGCTGGCCCCGGCCGATCCTCAACGACGGGACCTCATTCTCTTTCAGGAGCAGCCGAACGTCCCAATCGAGCTCGAAGCAGAGATACATCCGGACCCAGGCGACCAGCTTATTGAGAGGCGCGCCGCCCGG
>JAHFUL010000039.1:5320-23869 GCA_023265155.1 Acidobacteriota bacterium
GGCCGATCCTCAACGACGGGACCTCATTCTCTTTCAGGAGCAGCCGAACGTCCCAATCGAGCTCGAAGCAGAGATACATCCGGACCCAGGCGACCAGCTTATTGAGAGGCGCGCCGCCCGGCCCGCCTTCGTCGCTTCGCGGCTTGGGCGCGGCAGGCCCGCCTTCGCGCAGCTTCGGCGCGGCAGGCAGAAAGCTCTCGTATTGATCGAGGGTCAGAGGGCCGAGACGAATCCGGAATTTGTGCTGGCGGTCCCACACGCGGCCGCCGAGTGCTGCGCCGGAGCCGAGCGCCGCCCCGGACGACAGAGACGTTCGCTCGCCAGCACTCAGCGACAGCCAGTGGCCGACGAACTCCTCGATCTGCACAGGCACCCGAAAGAAGTGCTGGAGGATGTGTGTCAGACCCTCGGTGTTCCGCACCTGGCGAATCAGGGCGCCGACGTGAAAGAACTTGGCCGGATCCGGCAGGGCGTCGCGCTCGCGAGACGCGATCGATGCCATGCCGATGAAGGCTCCAACGTACATCGTAAAGCGATCCGCGTTCGGGCGATCGCGGTTGACGTGCGGCTGGGCCTGGGCCCAGGCCCGGTAGAAAAACGCGAGGAATCGATGATTGAAGATGTCGAGAAAGCGGCTGAACGTCCGATCGCCGGCAAGATGCAGGCGCTCACGCGCATATTCCGTGAGGTGAATCGGGAGCGGCCCGTTGGGGCCGCACAGGCCGAATAGCCTCACCTGAAGCCTCGGGGTCCTGCCATCGTGTGCCGCAAACGACGACAGCGGAGCGGGCGCAAACGACAGGTCCGGATCCTGGCCGAGCCGCACCGGTTCGTCGACAGGACGGAGTGCTTCTCCCCAACGCGGCTTCTTGTCGTACAGGCATTCCAGCCGGCGCAGCGTCTGGTAAAAGTCGTAGCGATACGGCGCCTCTGCCAGGGCCGCGAAGAAGGCTAGAGCGTCGGTCTCGCGCCCCATTGGTGCCCCCATCGGTTGATTTCCCCGCGATTCTCGGACCGCAGGACGGTTTCCGTGAACGAGTTGATCGACACATGACGCGCGAAATATCGATCGAGCACCGATCCGAACAGGAATGCGCTTGCGCCCTCGAACGCCAGCTCGTCGATGTGCACGGTGATCTCGAGGCCGCGGCCGAAGGCGAGCGGACCCGGCGCACGGAGCCGGCGGACGACGCGCCCCACGCGCACGGACCTGATCCCCTCGATCTGCCGTCTGGCGCTATGGTCGGCGCTTGCCGCGTACAGCTCGAGCAGATCGCGCAGCGCGGCGGCCCCTTCTTCTGGCGTCGTCTGCACGAGCGACAGATAGTTGAGCGACAGATGGCTGATTGCGCGCCAGGACACCGGGCCATCGGTCAGAGGGGCGTACGGACGACTCGGACCGCTGATCACGCGGGTACTCTGCACGGGGGCGGCAACATCGAGCGACAAGTCGCTCACGCCGATTCCTTTTGGCATTTGCAGCACGAGATCCCGATTGGTGCACAGCGTTTCGATGGACAGCTGCCGCAGATCGCCGCTGAACGGGGCCTCGGCCGGATCGACGAGCGAGAGAAACACTTCGCTCCCGATGTAGCTCGATCGGGGCCCTCGGCGCTTTGCCGACTGCGACACCAGTCGCGGCTCGCGACGCGTCGTGAAATACGCAGAGTACTGATGCTCCTCGTCGGAGCTGTACGCCGAGTAGAACGGCAGAAATTGCTGTTCGCTGTCCGAACCGATGCCGTGGCCGACAACGCCCGTGACGGCGTAGACTTCGAAATCGAGCGGCCTGGTTCGGTCTGGCACGACGTGATATTCGTGCGCGCTGTCGCTGATGTGGATGCGATCGGCGCGCTTGGGGAACAGATTGAGGGCCGGTGTGCAGAACAGCGCCAGATTCGACCCGTCGACGACGCTCTCGAGGGCCGGCTCGCCGCGGCCGAGCAGAATCACGAGCTCGAGTTGGTTCGAATCGACGCGTTTCAGAGCCCGCGCGAGTCCCCCGACCTCGAAAAACCGATACCGTTGGGGGAACGAAAAATATTCCTGCAGCAACCGGTATCCTTGAAACGAGCGCAACGTCACCGGCAGCAGCGCCTCGCTGTCGCTGAAGCCGACCGGCTGGATCGCTCCGGCCGGGAGGAGCTCGTGCCATCGCGGTGGGCTCTTCACGGCGCCGGCGGGCAGCACCAGCGCACCAAGGCCGCTCGCCAGACAGAGCTCATACAGCTTGTTCGCCACGTCGTCGCGGCCCGTCAGATAGAAACACAGCCGATCGATTGCCGTCTGCGCGAATGTGAGGCCTGCCGTCGCCTTGAGCCGAATCCGCAAGCCGCCCTTGATGCGCTGCGCGATGGGCAGGGTGTTGAGCGGAAGATCGGGCGCAAAGGAGAAATAGCTCGCCGACGCGATCTCGACGGGCCACAAGGTGACGTCGTGCGCAGTGCGAAACTCACACCCCGTCGCATCGTCGGCGGCCGACAGGCCCGAGAGCGCGGCGCCACGCGCCACCCTGAAGCCGCCCGCCAGGTTCGGATCGTTCGGATCGGGCGTGAGCTGCGCGATCAACATCGGAGGCGTCGGCGCCAGGTAGTGCGGATAGACGATCTCGAGCAGCGCCTGGGTGAAGCGCGGGAACTCGGCGTCGAGCTTGAGCTGCACGCGCGCCGCGAGAAATCCGACCCCTTCGAGCAGCCGTTCCACGTATGGATCATCGACCTCCAGCCCGTGCATCCCGAGCCTGGACGCGACCTTCGGAAACTGCTCGGCGAACTCGGCGCCCATCTCGCGCAGGTGCTGCAACTCGAGGTTGTAGTGCTGAAGGAGGCGCGGGTCCATCACGCCACCCGCGACGGGGCCAGATCCGCGATCTGCACCTTCCCGGTTTCCAGATCGAACTCGGTGCGGACCAGGAACTCCAGCGGCACGGGTTGCGCCCACAGCTCGCCCTGAATCTCGACGCCGATGACGTTGTGATGATCGAGCGCCCCGGCCTCGAGCAAGGTCCTGACCTGCAGGGTGGCCGGCAGAATCCGCGGCTCAAAGGTCAGAACGGCATCACGGATGGCCCGGGCAAGGTCGGTCAGATCGAGTGCGGAGCCCGTCGTTCCCGACAGCGCCGGCAATCCGAAATTCAACACCGACCGGCGCACATACGGCACGGCCGCAAGGTCGGCGACCGCTTCGAACCGCGTGGCGTTGAACAGCCAGGCGAGATCGCGCAAGACCGACTGCCGCATCCGGGTCTTCGACAGGACGCGAGCCTCACGAGGCTCCTGCTTCTTGTCCGGTTCGTCGTCGGTGAGACGGTCCAAGAGCGCCGGCTGCAGCCGATCCTGGGGCAGGAGTGGCTCAGGCATGATCGTCGGCGAGATCCGTCGTCTCCTCCGGGCTGCCAGTGAGCGAGATCGTGCGGATCTCCATGAGGGGCACGTCGCCGGTATCTGTGGCGATGATGCGTTGACCGAGACCGCGGTGCGTGTCCGGAGCCATCTCTTCCCACACGGTCTTCCGCGCAAGCGCGATCAGACCGTCCCCGGCCGTCTCCGAGCCGGGATATCGAGTCGGAATGAGCGCCACCGACTCGCCGCCATTTTCGAACTGCAGGTGCGCCGGCATCCAGACCATGTCGCGCAGGTCCTCCGGCGGTTCGATCTGGATCTTGATCAAACGGGAGAAGGGCACCCAGTAATACCGGCCATTGATGACCGCTTCGAGCACCGGGCCCAGCCGGGAATCGGCGTCGGCTATCCAGGAGAAAGACCGGCCATCGATGTCGCCCTGCGTCGCCGGAGCTTCGTCAAAGGCCGTGGATCGCAGCTGCTGCGATCGCTCGTGCTCCCCGCGGCCCGCAACCAGCAGCGACTCGATCAGCAGCGCCAGCCATTGTTCGGGCTGGCCGAATATCATCGGCGATTTCTTCCCGTCGAACACCTCGCCACGGACTCTCTCACAGCGCACCGCGTCACCGTAGGTTTGCGCCATGGCCAACGCCCCCGCGTCGAGGTTGGAGGCGACGCTCAGCTGGTTGAGCGCGCGCTCCCACTGGCCGAGCACGCAGAGCAACTGAAAGAGGAAGATGCGCAGTTTCGAGTCATCCGGTTTGGCGCGCACCTGCTCCTGCAATTGAGCCAGCGCCGTGACAGGATCCCCGTTCTTCAGGCTCTGTTCGGCGACAGCGGCCAGGCTCATGGTGTGACATCCTGAGAGAAATGTCCGGACGGACCGGTCCGGCTAGCTCTGGTCACTCCATTGGTCCGCGAACGTCATGCCGCCCTGCGGCAGTCCGTCCTTCCCCTGAGGCACGTACTCGACCTCGATCTTGTTGAACGAAAAACTCACTCGCTCGAGGACGTCCGGGCTGCCGATCGGCTCTAGGGTGTCAATGATGAGCGAGATCACGCGTCCTTGCTCGATCGTGACCTTCAAGAATTCAAGGTGGTCCTTGCCCGCTTTCCGCAGCGTCAGCACGGCTTTCTGGATCGGCTCGTTCGTCCGCAGCGCGAGCATCAATGCCGTCGAGGCGCTGTCGACCTTCTTCACGATTCTCAGATCGTTGATGGTGGCTTTCCCTCCTGCGGTGCCCCCACCAAGGCTGGCCTTGGCCTGCATCCCCCACGACCAGCTCAGGACGTCGATCTCGCCCTTGTGCTGATCGTCCTGCGACTCCCCTTTGATCAGGCCATGCTTGGCGCCCTTGACCATCAGGAACATGTCACCGACGCCGGTGTTCGCTTTCGAAATCACGTTCGTCAACTTTCTGTTGCTACCCGACCGCGTGTGCCGCTCCCGCGATCACGACCCGGTTTGTGCGATCACGACAAGGGTCTGGCGCCTTGCCGGCGCGGTGCCACCTCGCCCTCTCTGCGGGGCGTGGTGACACCGCCGTCCAGCGACCGCTGCGGCTACCCTTCCTTGTTGCCCTTGATGTCGTACTTGAAGTGGATCCCGGCTTCCAGTGACCCGTCGGCCTTCTGAGGCTTGTATTCCAGGTCGACTTTCGAGCACTGAAGCGCGACGTGCTCCGCGGTGGCGGCCGCATCGCTGGCACCGCTCGGATTCACGCTCGTGATGAGGATGTCGTTCATCTTCACGATCAGGAATTCCTGCTGGCCCTTGCCGGCCTTGCGCACCGTGATGGTCGCTTCCTTGATGTGGTCACCGGTCGCACACGCTTTCAACAGAACTGGCGACGCCTTGTCGACGTGATGGGTAAAGTTGAAATCGTTGAAGCTCGCCTTGCCCTCGCCGCCGCCGCCCCCGTGGGCCATGGTACCGCTCTGCTGAACTCCCCAGGACCACGAGAGCACTTCGATCTCGTCCTTGTGCTTGCTGTCGAGCGATTCGCCCTTGATGTCGCCGATCTTTGCGAAGATGTCAGATGCCATAACGAAGCTCCTGTCCTACAGTGCGTTTCCGTTGAGGGTCCCAAGAAATCAGGCGGTCTTGCCAGACGGCAGCGTGGATACCAGTGAAAGCGATACGGTCAGCCCCTCCAGCTGATAGTGCGGGCGAAGATGGAACTTCGCCGAGTAATAACCCGGGTTCCCTTCGACTTCCGTGACCTGCACTTCGGCGCCCGCCAGCGGCTTCTGTGCCTTGGTGGTTTCCGAGGAATGCGCCGGATCGCCGTCGACGTAGTTCATGATCCACTTCTGCAGCCAGGACTGCATATCGTCCCGCTCCTTGAACGAGCCGATCTTGTCGCGCACGATGCACTTCAGATAGTGGGCGAACCGGCAGGACGCGAACAGATACGGCAGCCGCGCCGCTAGATTGGCGTTGGCGCTCGCATCGGGGTCGTCATATTCGAACGGCTTCTGCAGCGACTGCGCCCCGATGAAGGCGGCGAAATCCGAATTCTTGCGATGGACGAGCGGCATGAAGCCGTTCTTCGCGAGCTCCGCCTCGCGCCGGTCGCTGATGGCGATCTCGGTGGGACACTTCATGTCCACACCGCCGTCGTCGGTCGGGAACGTGTGCGTCGGCAGGCCTTCGACCGAGCCGCCCGATTCGATGCCGCGGATGCGCGAGCACCAGCCGTAGAGCTTGAACGAGCGGTTGATGTTCACCGCCATCGCGTAGGCGGCGTTCGCCCAGGTGTAGCGGTTGTGGTCGGCCGCCCCGGTATCCTCCTCGAAGTCGAACTCCTCGACGGGGCTGGTCTTGGCGCCGTACGGTAGACGCGCCAAATAACGGGGCATGGCCAGACCGAGATAGCGGGCATCCTCCGATTCGCGGAGCGAGCGCCAGCCGGCGTACTCGGGCGTGGTGAAGATCTTGGTGAGATCGCGCGGATTGGCCAGCTCCTGCCAGGTGTCCATCTGCATGACCGTCGGCGAGGCGCCGGCGATGAATGGGGCGTGCGCCGCGGCGGCGACCTTGGACATTTCGCCGAGCAGCTCCACGTCGGGCGGCGTCTGGTCGAAATGGTAGTCGCCGACCAGGCAGCCGAAGGGCTCGCCGCCGAACTGACCGTATTCCGCCTCGTAGACCTTCTTGAACAGCGGGCTCTGATCCCACGCCGTGCCCTTGTACCGCTTCAGCGTTTTGCCGAGATCCAGCTTGGTGATGTTCATGAAGCGGATCTTGAGCATCTCGTCGGTTTCGGTATTGTTCACCAGATAGTGCAGCCCGCGCCAGGCACCCTCGAGCTTCTGGAAGTCGGGATGATGCAGGATCAGGTTGATCTGTTCGGTGAGCTTCTTGTCCAACTGGGCGATGATCGCCTCGATGGACTTGACGACGTCGGCGCCGATCAGCGTGGTCTGTGAGAGCGCCTGTTCCGCCAGGGTCCGGACCGCCCGTTCGACGGCTTCCTTGGCCTCGTCGGTTTTCGGCTTGAATTCTTTCCTCAGCAGAGAATCGAATTCCGTCAATTCAACGGTTCCGACCTCCGGCTGTGCGTCCTGCTGGGATTTGGGGTCAGCCATGGCTTTGCTCCGCTCGCCGATTCACGCGCTTCATGACGAAGGCTCGTCCTGCGGGTTCTTGGTCGTCGCCAGCGTCTGCAGAAGGGCCGGATCCTTCAACAGCTTGCTCACGAGCTCCTCCGCCCCGGTCTTACCATCCATATACGTAATCAGGTTCGCAAGTTGTTCTCTGGCTTCCAGGAGCTTGCTGAGGGCATCGACTTTGCGGGCGACCGCCGCGGGCGAAAAATCGTCCATGTTCTCGAAGGTGAGCTCGACGTTGATATTGCCCTCGCCGGTTAGTGTATTGGGCACCGCGAACGTTGCGCGCGGCTTCATCGCCTTCATTCGACTGTCGAAATTGTCCACGTCGATTTCGAGAAACTTTCGATCGGCAACCGGCGGCAGCGGCTCCGCCGGCTTGCCCGACAGATCCGCCAGAACCCCCATGACGAACGGCAGCTGAATCTTCTTTTCAGCCCCGTAGAGCTCGACCTCGTACTCGATCTGCACACGGGGCGCGCGATTGCGCGCGATGAACTTCTGACTGCTCGACTTGGCCACAAAACCACCTCCTGCCGGACCGATCTGGACCGCTACTCGCCCTGTTTCAACCCGCCTGCCGCCCGTGCCTGCGCGACGGCCTCCGGTGCGATGTCTTCCAGCACCTCAAGAAAATCCTTGGAGACCAGACGCTTCGCACGAGCCAGAAACAGCGGGATCGGGCTCGACGGCTCCGTGCGCCTGAAGAAGTCCGCGACGGCGTCCAACGCCCGGATGGCATCCTGCCGCGACTTGACGGGGCCGGTCACCGATACACCGTCGCCGGCACCCATGTCCCCCGCGGAGTCGGCCCCGTCTGTCTTGCTGTCCGGATGCGCTGCCAGCTGGGCACGCAGCGCCTGACTCATACGTGCGAGCAGCGCCGCCAGCGGGTCGAAGCTGGGCGTCGCCTCCGAGCCCGCGGCTTCACGCATCTTGGCGTCGATCTTCCGCAGCGAGGCAGCCGCGCTGAGCACGCTTTCGTGAAGCTCTGTGAGCTCGGCGAGCGGCATCGATCCAAACGCTTCCTGGACCTGGTTGGCGTCCACCTGGGCCTCGTCGGCGGCGGGCGACAGCTGATGCGTCGCGATATCGATGTCGCGGAGGCCGAACTTGCCGTGCTGACGACTCCGAACGAGCGGCACTTTTCGGAGCCCGTCCACCACTGCCATGGGATCGGCGAAGCAGTTCAGCGCGTTTCGCCGAAGGATGGCATCCTCGTCGACGAGCGGATAGGTCTGGCTCCACTGCAAATCCAGCCATTCGGCCGCGACGCTCAGCGTCTCAGAAAATGCGGGCACTCCGTCGGTCCTCAGTAACGCCGTCCCTAAATACGCCAGCAAACGCAGATCTTTGCTCTTTGCTAAACCCTCGAGCGCTCTATCGCGAATCTCGTTCCATTCCGGCGACTCCAGGGGCTTCGGGATCCTGTTCTCGCTCGGTATCCCCTTCTCGTTCTTCTCCACCGGGGCGTCGAGCGGCCGCGCCTGGCCGAAGAGTCGGAACGCATCAAAAGAGGCCAGAAACTCCGTATCTTCGAGGTTTTCTCCACACGGCCGATCCTCTGTGATCGGCTGACGCAGCTGGGTCTCCCATCCGGCACTGTTCACGACGACCTCTCCATCAACCAGGAGTTGTTGTTCAGGGATAGCCTCCGGGTCTCCTGATAGGGAGCGCTTCAGCCAGGTGCGAATACCATGACATCGACGCCTCCAGCACCCAATCCTGCCTGGCTGAAGGTTGCCGCCTCCCGCAAGGCGCGGAGCTCGCGGGCGACGAGGAATCGCATTCTACCGATTTCCGTTGAAAGTCCAAAGCCCGAAAGCGAAGGACTGACCGGGACAGACCAACGGCTGTTCACAAGGTGTCCGCAAATGCCTCTGCGATGAGCACCGTGACATTGTCCGGTGCTCCGGCGGCAAGGGTGGCGCCGATTAACCCGTGGACAGCGGCGCCGATGTCCACGTTTTCCATCAATACCCCGATCTGGGATTCGGATAAGGTTCGTGTCAGGCCGTCCGAGCACAGCAGGAATCGATCTCCGGCGCAGACCGTATCGCGAAGCAGGTCGAGCGCCAGGGTCGGCTGGACACCGACCGCTCGCGTCACTACATTGGAGGGCTCTCGACCATCAAGTCCGTCCGAGTCCCCCGCGCTGTGATCCCGGGTCAAGCGCTCCAGTCGGCCCGATCGCCATCGATAGACCCGGCTGTCGCCAGCCCAGAGAATCGCACAGCTTAGGCCCCGCACCAGCAACAAAACGACCGTGCTTGCACTTCGATCGGCGAGAGTCACGCGTGTCCCCGTCCGGAGCAGGTGCTCGTTGACCAATTGCAGGCTGTGCCGAGCCGCATCGATCGTCCCGTCAAAGCTCGGGTCCGGCACCAGCTCCGCGAGCGCGTCGCAGACCATATGACTGGCGACTTCGCCGGCCCGATGCCCGCCCAGGCCGTCGGCCACTGCCCAGACGCCGACCTCGGGCCGTTCGACGAACGCGTCTTCGTTGATCTTGCGCGCCAGGCCCACATCACTCGCCGCGGCCGATCGAAAACCGATCGGCGTCGCATCCTCGAGGAGCACGTCCGCGGCGGTGATGAGGGTATCGACGCGCGCCGGCACCGGACGCCACCGGTACTGTGCCCAGGAGCCGTCCAGCAACGCCCCGAAGGTGTTCGGACGGGGCAAGCCTCTCGCGATCAGGCAACTGGGCTCGACGGCCGATGAACCCTCGGTCCACCACAGCCCCAAGGGGTCGTACATCGACGACAACCGCTGAGACAGCAGCTGCTCGAACACCCGCGCGAGCTCGGCCGCGGAGCCGATCGGGATCTGCCACGACTGTCCGCCCTCCCCCACCATCCCCGCCTCGCCAGGGTCGAGCACCACCCGCGGCGGCAGGGCGATCGATTCGAGCGCATCGCCGAGCGCGAAGACCTGCTCATCGAAGCGCTCGAAATCGATGTCTTCCGCAGCAAGCGTCTCGATCACCAACCGCTCCGCGCGATCGAAAAAAGCCGCGGATGCGGTGGTCGCGGCGATCAGATTCACGTCGTGAGGCAAGTTCGCGACAAGCGTCAGCGGGAAATACCGGCCGACGCGGTCGACGCTCGGCACCATCAACCCGATGACCGGGTCGGGGCCGCACGTGCCCGCCGCACAGACGAAGCGCCAGGCCGGACTCGTGAGGTACACGTCGAGCCATCGCTCGCCGAGCGCGGCACGGCTTTCCGCGAGGCATTCCCGCAACCAGGCGTCCCATGCATCGACGAACCCGTCCGACGCGCGCCGGCGCAGGAAATCGCCGTGGCTCGGCAGCTTTCCGAACAAGCCTATTTCCACTGGCCTGCCCACGAACGATCGTGGTGGTCTGTCGTCGGCGCCCGCTCCCGCGATCATGGCTCGCACTTGAACTGCCGCCAGTCATCTGCAGCGAATGGATTACTCGTGGCGTTTGACGCGTCGATCCTGACCTGAGCCTGGTGGCGTCCATCCTCAAAGCGGAGCACGGAGACGAGATCGCTTTCCGGCTGTCCCTCTCCATGGGGCAGCCTCGAATAATCTATCAGCCGGAACCACGCCCATGGAGTTTGTTGGAACCCCTTGGGGTCAGGCGCAGTGGCGTTATCCTCCAGACTGTACTGTGCGACACCCTGTTGGGGGCCGGGCCACACCACGGGACTTTTCTTCTCGGCGTTCGGCCTCACTTCAAGCTCCAGGCCGTCGATGTTGATGTAGAACCGCGTCGCCAGGGGGTCGAGGTGCAACAGCCTCACAGAGAATCTCAGCTCCGGCGTTTTCGATCCCGGAGTGAAGAACATCTGACGAATGCGATCCGCCCGTTCGAATTGAGCAAGAACGCCGGGTGATGGCTCGACGGAGCCGGGGCGCCAGGTCCACGGATGCTGCACCCGATCGACCAGCGTTTCAAGATTGTCGGTGAAGAACTTGTCGTACAGGCCGCCGTATCCGAACACGTCGCCGAAATCGATGATCGGCATGTCGCTCGCGCTGCCGAATGGATAGCGATTACCGACTTTCACGCGGCATCGGTCCACGACCTCTTCCTGATACCGCCGCTCGAGCTCTCCTGTCGCGTCCTTGGTCACGCTGCCTTCAGCGACTTGAGCAATTTGGCCGACCAGTGCGTCGACCGGCTGTGGCTGATTTGCGGCGGTCAGCTGCAACACCCGCACGAGCGCGAGCCATGCGGGATCGGTCAGCGCACGCAGGGGAGTGGCACCCCCCGCCTGCGGACCGAGCGTGAGCAGCTTGTCCTGAATCTTGCGAATCTGGTCGAGGATGCCATCGATCGGAGCAGGTGCCCCGGCCATGAGCTGGTGGATCGGCTGGAAGTGCTGGGTGATGACCGTGCCGGGCGCCACACCCGGCGTCCCCGTGATCCTTTGCCTGGCGGCGCTCAAGATGTCCGTGACCCTGCCGATGGCGCCCGACGCTGCGGTTCCCGACGCTGCGGCTCCCAACGCTGCGGCTTCGGACGGTGGCGCCACAAAGGACGTATTCTCGACGACGATCCTCAGGATGCCCTTCAGTGGCGAGTTTGTCCCGCCGAGTATCCCGAGCGCCTCGGCGTATTGCTCCGAGGTCGTGAACGATACGATTTCAAGGTCGTTTAGAATCTCGTCCCAGGCTCTGTCGTAGTCCCGTTCGTAGAGATCCGTGACCTGCGCGGTGAGCTTCGGCAGATTCGCGAGAGACGTGCCGCCAGTGCTCCAGACCCAGGCTTCGTCCGCGTAATCCTTGACCATCTTGGTCATGCCGATCGGTCCGGTGACATCCTTGAACACCTTTTGTGTATAGAGGCTCGGAACGGGCTCCGCAAGCCTGACGTTGCTCTTGCGCCGGAGGACCTTCTCGATGCCAACACCGGCTCTCACGTCAAGGCGCAGGGCGTCCGCACTATCAGCCCCATAGCTGCGCTTCAGCTGGCTGTACATGATCTTCGGGATCGATTCCTGCCCGATCGTGCTGCGCGCTTGCGCGATGAGCCGCTGATCCACGGCGATCGGGCGCAGCGTCTCGCGGTATTCGAGCAGGCTTCCGAAATGGGTCGCGAGCGACGTGTCCGCGCCGGCGACGGTCCCGGGCGTCTTCCACTCCAGATCCGCCAAAGACTGGAGAAACGCTTTGTCGAGGTGACCGGGCTCGCCCAGCATGACGTACGCTTTCAAATAGACGTAGAGCTTTTCCGGCTCCGTCGCGTACTCACCCAGATGTCGCCTGACCCGTTCGGCGAATCGCGGCAAGACGATGCTATCCAGCTCGCGCAGGTAGGCCAGCCGCGCGGATTCGCCGACCGAGCCGCCTTGATACAGTCCCCAGCGCATGGCCCACGGACTGCCGTCCCGATACATGTTTGCGGAATCGTTCACGGCGCGCACGGCATTGAGGTACGGCAGCAGTCCCTCGAGCGACGATCGAGCCGCAGGCGGCGGCACCCGGCGGAACGCCGCGACGTCGGCCGCGACCTCGCCCAGGTAGGCGCGGTTCCTCGCATAGCTCACATACACGGCGATGAGGCCGACCGCAACGACCAGCGCGATGGCAGCGTAGGCCCCGAGCTGCCAGCCTGCCTTCTGCACCTCCAGCCGCCGATTCACTCCGGCAAGTCCCGATTCGCCAATCACGACCTCCTTGAGCAACCGTTCAACAAAGAACGCTTTGCCTCGCCCGGTTGGAGGCGCCACTGCCTCAGACGCGACTCCGAACCGGCGGCCAATGGCTCCCAAGAGGCGATCGATCTGCGTGCCGTCCTGCGTGCCGCTGGTCAGGTAGACGCCACGCAGCAGAATCTGCCGGTCAAAGTGCATCGAGGAAAAGACGTCGTTGACGAACTGGGTGAGTGGATCGCGCAGCGCAGCCATTTGCTGGGGGAAGGCGAAGACCGAGGCGCGGCGTCGAGCACCGCGCTCTTCTTCCAGCCGTGCGAACAGCCTGGCGTTCAGCCGGGCCATCAGTTCGTCGAACTCCGCCGGAAACTCGTCCGACGCGTCGCCGCTCAGTGTCTGCTCGTACGGGAACGTCACGCCCCATACTTGTGCGCGGCCCTCCTGCGTCAGATCGTCGAAGTAATCCGTGAAGCCGGCGACCATGTCGCACTTGGTCACCATCACGTAGACCGGCAGCTTGATGTGCAGTTCCCGGATGAGCTCGTTCAGTCGACGGCGGGCCGCCTCCACGTGTGTTTCCCGATCGGCGTCGCCCTGCGTCATCAGGTCTTGCGCACTGATCGTGAGAACGATCCCATTGATCGGGCGGCGCTTGCGGTACTTCCCGAGGAGCGCGAGGAATTCCTTCCAGCCTTCGCTGTCGGAGGCAGCATCAGAGTCCTGCGTCGTGTAGCGGCCTGCCGTGTCGAGAAACACCGCTTCGTCGGTAAACCACCAGTCGCAATTGCGCGTGCCGCCCACGCCGCGCACCGCCGCTTTCCCGACCCGCTGCTCCAGCGGGAGTTTCAACCCTGAGTTGAGGAGCGCCGTTGTCTTGCCGGAACCCGGCGCGCCGATGAACACGTACCAGGGCAGGTCGTAGAGGCTGCTGCCGCTTCGGCGTTTCTGCAGCGTCGCCACGGCTTCTTCGAAACGCTCGCGAAGCTTCGTGGCTTCGGCGGACGGCCGTTCCTTCTCTTTGTGGGATTGGCTGAGCACCGCACCGGCGAGCTCGGCGCCCGCACGCCTTGCGCGCAGCCATTTGAGCAACCGCGCCACGACAAAGCAGGCGACGACCAGCACAATGAGGACGAGCCTTGCGGTCTGGCTCTCGAGCGGGCTATAGCTGGCGGAACCGAAGCCGAAGGCGAAGTACGGCCCCACGTACCAAATGAAGAGGGCGATCAGCAGAAAGCCGATCAGGATGATGAACCGTTTCAGAAATGCGAACACAGTGAATGACCAGCCAATTGAGACGTCAGTGGTCGATCATCGGGTCGACGCTCACGTCAGTTGCCTCGCACGTGAATGATTTCCACACGCCGGTTGCGCGCGCGGTTCTCCGGATCCGTATTGGGGTACAGCGGTTTCGAATCGCCGAAGCCGGTCACGTTCAATCTGGCGGGGTAATCGATTCCCGCCTGCAGAAGAGCGACCACGCTCTTGGCGCGCTCGAGGGAAAGCTCGACATTGTCCTGATACTGGCGCGATCTGATCGGTTGATCGTCGGTGTGGCCCGCCACCACCACGCGGCCGGGAACCTTGTTCAGCGCGGCCGTCAACCGCTGCAGCGTCTCGTGGTAGGCCGGGTTGACCGCCGCGCTGCCCGATGGGAACAGATCCCGCGCGAGCAAGGTGACCGTCGTCTTGTTGCCTTGCTCCCCTACGCTGACTGCGCCAGCCTGTTCGTCGGCCGCCAGCAGCTCTTTCAGCGTCGGACCCCTCACCGGAACGGGCACGGGCTCTGGCGCTGGTGAAAAGTCCTCGAGGCCCACTTTCGCGAGCTCCGCGTGCACCGGGACCGCCAACCCGGCGAGGCTCGCGTGGTACCACGTGAACGCGACCGCGAGGATCCCCAACGCAGCCGCCCCGACGACCCACCAGGGTACAAAGCGAAGGAGTGGGTTCTGCCGCTCTTCCAATCCGCGCCAGCGCAGCGACAATTCAGGCTCGGTCGGGCCGCGATGTTTGCGAATCTTTCGGTAGAGGTCCTGTTGAATTTCCAGGAGGCGCTCGTGCCCTCGCTCCTGCACCTGGTACTTGCCGGCGAAGCCAAATGCAATCGCGAGATATTGCAGCTCCATGAGATCGATGTAGCGAGTCGGATCCTGTGAGATCCGTTCCAGCATGTCGAAGAACTTCTCTCCCCCCCACGCCTCCCGGTGGAGCGCCACCAACAGGGGGTGCTGGGACCATTCGCTCTGATTGCCCCAGGGCGTCGACAAGACAGCCTCATCGAGGCCCGCGCAGAGCGTATAGCGCGCGGCGAGGACGACCTCGTTGGGCACGCCGGACGAGCGCGCCTGCTCCTCGAACTGGCGAATCTCCTCGAGGGCGTGACGCCGGAGACCCGGCACGTCCATTGACGAGAGCGTCTCTCGCATCTGAGCCATCAGAAGCAGCAGCGGACTCGCCGCCCGCACGAGCGGGTTGAGTCCGATGCCGAGCAGCGCGCGCGTTGCTGACGGCATCGACTCAGCATCGCTGGCCGGCGGAGCCGCAGGTCGCGGCCGAACAGGATCGACGATCGTTCGCCTGCCGGCTCCGGGCCGCGGCCGTGCCCTCGTCGCGTCCGGTCGAAGGAAGGGATCGTCGTTATTTGGCATGCGTCAGCCCCGAATCAGCTGCGGATCGCCCAGAACTCCAGCGCCAACCCCGGGAACTCGCCCGCGACGTGCATCGCCACCCCACCTGAAGTCTTGAGCTGCTCCCACAGGGCGTCGGTTTGATCGAGCTCGAAGTAGGCGAATCCCGCGTGAAACGGGATCTGTCGCGGGGCGACGGGAACCGCGTGCACCGGCACGCCAGGCAGCTGCAATCGCACCAGATCGCCGATCTTCTCCACCGGGCCGATCTTGAGTTGCTGCGGGAACCGGCGCCGCAACTCTTCTGAAGGAATGTCGGCGCGCGCCGCCAGAATGAAGACCGCCGTGCTGTACAGCGCCCGCTCGCCGACGATCGCCACGCTGATCCCGAACTTCTTTGGCTCAATCGGAATGGAGATGGCGTTCTGCGTGAGCACTCTGCTCAGTGATTCGCGAAGCGCCTCGATGACCGGGTCGAATGACTCCCGTAAATGGTCGTGTCGATACGCCGGGAGCTTCGGCGGTCGTTTCGACGTGCTCGTAAAGGTGGCCAGCTCGCCCGCCGCCGAGACGCAAACATGAAACAGGCTCTCGGGATGAAGGCCTCCTGAATCGGCATAGTGAGCCAGCAACGGCTCGTAGCGATTGATCGCTTGCAGCATGAGGAAGTTTGCGATCTCGGCTGCGCCGCCCCTGCCGGTCGCCGAGACGAGTCCGGCGAGCGCTTCGCCACGCTGATGGAGAAGCCCAAGAAGCTCAGTGGTAAAGGCTGCCAACCGACCCGCCGCCCGCACATGCAGGACTGTCGGGATGAAATTCTCGTCGAGGACGACCTGCTTGTCGGCCCGACATTCGACAACGCGGACGAGCGGCACGCAGGCGTAGGCCTGGGTGACATCGCTCGCCAGCAACAGGCGCGTGCGCAGCGCCCCCACTTCGAGCAGCGCCGGGTCTCCTTCTTTCGACGAGGCATTACGTGCTTGCACCTCGCGCACGTCATGCCGTACCAGCTCGTCCGCCCCCCCGTCACGGTCCGCTTCGGCCTCACCAGCGCGGCGCAGCGGCACCGCAAGGTACAGGATCTGATCGCGGACGTCTGGTCCGATGTCGATCGTCTGCGGCAGCGGATCGTCGTCGGGCATCCGAAACGGCGTGCCATCGGGGAACACGCCTGCCGCACGCCGCAACCCGGTCTTGCCGATGCTGAGAAAGTCGCGCTCGAACTCGATCTCGGTGAAGCCCCAGCTGTACGTGACGAGAGACCGGCAGCGGGTCTCGAGGTAGCGCTCGAAGTAGCGCTCCTGTTGTTGGAAGTGCTGAGGCTGCAAGAACAGCCCCTCGGACCAGATCACCCGGTTATGGACAGACATTCGCTTCAGACACGGCGCTGCAACGCGTCGCGATCAAGGCGGACCGTCGTCGATGTGCCATGTGCCACTCAATCTATAACGAACCACGGGATTCGTCCACGCTCGCTCATGATTCCCTGCCACCGCTTTCCATGGCTTTGAGCTGCTTGAGCTGCTCTTCGTACGCGCGTGCGAACTCCTCGCCGAACAATCGCCGGAAGCTCGCTTCCGGGTCTTTGACGATATCGCGACGCCTCTCCCGAAACAGATCCCAATAACGCAGCTTCGCCGGGACCAGGCCCTTGTTGAGCTGACGGTCGAACTCCTGCTGCAGGCGGTCCGGATCGAACTCGGCGAGCATCGATTCAAACGCCGCCCGCATACCTCCCAGCATCGCGATTTGATGATTCCGCAAGTCGGCAAAGGCGTCTTCGAAGGCTTCAACGGGCCCGAGAAAGGCGGGATTGCGCTTGACGAGCAAGTTGTGGAGCGCATCGTCGACGTTCGCCGAAAATTTCAGCGGGTTGTTCTCGGCCGCCCTGAAGCGGGTCATGCGCATGCGGAACTCATCCTTGATCTGCTGGCGAGATCGCATGACGTCCATGACTCCGGAGACAACCACACGCAAGATCTCACCGAATGTGCGCGCGATCTCAGGCGTGACGCTGGCTGGATCCAAGCCCGCCCCCGCCAGCACGGCCGCGAAATCTGCAGCGAACGGCTGGTCGGGGCGCGTCACAACGGGTGCGCGGTCCCGAACCGGCTCCGGATCGGGGGCCCGTGGGACGCGGGGGGGCGCGACGGCGACGGGCGGGGCGGGCGCAGGCGGCTGCCGCTCGATCGGCCGGACTGGGCGCTCATCGGGGAGTGTCGCCGGTACGGGGAAAGCCCGCATCGACGCCGACGAAGGATCATCGGGGGCAAGCGGATCATACCCCGGCGGAATCACTGGCACGTCCTGTCGCGGCGGCATGGCGACAGGCGCCGGCATCACCGCCGGCGGCTGAAAGTGTGCGTTCAGCGGCGAGTCGAGGTTGAGATCTCTCGCGCTCGGAGCCTGGCGCTGACGTCCCGCGTCCTTCGGACCCAGGTTCAAGAGCGCCATCGGGTCGAGTTCCTTATCGGAGATGAGCTCGCCAGGAGCGTCCAACCCCTCCGAGAGGATCGGTTGCGGCTCGAACGGATCATCGGCGTCGAAAGGATTGGACGGCCCGGCTGCGTCGTTCTGATCGCCCGTGACCGAGACGCGGATCTCGTACGGATCGATCAAGATGCGGTCACCAGATTTCAGGGCATACGGGCGACCGCGGACCAGACGGTTTTTCGATGAGTTGAGGCAGACGCCGTTTCGGCTCGTGTCTTCGATGTAATACACCGCGTTGCGGCAACTGATCAGGGCATGGTGGCCGGAGACTTTGGAATGCGGCAACACCCAGAGGTTGTCGTCCGTCCGCCCGATGCTGCCCCCCTCTCCGTTGAATGTCTGGCGGCTGGCGCCGCCAAGCTTCGTCGGCTGCGGTGAGATGACTTCCAGGATGAGGATCACAACGCTGCTCTCTGCCCGGCAGTCTACTCCAAGCGGAATGTCAGCGGAATCGCCACGGTGGACAGTGAACACCGCCCGCTGCGGGCCGCCACCCACGGCTCACGGGTGAATGTGTATCATCCGGCAGTGTCGATGCCGACCGGACGGAGATCCGATCTCACCCGGTTTTTCCTCGCCCTTGCGGCCATCGCCGGCATCACCCTCCCGTCCGGATGGCTGCGCATACAGAACGCCACAACGGTGGCGCTCACGTTCCTGGTGGTGGTGCTGTTCACCGCTGCTGCGTCCCGACTGTGGGTGGCGGTCGCCACGTCCGTGGCAGCGATGCTGTGCATCAACTTCCAGATCGGGCAATCCGAGATCGAGGACCACGACATCGGGCGATCGCGTCGAGACGATGGCGAGCGCGTCCTTCCCCGTGCCAGCCACATCGACGTCGTATCCCCGCGA
>JAHFUL010000040.1:0-18608 GCA_023265155.1 Acidobacteriota bacterium
CCAGCAGCCGGACCCTCAATCAGCAGCCGAGGGCCGCCCCAGCCGGCCTGGCTGCAGACAGGCTCAGAACCGGAGCAGCCCGTTGATCTTGACGACGAACGCGCGGTTCTTGAGGTCCGGGAATCCGGTCCCAACCGTGTCGCGCTCGTCGGTGTACACCAGAAACAGCTCGCTGCCCGGCCAGTATTCCCACCGGAAGCGAAGGTTGCTGCTGAAGGTATGGTCGCTGGTGTTGTACTGCAGCAACCCGCTGGCGAACATCCGCGGCGAGAACGCGTAATCAGTACGCGCCCGGACCAGGCGGGTCATGAAGTCGCCGTGCGGCAGCTCGACGCGGTTGATCGAGAGGCTCGGCTCGACCGAGAGCTGGTTGGTGATCGACACGCGCCCACCCGAATATCCCAGCGTCGTAATCGTGCCGTCGTAGAACTGCCCGGCCTGCAGAGACACGGTGCCGGAGGCGCGCCGCTGCTGGCCAAATGCATAGCTCACCTGCGCGTCGTTGAAGTCGTAGATGCCCGCAGGGATCGACACGCCGGCGGCGATGTTGAAGGGCCTCACCAGCAGCTCGTGATTGTTCGTCGCCTCGACAGCGAACTGATCACTGCGCTCGAATTCCGTGTTGAAGCGGCCATTGATCGTACGGGTCTCGAGCTGACCGGCTCCGTTCAGGAGGTGGTCGAAGCTCCCTTCCAAGGTGAACTTGCGGACGGACGTGATCGACCGGGGCCGCGGGCTGAATCGCAGCGTGCTGGAAGACCTTGTGAAGTCGTCCCGCCGCACCAGACCAACCTCCGGGTTGAAGTTGTCGCCAACCTTCAAGTACTCCGCCCGCGCGCCGTACCGATCGGCGTTGTAGTCGAATCGCGCCTGGTAGCTGTCGGCATCGCCCTCCAGGCCAGGCGTCTCGGTTCGCGCGTAGTAGCCGCCCATGTTCACGTTCTGGAACAACGAGAACGCCGCGTCGACGCCGTATGCCTGATTGCTGCCGTTGCCGACGGTCGATTCAGAGCGGTTGGTGAACAGCGCGCCGACGCTGCTCCGCCGCAGGATGTCGCGCTTCACGCGCACCACGGTGAAATTCGTGGGCGGCGTCTGCGACACCTTCTCGTCGCCGGTTTGGATGTTCATCGCGCCGATGCCGAACTTCCCGACCTTTCCTGTCACCCGCCCGCCGGCGTCGATGGGAATGACCCGGTTCTTGTTCAGGCCGATGCGGCGGCTGTAGAACAGGGTCGGGGCGCTGCCGCCGCCGCCCGTATTGCCGCTGCGGCCGAAGTCGAAAATGCCGCGCCCCTCGAGGAAGAACTCGCGCTTCTCCGGGAACGACAGCGGGAAGCGCGTCAGGTTGACCTGCTGCTCGTCCACCTCGACCTGGGCAAAGTCGGTATTGATCGTGACGTCCGTCGTCAGGTTCGCGGTCAGGCCGTACTTCGCGTCCACACCGAAATCCTCTTCGGGGTGATTCGACACGCCCGTCGGACGGTCCGTCGTGAGACGCGCGATGCCGTACGGCTTGATCTCGACGTTCTTGCTGGCAGATGGCAGGTCGAGCCCGACCAGGGTCGCGGCGGCCGAGATCCGAAAGATTCCCTGGGCGCCCCCCGTCGACGCCGGTATGGCGGTCAGGTGCGTCCACTCGTTCTTGCGTCGGATGGCGCGTCGAAGCTGAATCCCCCACGTCTGCGACGAGCCGGAATGATAGCGGAGTGACTTGAACGGAATGGCCATCTCCACCGTCCAGCCGCCTTCGAACCGGCCTGTGCGCACGTTCCAGACGGGGTTCCAGTCGACGTTCGGATTGCCCTCGTCGGTGATCACCTGATCGGCTCGCGCGCCGAGGGGGTTCGTGTAGAAGTTGAAGCCGTTCCGGCGATCGTGAAAGGTGTCGAACAGCACGCCGAACATGTCGTTCTGTCGCAACTGGTTGGTATCGCGGCGCATCTCATTGGCGGTCCACTTCTCGGGAGGCGCCGAGTCCCAGCAGCGTCCGGAGACGTATATGAACTCGTTGTCGTACATCACCCACGCGTCGGTCTTTTCCGAGGCCGGCTCTCCCTCTTTGGGTACCGTCTGGATGAAGTCGCTGATAGCCGGCACCGTCCGATACACGTCTTCGTCGAGCCTTCCGTCGATCCGCAGGGGCACGGTGACCCGGGTCGCTCGAACCATGATCCGACCATTCTCGCCGCGCGAGATGACCTCGGGAGGGACGGGCGCCGGCGGATCGCCTGTGCCGTTGGAACCGTTGGAAGAGGGCGACTGCTGCCCGGCCGCTCCACCAGCCGCGAAAACCGGGCCGGTCGCTGAAAGCAAAAGGACAAGGCTAGCGCCAACGTTTATCCGACAAAGGCTCATGGAGTCACCGGATTGAATTCTATTTCAGAGTCCTGGCGGTCTGACGACGAAAACCATTCCGCGCACGGAGGTGTCTAACTTCACCAGGCGGACATTCAACCGCCGGGGAGGTCACTCGATGCCCAGCCGGCTTCACTCAGGCGCCGTCGCATTCATCGTCTGGATCCTGGCAACGACCGTCCCCGGAGGACAGTCCGCGGCTCCGCAACCACCCGGCTCTGGGGTTGTCCTCACGGGATCAGTGGTTGACGCCCTGCTCAATCCCCTCCCGGGTGTCCAGATCACGCTCGAGCGTGCTGGCGGCCCCGCTGCAACGCGTCAGACAGATGCGGCGGGACGTTTCCGCTTCGAGAGCGTGACGCCGGGACAGTATCGCGTCCGCGCGGAGTTGAAAGGATTTACACCGCTCACGCGCGACTTCACGATCCCGGCGACGCCCGCTGCGCTGCAGCTTCCGCTCGTCCTGCGATCGGTCAATCAGGCAACGGAGTCGAGCGTCGGGGCGAGGGGCGCGGGCTCGGGATCAGGTCTCGGTCCCGGAGCGGGGGGAGGCACGGGACGAGGAGTGGAAAGCGGTATTGCCGGCGGCGTGAGCGGTGGCGTTGTCGGCGGCCTCCTCGCGCCGCCTCCCGCTCCATCTACGGCTCCGGTGGAACGACCAGGTCAAGCAGCCCCCGCGGGACGAGCCGGTGGGCCAGGTGGCGGAGGACGCGGTGGCTTGGCCGCGCCATTTGCAAGCCCACCTGGAAGCTTCAACACAGCCTCGTACGCGCACATCGAAAGCAATCAGTTCACGCTCACCTCCGATGATCCGTTGTCGACGTTTGCGGCCGACGTCGACACGGCGTCATTCGCGAACGTGCGGCGTTTCCTCACCAAGGGTCAGCTTCCGCCGGTCGACGCGGTGCGCGTCGAAGAGCTCCTGAACTATTTCCGCTTCAATTACCCGAACCCTTCTGCGAATCGTCCGGTCTCAATCACGACTGAAGTCGGCGACTGCCCGTGGGCGCCGGCGCACAAGCTCGTCCTCGTCGGCGTGCGTGCCAAACCGATCGACCAGCGAGGCGTGACGAGCCGCAACATCGTCTTGCTCGTCGATGTCTCGGGATCGATGTCACCGCCAGAGCGTCTGCCTCTCATCAAGACCGGGCTGCGGATGTTCGTCGACACGCTGCGCGACAACGACCGGATTTCGATCGTGGTGTACGCGGGCGCAAGCGGAATCGCGTTAGCGCCGACGCCTGGCCGGCAGCGTGAAAGGATTCACGACGCGATCTTGGCGCTGAACGCCGGCGGTTCGACCAACGGCGCACAGGGCCTCGTCCTCGCATATCGAACGGCCCGCGAAGAATTCATCCCCGGCGGAATCAACCGCGTCATTCTGGCAACCGATGGCGACTTCAACGTCGGCGTGACGAGCCAGGGCGACCTCGTTCGTCTGATCGAGCGTGAGCGCGAGTCCGGCATCTTCCTCTCCGTGCTTGGCGTCGGCGACAACAATCTCAAAGACTCGACGATGGAGATGCTGGCCGACAAGGGCAACGGCCACTACGCGTATCTCGATTCACTGCAGGAAGCCCGGCGGGTGCTGGTCCGCGAAGGCGGTGCCACGCTCGAGACGGTCGCGAAGGATGTGAAGTTTCAGATCGAGCTCAATCCCGCGGCGGTCTCGGCGTGGAAGTTGATCGGATACGAAAATAGGCTGCTGCAGCATCAGGAATTCAACGACGACACGCGCGATGGCGGCGAGCTTGGCGCGGGGCACACGGTGACGGTGCTGTACGAGGTCGTGCCGGTCGGCGCCACGCTTCCCGAGAATCTCCGGCCGAACAACGATCGGCCCACAGTCGATCCGCTGATCTATCAGTCCAGTCGCCAACCCACGTCCGGATCCGGCGAACTGTTGACGGTGAAGGTGCGCTACAAGCTGCCGAGCGCGTCGGAGAGCCAGCTGATGTCGCAGCCGGTCAGGGCGGGAGGGCTCGCCGCGGACCTTCCGTTCGCGGCGGCCGTCGCCGAATTCGGCATGCTGCTGCGCGACGACCAGGCTTCGGCCAATCGCTGGAGTGCGCTCGTCAGACGCCTGCAGACGATCGAATCGCCACTGCAGAGTGCGGCCGATCGCGAAGCGTTTGCCGACCTGGTCGAACTGGCGGCGGGGCTGCGCAAGTTGAAGTAGAGCGGGCCTTTTTAGGCCCGCTCTTCGAGCGAGGTGTAGCGCGGGCCCTTCAGGCCGCTTGGCGAACCAGATGTAGCGCGGGCCTTTCAGGCGCGCTGCGTAGCGTTCAGCCACAAATCTGTCCGTTCGTGGCTGAGGCGCGGGCCTGAAAGGCCCGCGCTACGTCAGGGCTCCTGGGATCGCATCGATCGGCGCACCGGTCATGTATGATCCGCTGACGTAGCGCGGGCCTTTCAGGCCAGCGTGTCGGCCCGGTTTTGTCATTTTTCCAAAGGGGTGCGATCGTGTCGCGAAGAATCACTGCACCGCTGGCGGCCCTCAGTTTCGCTGCCGTCGTCGCCGCCGTCGCTGTGGGCGCCGCCCAGCAGACTGCCACTCCCGTGGCGGGACAGATGGCGCCGGAGAAGGTCGATGCGGCGCTGAACGCCCGGATCCGTGCCGAGGGCCTGCAGCGCTCGCAGATCATGCGGACCGAGCACTACCTGACCGACGTCTACGGCCCGCGCGTGACCGGTTCCCCCAACCACGAGAACGCCGCCAAGTGGGCGGTCGCCACCATGGAGAGCTGGGGGATGAAGAACGGTCACCTCGAGCCCTGGGACTTCGCGCGTGAGGGCTGGCTCAACGAGCGGGCCGACGGCCACATCCTCTCTCCCGTAAAGGCGAACCTCGTGTTCGCCGTGCAGGCGTGGACGCCCTCCACGAAAGGAACGGTGAGGGCGCCTGCGGTCAACCTTGTCACGCCCGTGGGTCCCGAAGCACCGGCGGCTGCTGGCCGCGGTGCCGCCGCTCCGACCTTTCTCGGTCCCACCCAGGCTGAACTGGACGCGTACTTCGCGCAAATGGCGCCGAAGGTGAAAGGCGCGATCGTGCTCGTGGGGGCGTCACGAGTGCCGGCGTTCCTCGAAGTCGAAGCCACCAAGCGGCGTGATGATGAACAGGCACGGCGGCAGTACAACCCGGATCCCAACGCGCCGGCGGGTCGCGGGGGCAATCGTGGGGCCGCCCCTCCGGCGGGAGGTCGCGGCGGTGGGCAGGCGGGGCAGGGTGCGCAGGGTCAGCCGGTGCGCCTCAGCGCGCAGCAAGTGAATCAGCAGGTGTCGGCGTTTCTGATGACCAACGGCGCGGCAGTGCGCGTCGCAGACGCCGGCGAGCGGCTCGGCATCATCCGGGCGCAAAGCGGCAACGGGTACGATGCGGGCAAACAGCTCCCGGGTGTGCTGCTGCGCAACGACGACTACGGCCGCATCGCGCGCATTCTGGCCGACGGCACCCCGGTGACCCTCGAATTCAACATCGTCAATCACACCTATCCGGAAGGCAAGACGTCGTACAACGCAATTGCCGAAATTCCCGGCACCGACAAAGCCGACGAGGTCGTGATGATGGGAGGACACCTCGACTCGTGGCAGGCGGCGACCGGTGCGACCGACAACGCGATCGGGTGCGCGATCATGATGGAGGCGGCACGCATCCTCCAGGCCGTCGGCGCCAAACCGCGCCGCACGATTCGCGTGGCGCTCTGGAGCGGAGAGGAAGAAGGACTGCTCGGTTCGCTCGCCTATGTCGACAAGCACTTCGGCACGTTCGAGAATCCGAAGCCCGAGTTCGCCAAGCTCGACGCGTACTGGAACATCGACACCGGCACCGGTCTCGTGCGCGGCGGAAGCGTCTTCGGTCCGGCCGAAGGCGGGCGCATCCTCGCGCAGTTCATGAAGCCGTGGGAAGACTTCAAAGTGTACGGGGCGACCGTGGGGAGCTCACGGGCGACCGGCGGCACCGACAGCACGTCGTTCAACCACGCGGGCCTGCCGGGCATCGGCAGCAGCCAGGATCCGATCGAGTACAACAGCCACACGCACCACACGAACCTCGACACGTACGAGCGCATCCTGCCCGACGACGTGATGAAGGATGCCGTCATCACGGCGTCGATCGTGTATCACATCGCCATGCGCGACGAGATGATGCCGCGCTTCACGAAGGAGCAGATGCCGGCGCTTCCGGCTCCCCCGGCGTCCCCGGCGCCCCCGGTGTCCCCGGCGCGCTAAGCAGTTTTCAGTTGTGTCCGTAGCGCGGCCCTTTCAGGGCCGCGTCCGCGGGGCCGAGAGCCCCGCGCTACGAGGATCTGAAAACCGCATGACTCACCCGGTCCCAGATCTCCAGGGCCCGGCGCCCGGCGTCTTCCGTCGTCTTGAGTCGCGCAGGCCAGGAGCGTGTGTACCCTTCCGACGCCCACTTGCGCGTCGCGTCGATGCCCATCTTCCCGCCGTACGCATGCAGTTGGGCGGCGTCGTCCAGATCGTCGACCGGTCCTTTCGTCATCTGCACATCGCGCTCAGGATCCATGTGCGTGCCGACGATCCACGCCACCTCGCTCACGTCGTGCACGTCCACGTCCTTGTCGACGACGATGATGGTCTTCGAGAACATGAGCTGGCCGAGCCCCCAGCAGGCGCTCATGATCTTGCGCGCGTGGCCGGGGTACCGCTTGTCGATCGAGATGATGACGAGGTTGTGAAAGATCCCCGCGGCCGGGAAGTGCATGTCGACGATCTCGGGCACCGTCTTCCGGATCATCGGGAGGAAGATCCGCTCGCTGGCCATCCCGAGGTAGAAGTCTTCCATCGGCGGAATGCCCACGATGGTCGTGAGATAGGTCGGCCGTTTGCGCTGCGTGATGCAGGTGAGGTGGAACACCGGATAGTCGTCCGGCTGGGAGTAGAAACCGGTGTGATCGCCGAATGGGCCTTCACGCCGACGCTCACCGGGCTCCACGTAGCCTTCGAGGACAACGTGCGAGCTTGCCGGCACGTCGAGATCGATCGTGACGCACTTGACCATTTCAATGCGCCGCCGGGCGAGGAACCCGCCGAGCAGCAGCTCGTCGAGCCCTTCGGGCATCGGCGCCGTCGCACAGTACGTCAGCACGGGCTCGGGGCTGAGCGCTACCGCGACCTCAAGGCGCCGGCCGAGGCGCTCGGCCACGCGATGATGCTGCGCTCCCCCCTTGTGCTGCTGCCAATGCATGCCGGTCGTCCGTCCGTCGAAGATCTGCATGCGATACGTGCCGATATTCCGCGTGCCGGTTTCCGGGTCCTTGGTGAAGACCAGCGGGAGCGTGATGTAGCGTCCGCCGTCGTCGGGCCAGCACTTCAGGATGGGTAGCTCGTCGAGCGTGCCGTCTCGGCGGACCAGCTCCTGGCACGGCGCGTCCTTCACCGTTTTGGGCATCAGGTCGCTCAGCCGCGACACGAGGGGCAGCATTTTCAGCGCGTCCATGAGGCCGCTCGCCTTCGGCGGCGTCATGAGCTGGTCGATTTCGACTGCAAGATCGTCGAGTGCCTTGACGCCGAGCGCCAGGCACATGCGTTCCAGTGATCCGAAGACGTTGCTGGCCACCGGGATGTCGAACCCGGTCGGCTTCTCGAACAGCAGCGCGGGCCCGCCGCCGGCCGTTTTGCAGGCGCGATCGGTGACGGCGGCGATCTCGAGATCCGGACTGACCGGCTCGGTGACCCGCGTCAGGAGCCGGCGCTTGTCCAGGTCGGCAAGGAAATCTGTGAGGTCAGAGTACATACACAAGGCCACGAAAGCACGAAACCACGAAAAGGAAACGCTTGTGGGTTTCGACCTTTCTCATGTCGTGTCTTCGTGTTTTCGTGGCGTGTCTTCGTGTTTTCGTGGCAACGCTTCAACCGTCATCTTATCTGTAATCCGCGTCGCCAGCTCCAACGCGCGGCGGCCCTGTTCGCCGGTCACGAGGGGCGCGCGGCCGGTGACCACGGCCTGGACGAAATCCGCAAGCTCGCGCTCGAGCGGCTCTTCATTGACCACGCTCACCTCCCCTCCTTCGATCGACGGAAGCGCGCGTCCGCCTTTCACGAGACGCCACACTTCGACCTTCTGTGCGGCGTAGTCAATCGACAGGTAGGCCGCTGGCTGGAAAAACCGGATCTTCCGCACCCGATCGCGGCTGATCCGGCTCGCGGTGAGGTTCGCAATGCACCCGTTGGTAAACCGCAGGCGCGCATTCGCGATGTCCACCCGCCCGGTGAGCACAGGCACCCCCACGGCTTCGATCGACTCCACCTCCGATGGCACCAGCGACAACACGACGTCGAGATCGTGAATCATCAGATCGAAAACGACGTCGATGTCGAGACTGCGGTCGGGAAACACGCCGAGGCGGTGGCCTTCAATGAACCGGGGATCGACCAGGAGCGGCCGCGCAGCCGCCACCGCGGGATTGAAGCGTTCGGTCTGGCCGACCGCCACGATCGCCTTCCCTTGCGCCCCTGCCGTGATGATCGCGTCGGCTTCCGACAGCGACCGGGCCATCGGCTTCTCGATGAGCGCCGGAACCCCGGCGCGCAGAAAGGGCACGGCAATTTCGCCATGCAGCTCGGTCGGGACGGCCACTGTTACAGCATCCACGAGACCGCCGAGGTCACGCGCATCGAACATGGCCCGCGTGCCATGGACGGCGGCGATCTCCTCGGCCCGGGGCCGATTGGTGTCGACCACGGCGACCAGCTCGACACCGGGCAGCGACGACAGAATCCGGGCGTGATGCCGGCCCAGGTGACCAACGCCGATGACGGCGATTCGGAGACTCACGAGGTCCTTGGTCCCTCGGCCTTGGTCCTTCGTCTGTCCTTGGTCCTTCGGCGTCCTTGGTCCCTCGGTCCTTCGTCACTCGCAACTGATGCGCGCCAAGGCCCAAGGGCCAAGCACGGACGAAGGACAAAGGACAAAGGCCTAAGGACCACAACGCCGACCCACGATTGCAATCCCGGCCTCGTCGGCCGCTTTGAAGATGGCGTCGCCGTCGATCATGAGTGTCCTGCCCGCGTCGACCGACAGCAAGGTGGCGCCGGTCGCCTGCATGGCCTCGATGGTCGACACCCCGACGACCGGCACATCGAACCGCATGTCCTGCTTCGGCTTGGCGACTTTGATGACCCGGACGCCGCTGCCCGCGAGCTGGCCGGCCCGTGCGATCACCGCATCGGTCCCCTCCATCGCTTCAACGGCGACGACGGCTGCGGATTTGACGGCGATGGTCTGTCCGATGTCCAGACCGGCGATGGCATCGGCCACGGCGTATCCAAATTCGAGGTCGGCCTGCTCATCGACGTTCGGTGCGCGCCGGGTCAGGAGCCCCTCTTTCGCGAGCAAGGGCGTCAGGTACGTGGTGGAATCGAGCAGCGTGATGCCGTTGTCTTTCAGCACCTCGGCCACCGCCGAAACAATGGCATCGGTGTTCCGCGCCTTGAGCTTCATCAACACGCCGAGCGCCGTCATGTCGGGAACGATGTCGGTGAAGAGCTTGGTGTGCTTGACCTGCCCCGCCATGACCGCCCGGGTCACCCGAGCGTCTTTCATGATACTGAGCCACTTGCCGAGCTGACCGAGCGACACCCAGTGCAGCGCTGCGCGCGGCGGACGCTCCGCGAGCTGCTCCAGCGCAGGAAACGCCTCTTCTTTGATGGCAATGATGGTGACCTCGTCTCCCGCCGCTCGAGCCGCACCGAGCACCAGGAAGGGGAAGCGGCCGTTGCCGGCGATCAGGCCTAACCGCACACTGGTCCTTGGGCCTTGGTTCTTCGTCCTTGGGCTGTCCTGGGTCCTTGGTCCGTTCTCGGTCCTTGGTCCTTGGCACGTGCACGAAGGACCAACGACGAAGGACCACCCAGGGCCCAGGGCGGACGCCGCACCAAGGCCAAAGAACGAAGGACCGTCATGTGACCGCTATTCGTCGGCGAGCACTTCCTCCGCACGACGCATGGCCCGGCGGAGGATGACGCCGCGCTGGGACGTCCGGATGAACTCCACCAGGTAATCCACTTCCTTGCACGACAGCGAGCGATCCCGTTGAATCTGCTGCAATGCGCCGGTCGTGTTCAACTTGGACTGGAGCAGGTAGCGGAACGTGCGTTTGAGCTTGCCGATGACGTCGGCGGAGAAGCCGCGCCGCATCAGGCCGATCGAGTTCGTGCCGAAAATGCGCGCGGGCCGGCTGCCGACCGTCCGCGCATACGGAAGCGCGTCCTTCGTGATCACGGAATACCCGCCGATGAAGGCGTGCCGTCCGACACGGCAGAACTGGTGCACGCCCGATCCGGCGCTGACATTTGCAAAGTCCTCGACGCTCACGTGGCCGCCGAGCGTAGCCATGTTGCCGAAAATGGTGTCGTTCCCCACCTGGCAGTCGTGGGCGACGTGTACGTACGCCATGAAGACATTGCGATCGCCGATCTTCGTGACCCCACCGCCGCCGCGGGTGCCCCGGTGAATCGTCACGAACTCGCGGAAGATGTTCCGCTTGCCGATCACCAGGCGGGTCTCTTCACCGCGAAACTTCAGGTCCTGCGGAATGAGGCCGATGGACGAGAACGGAAACACCTGAGTGCCGTCGCCAATCTCCGTCCAGCCGTCGACGATGGCAGACGCGCCGATGGAACAGTTGGCCCCGATGCGCACCCTGGGGCCGACGAGCGCGCGCGCGCCGATGGTGGTTCCCGCGCCGATTTGAGCGGAGGCGTGCACACTCGCGGTCGGATCGATCTCCGTCTGATCGGGAATCACGCCGAGCAGCAGCTCGCACTCCGCCACAACCTGATCGCCGAGAAACGCGGTGGCCTGCGCCAGTGCCAGCGACGCACGCCGCTTGCCGAGGGTGATTTCCAGCCGAAGGCGGTCGCCCGGAACGACCTGTTTCCTGAACTTCGCGTCGTTGACTCCCCGGAGATAGACCCGAGCGTTCGCCAGGCCGTCCTCGCGCTGCAGGAGCAGGATCGTCGCCATCTGCGTCAGCGACTCGAGCATCAGCACGGCCGGCATCAGCGGAGCCCCGGGGAAGTGGCCCTGGAAGAACTCTTCGTTTACCGTGACGTTCTTCACGGCCACGAGCCGCCGGCCCGCGTCATATTCAGTGATGGCGTCCACCAGCATCGACGGGTACCGAAAGCACTGCCGATCCAGCGCCTGGGGGATGCTGATGTTCACGGGCCTCAGTCTATCAGAAGGCCCCCGGTGTCCCCGAAGCCCGTCAGCTGCCTGAGGATGACGTTGGAACGCCGGGCGATCGATAATAGGGAAGGATGATTGGGACCCGGCGCCAAGGAGACTTATGACTCGTTTGAAGTATCGCGCGCTCGTCGCGCTCGCGCTGTGCGCGGCGTTGTCGGGCTGCAGCACCGACTTTCCAGTGACCCCCACGGATCCAACCCCCGTCACGATCACAGAGGAGTTCACGGGGACGCTGACGCTGAACGGGGCCGCGACCTTTCCCTTTACCGCGACGACATCAGGGCAGGTCACCGCAACGGTCATGTCTCTCGAGGATTCGAATGGCCCGGCGCCCATCGGCTTGGACGGAGCGATCCGAATTGGCCTCGCCCTCGGCCTCTGGAACGGAACCGTCTGTGGCGTGACAGTCCCGACCCTCTTCAACGTCAACGCGTTCGTTTCAACAGTCGTGACTGGGGCGGTGACGTCGGCGGCCCCGCTGTGCGTTCTCGTCTCCGACGTGGGTAAGCTCAGTGAGTCGGTCGCGTTCGACATCCAGATTGTGCATCCTTGATCGGACATGCGCGGTGGCCGCCGCGAGCCCGGCCTGTATGAATTCGGTCAAAGAGAACAGCGCGGGAAGCTTCTCGCTCGATCCTTTCCAGGCACGATGCGCTGATGTGAAAAAACCGTGGCGAGCGGAGGCTGAGGCTCGCGCGCTTTTCACGTGGGTGTAGCGTGAAGGAGCTGTTCGTGACCAAGGACCAAACGACGACCAAGGACAAAGGACGGACGAGGAACCAAGGACGAAGGACTCAGGACGACGTGCTACACCGAAGAGCAAACGGGCTCTAGGGCCTGGCGGGCGACGTCGGCGTTGCGGGCGGCTTTGCCGTCGTGGCCGGAGACGTCGCGGGCGGCTTTGCCGTCGTGGCCGGAGACGTCGCGGGTGGTCTTGCCGTCGTTGCAGGAGGCGTCGCCGGCGCTGCCGTTGGTTTCGGCGTAGGGGCGGCGTCCATCCGCTTCACAGCTTCCAGCGTCAAATCGAGTCCGGGGTCGGCCCAGATGAGGCCCGACTCCACGGCGCTGAACAGCCCCAGCAGTGCATAGTCTTTCGCCAGCTGCTCGAGGACGGGAAACAGTTTCTTGTTGTACTCGTTCTGGAGCTGCTGCTGCAGCTCGTTCAGTTCCGCCTGGGCGTCCTGCTCGAATCGCTCGCCTTCTCGCTGCTGTCGCTCAATGTCCTTTGCAAGGAGGGCGCGCGCCTCGGCGCTCATCACGCTCCCGCCGCCGTCGTACCGCTGCTGGTCGGCCGCCATCTTCTTGGCTTTGGCTTCCGCATCCGCCTGCTTCTTTTTCGTTTCCGCATCGAATCTCGCGGCGGCCACCTTGCCGTCGGCCGACAGCGAGGACAACAGCGGCAGCTGTACGTACGCGAACTTGGAACCCGCCGGGAACGGCGCCGGGGCCGGGGGGGCCACCGCCGGCGGCTGCGTTGCGGGCGCCGGCGCTGGCGTCGTGGCCGGTCGCGCCGGCTGCTGCGCTGTCGGAGTGGCTGGCGGCAGGCCGGCCGCCGCCTGCGCGAACACCGGAGCGCCGCTCGAGGCAAGGCCGAGCGACGCGAGCATGGCAAGAGCTCTCATTACAATCATCCCTTTCGTCTGCACATCGAAGTCCGTCAAGAGCTTACAGTCAACAGTCAGCAGTCAGCGGACCGGTCGAGAGCAAACAAGTGTCGCCTTCTGTCCGCTGAGCTGTCAACTGTGAACTAGAACGTCGTCCCGACCGCGAAGCGGAACTGGAAAGCCTTCTGATTCCGGAGCGAATTATCGAGCACTCCGGCCCGGCTGGGATCGTACGCAAAGATCAACCGGAAGGGCACGTTCAGCACCGGCATGAAAAACCGCACCTCCGCGCCGGTGGACGATTTGAACGCGTTTGCCGTATAGACCCTGGTGGGTTGAGGAACACTTGGATCGGACAGTCCGACCGCTGGCGCGTAGGGATCCAGCAGCAGCGGGAGCGGGGTCGGGAGCAGTTGGGTGATCGTCTCCTTCCAGGCGAAGCGCTGACCGAAGTCACGAACCTGCCCCGCGTCGAAGAAGAAGATCAGGCGGACCTGGGGCGCGATCGTGATGGACTCCTCGAGATTGACCAGCAGTGTCTTGTTGCCGCCCAGGACGAGACCGGTTTGAGGATCGGTGGGACCGACCGTGCGCAGGTCGAAGCCGCGTAGATTGAATTCGCCGCCCATGAACAGCCGCTCAAAAATCGGAAGCTCGCGCGATCCCTTCGACTGGCGGATGTACTCGGCCTGCCCTCGCACGCCGAACGTCAGCCGGTTCTTCTGCCTCCAGAAATAGACCGCCTCGAGGTTTGGCTTGTAGTAGCTCACGTTGCCGCCGAGGCCGGCCAGATCGACCGAGGCCGTAAAACGCCTGCCGGTCGTCGGGAAGATCGGCTGATCAACCGTGTTGTGGACGAGGGTCGGGGTGACCTTGCTGATGATCCGCTCGCCGCCGGTCTGGCCGGCGGCATTGATCAGGAGCGAATCCCGCAGAAACGGGTTGCGCGCCAGGACCTGCGGATCCCGGAACGTCGGATTGATCTCAGTCACCCGCACGCGTTCGTAGCTGTAGTTGGTGTAGAGGCGGGTGAAGCCGCGGCCAAGCGGGAGGCCAAACGTGACCACGCCCCCCGAGGTGCGCTGGGTGAACTGGCCGACGTAGCGGATGTCGCTGCGGAAGAGGTTGAAGCCGCCGGTGATATTGCGCTCGAACAGGAACGGCTCGGTGAACCCGAGCGAGTAGTTCTGCGCCCGCGACCCGCTCTGGAGCGAGATGGTCAGGCTCTCGCCGCGGCCGAGAAAATTGGCCGTCTGAAACGACAGCTGACCGAAGAAGCCTTCGAACTGCGAGACGCCCGCTCCGAAATTCACCTGGTTGCGGTTCTGCTCCTCGAGCTGCACCTTCACGTCGACTCTGTTCTCGGTGTCGGGCGTCTTCTCGAGCTTGACATCCCGGTTCTCGTCGAGCGCGCGGAAGTAGCCGAGCTGATTGATCCGGCGCACGCTGTACTTGAGCGCCTCGGTATTGAACACCGAGTTCTCCAGCAGCTGCATCTCGCGCCTGACCACGTTGTCGTACGTCGTGGTGTTGCCGGCAAACGTGATGCGATTCACGAAATACTGCGGCCCCTCCTGAATCTGGAGCGTGACATCGACGATCGGCGGGCCGTCCTTCGCCGGTTCGGCGGCGAGCGCGGCGGGCACAGCAGGCTCGGCGGGATCCGGATCGTCGGAAAACTTGAAGTTCGGATACCCGTTCAGGTCCCAGTATCCGCCGACGCCGTAGGCTTCCTTCATCTTCTTGTAGCCTTCGGCGATCTTCTTGTTGTTGTAGTAGTCGCCCGTCTTCAGCTTGAAGAGCTGGCGCAGCCCCTCGCCTCGAATGACTTTATTGCCATCGAACTTGAACTCGCCGACTCTGTAGCGCTTCCCTTCCGACACGGGAATCCGGAGCTCGATCCAGCGCGTCTTCTTGTCCGAGCTGTCCTCGAGCACCTTGATGTCTGGCTCCCCGAGGTTTGCCCGCACGTAGCCGTGATTCCGGTAGTACTCCGTCACGCGCTCCGCGTCTTCCTCGAATTTGTCCGCGTGATAGGTTCCGCTCGAGGTGAGCAAGGAGAGAAACCCTTCCTGCTTGTTGTGCTTCATCTGCTTGCGCAGACGTCCGTCACTCAGAGCCTGATTGCCGTCGAACTCGATCCGGCGGACTTTGACTTCAGGCCCTTCGCTCAGGTTGAACGTCAGGTGCACCAGCTTCGGGCCACCGGGCAACAACTCAATGGAGTGGGTGACATCCGCGTAGGGGAATCCCTTCTCCTTGAGCATCTCGCGCACGATGCCTTCGACTTTCCGCACCTTCGCATCGTCGATAAAGCTGTCGGTCCGGATCTCGACGCTGGCCGTCCTCAAGCGCTCGTCGATCTGAGTCGACTGGACCTTCTTCGAGCCCGCATAGTCGATGATCTTCACGCGCTCGCGCTCTTCGATGTTGTATGTCACGATCTTGCCGATGACGCCGTTCGCGAACGTGTAGTCGCTGGCGTCGATCTTCAGATCGTCCAGGAAGCCGGTGCCCCAGAGACGGAGGAAGTCCTCGCGCACGGCCTTTTCGGCATCCTCGTTCCACGGCACCCACACGCCTTGCGAGGGCCTGCTGGTCGGCGACCGCATGTAGTAAAGGTAGGTCTCCGCATCCACGAGGGTGATGTTGCCCTGCGCCTCGAAGCAGGGAACGAGCAGGTACACGACAGGGCCGGAGTTGGCCGGCGGCTGGGACACGGGAGGCGGCACCGAAGAGCCGCAAACGGTTGTGGGAGGCCCGAATGCCGGTTCCTGCGCACCGGCAGGCGCTGCGACGGCAATCAGGCTGGCGAGGACGATGAGGGCGCGAAAACACTTGAACATGCGGGGGATATCCCTCAGGCGCGCTGCACGCGATTTTACTGGATTTTAGACGACCGGGTCGCCCGACCGGCCGGGCCGAGGGAGAGAATCCCCCGGCTGACGGTCAGCTGAGCTTGCGGCCTGCTTTAACGCCCGCTTCGGTCAGCACCGCGCCCGCCGGTTTGTAGGCCAGCACGCCGTCCTCCAGGTATACCTCGATCTCACCGGCCCGGAGATGCCCGCGGATGAGCTCTTCTGAGAGCGGGTCCTCGACGTACCGCTGAATGGCGCGCCGCAACGGCCGGGCGCCGTACGACCGGTCCTTACAGGTGACCTCGATGATCCAGTCGACGACTTCGGGCATCAGCGCGATCCTGAGCTTCCGATCCACGAGGTTATCGTTCAGCTGATTGATCAGCAGTGCCATGATCCGCCGGAGGTCGTCGTCGGCCAGCGCCTCGAAGACGATGATCTCGTCGATCCGGTTGATGAACTCGGGATTGAACGTCCGCTTCACTTCGCCGAGCACCATGTCCGAGACGCTCTTGTCGATGGTGGCGGCGTCGGAGGACTGGAATCCCATCGAGCTCTTCTTCTGGATGAACCGGGCTCCGATGTTCGACGTCATGATGATGATCGTGTTCTTGAAGTTCACACGATTTCCCAGGCCGTCGGTGAGATGGCCGTCCTCGAACACCTGCAGCAGGATGTTGAAGATGTCGGGGTGGGCCTTCTCGATCTCGTCGAGCAGCACCACGGAGTACGGATTGCGTTTCACCTTCTCGGTGAGCTGGCCGCCTTCTTCGTGCCCGACATATCCGGGCGGCGAGCCGATCAGCTTGGACACCGAGTGCTTCTCCATGTACTCCGACATGTCGAAGCGTATGAGCGAGTGGTCACTGCCGAAGAGAAAATTCGCGAGCGCGCGCGCCAGCTCGGTCTTGCCCACGCCGGTCGGACCGAGGAAGACGAAGCTGCCGACCGGGCGATTGGGATTCTTCAGCCCGGCGCGCGACCGGCGAATCGCCCGCGAGATGGCCGAGATGGCTTTTTCCTGGCTGATGACGCGCCGGTGCAGCTCGGCTTCCATCCGCAGCAGCTTGTCGCTCTCGTCCTGATTGATCGACGCCATCGGCACGCCGGTCCATTTCGACACGACCTCGTCGATTTCGGCCTTGCCGACGATCACCTTGCGGGCGGACGACTTCACATCGAAGCGCTCGCGGATGGAAATGAGGCTCTCGCGCGCCGCCATTTCCTGCTCGCGGAAGAACTGGGCCTTCTCGAAATCCTTCTGCGACGAGGCGCTCTCCCACTGCTCGACGGCGACGCGGATGCTCTTGTTGATCTCGCCGAACTCTTCGCTGTACCCCGCCTCGCGCAGCTTCGCGCGGGCGCCCGCCTCATCGACCAGATCGATCGCCTTGTCGGGCAGGAACCGATCGGTGATGTAGCGGTTCGACTGGTAGACGGCCGCTTCGATGGCCTCCCGTGTGTACTCGACGTGGTGGAAATTCTCGTACCGGTCCTTGATGCCGGCCAGAATCTCGATCGTCTCGCGCTCACCCGGCGGGTCGACCTTGATGGCCTGGAACCGGCGCTCGAGCGAGCGATCCTTCTCGATGTACTTCCGGTACTCGGCGGGGGTCGTCGCGCCAATGCAGCGAATCTCGCCGCGCGACAGCGCCGGCTTGAGGATGTTCGCCGCGTCCAGCGACCCTTCGGCCGAGCCTGCGCCGACCAGGGTGTGCAGCTCATCGATGAACACGATGATGCCGGGGTTGTCGGTCAGCTCCTTCATGATCGCCTTGAGGCGTTCTTCGAACTGGCCGCGATACTTCGTGCCGGCGACGATCAGCGAAATGTCGAGCGCGAGAATCCGCTTGTCGGCGAGGAAATGCGGCACGTCACCGAAGACGATCTTCTGCGCCAGCCCCTCGACGATCGCCGTCTTGCCGACCCCCGGCTCGCCGATCAGCACGGCGTTGTTCTTGGTCCGGCGGCAGAGCACCTGCTGAACCCGCTCCAGTTCGTGCTCGCGTCCGACGAGCGGATCGAGCTGGTTCTTCATCGCCGACTCGGTCAGGTCGCGGCTGAACTCGGCCAGCAGGGGCGTCTCCTTGACCCGTGTCAGCGTCGTCTTTTCGTTGAGGAGCTGGACAATGTCTTCGCGGACAGCATTGAGGCGCATCCCCTTCTCCATGAGGATGGAGGCCGCCACCGATCGCTCCTCACGCAGGATGCCCAGGAGCAGGTGCTCCGTGCCGATGTAGTTGTGCAGCAGCCGGTCGGCCTCTTCGGCCGCAAACTGCAACACGCGCTTGGTTTCGGTGCTGAACGGAATCTCAACCGACGTCGAGACCTTTTCGCGAAAAACCGTACGGCCTTCGATTTCCTTCCGGATGTTTTCGAGGGAGAGATGAGATCGCGCGAAGATGCGACTGGTGAGCCCTTTGCCTTCGCGAATCAGGCCCAACAGGAGATGCTCGGTTTCAATGGAACTGCTGCCGAGCTGGCTGGCCTCGTAGCGGGCGAAGAAGAGGACTCGCCGGGCCCTTTCGGTATACCGTTCGAACATCGGGCCTACCTAGGTAAATGCCGAGGGTG
>JAHFUL010000040.1:18708-23657 GCA_023265155.1 Acidobacteriota bacterium
CGGAGGTTGTGGGTGGCGATGACCGAGGTCAGGCCATAGGCGCGATGCATCTCGCGCAGCAGCTGGTGCAGCGAATCAGCGGTTTGCTCGTCGAGATCGCCGGTCGGCTCGTCGGCCAGCAGCACCGCCGGACGCATGACGAGCGCCCGGGCCATCGCGACGCGCTGCTGCTCGCCACCCGACAGCATGCCCGGGCGGTGCGTCAGCCGGTCGCCCAGCCCGACACGCTCGAGCAGTTCTCCGGCGCGCCGCCTGGCTTCGGCGAGCGGGGTTCGCGCAATGCGCATGGGCATTGCCGCGTTTTCGAGCGCGTTGAATTCCGGAAGCAGGTGGTGGAATTGAAAGACGAACCCGACGTGGCGGTTGCGGAACGCGACGACCTCGGCATCGGACAGGGCGGTCAATTCGGAGTCGGCGACGGAGATGGTGCCCTGGTCTGCGCGATCGAGGCCTCCCAGGAGGTGCAGGAGGGTGCTCTTGCCCACGCCCGAGGCGCCGACGATGGCCACCATTTCGCCCGGTGCGACCGACAGATGCAGATCACGCAGCACGGTCAGCGGCGAGCGGCCAACCGTGTAGGTCTTCACGAGGCCGCGCGCTTCGAGAAACGCCATGATTCTTCAGACGCCGCTGCGAAAGCACGAAAGCACAGCACCGCGAAAACTCGACTTTCGTGTTTTTGTGCTTTCGTGGCTGATCATTCGTACCTCAGGGCCTGCACGGGGTCGAGCTTGGCGGCCTGGCGCGAGGGATAGATCGTGGCGACGAGACAGATGACCACCGCGGATCCGACGACGAAGAGGAAATCGCGCGGGAGGATCGTGAACGGCAAGTGCGAGATCATGTACACATCCATTGGCACCCGGATGAGCTGATACCGATCGAGCACTCTGCACGCGATGTAGCCGATGGTCGCGCCAGCGGTCGTGCCCACCAGACCGATGATCAGGCCCTGCAAGACGAAGATGACGGTGATGCTCCGAGCGCTGGTCCCCATGGTTTTCAGGATCGCGATGTCGCGGTGCTTTTCCATGACCAGCAGAATCAGCGTGGCCACGATGTTGAGCGCCGCCACCATCACGATGAGGCCGATGGCCAGCGACACCGCGATTTTCTCGAGCCGCAGCGCAGAATACAGAGACCGGTTGATATCGCCCCAGTCCTGGGCCTGGTAGTCGGGGCCCAGTGTCGCCTCGATCGTGTCGGCGATTTGCGCCGCCGCGTAGATGTCGTCGACGCGCAGTTGAATGAATTCGACCTCTTCCACATCGAGCAGGCGTGTCGCGGTCGCGAGTGACACCATCCCGATCGTCGAATCGACTTCATAGAAATTCAGGTCGAAGATACCGGCCACTCGCAACCGTCGTGGCAGTGGCAGCTGCCCGACGGGCGACGCGATGCCGGCCAGGGTGACGATCGTCACCGGGTCGCCGACGGCGACCCCGAGAGTCCGAGCCAGATCGACGCCGAGCAGGATGCCATGCAGGTCCCCGTCCGACGCGTCCAGCGACGCGAGGCTTCCGCTCTTCATTGCGTCGGCGATTTGCGTCACGCCCGGCTCGAGCTGCGGATCGATGCCTTTGATCTGCAGTGGCTGCTGGGCGCCGAACGCCCCGATGATCCCCTGGCCGAAAATCGTCGGAGCGGCGCCGATGACGTGAGGGATCCGGAGCAAGCGGGCAGCCTCGGCCTTGTAGTCGACGATCCCGTCCTTTTTCGACACGTTGATATGGGCCATGGCGCCGAGGAGCCGATCGCGGACCTCCTGCTGCAGCCCGGTCATGATGGCCAACGCGATGATCACCGCCATCACGCCGACGGCGACGCCGACGATGGAAATGAACGAGATCAACGAGATGAGCGCCTGCTTACGCTTCGCAAACAGGTATCGCGTGGCGACATGAAGTTCGAAGGGAATGTCCATCAGCGCTCAGCTTCAGCTCTCAGCTTCAGCTCTCAGCTCTCAGCTATCAGCTTTCAGCCCAGTCGTAGGCCCGACCTTCAGGTCGGGCGCCTCAGTCGGGCGCCTCAGTCACTCTTTCTTTCTCATCAGCGGAAACAGAATCACGTCGCGAATCGACGGGCTGTTGGTGAGGAGCATCACCAGCCGATCGATCCCCACGCCTTCCCCCGCAGTCGGCGGAAGGCCGTATTCGAGGGCCCGGACGTAGTCCTCGTCCATTTCGTGCGCCTCGAGGTCGCCCTTCGCGCGATTGGCGAGCTGTGCTTCGAATCGCCGCCGCTGCTCCACCGGGTCGTTCAGCTCGCTGAAGGCATTGGCCACCTCGAAGCCCCCGACGTACAACTCGAACCGTTCAACGGTATCAGGATCGTCGGGCTTCTGCTTCGAGAGCGGCGACACCTCGGTCGGAAAGTCGTAGACGAAGGTCGGCTGAACGAGCCGCGCCTCACAGAGCCGCTCGAAGATCCCGGTCGTGATGCGGCCTGCGCCCGCGCCCGGCTCGACCTCGACGCCCAGCTCGGTCGCAATCACCGCCACGCGATCGCGATCGCGCAGTTCCGCGTCGGTCACTTCGCGCTTCAACCGCCGACCGGCTGCTTCGCGGGCCCCGTCTCGCAGCGACAGGCGGGCGAACGGCGCCACCAGCGAGATCTGGTGCTCGCCGAACGCCAGCTGATCGGTGCCGATCGCTTCGCGCGCCACCTTCGCCAGCAGCTCTTCGGTCATCGTCATCAGCACCTGATAGTCGGCGTACGCCTCGTAGAACTCCATCATCGTGAATTCGGGGTTGTGCTCGGTCGAAATGCCTTCGTTCCGGAAGTTGCGGTTGATTTCGAAGACGCGCTCCATGCCACCTACGACGAGGCGCTTGAGGTACAACTCCGGCGCGACGCGCAGGTATAGATCCATGTCGAGCGTGTTGTGATGCGTGACGAAGGGACGTGCGAGCGCGCCGCCCGCGATCGGCTGCATCATCGGCGTCTCCACCTCGAGGTAGCCGCGGGCGGTCATGAACGCGCGAATCGCCGCGACGACGCGGCTCCTGGTCTCGAAGATCCGGCGCGCGTCCGGGTTGACGATCAGATCGAGATAGCGCTGGCGATAGCGAATCTCGACGTCGGTGAGCCCGTGCCATTTCTCCGGCAGCGGGAGCAGACATTTCGAGAGGAAATGGAGCCTCGAGGCCCAGACGGTCAGCTCGTTGGTTTTCGTCCGGAACAGCCGGCCCTCGACGCCTACCCAGTCCCCGAAATCGAGCAGCTTGAAGATCTGAAAGTCGAGCGGCGGCAGCGCGTCCTGCCGGATGTAGACCTGGATCTTCGCCAGCCCGTCGGAAATGACGAGAAAGTTCGCCTTGCCGAACGAGCGGATGGCCAGAATCCGCCCGCTCGTGCCCGTGGGCGTCTTCCCCGCCTCGAGATCGTCGTGCGTCCGATCGCCGTGCGCCGCAACGAGCTCGGAGACCGTGTGCTGCCGCTCGAAACGGTGCGGATAGACGTCCACGCCGAGCCGTGTGAGCGCGTCGAGGTTCGCGCGGCGCTGCTGAATCTGTTCGTCTCGAGATGACATAAAAGAAAGCCAACACGGAGGACACTGAAGCGACAGGAGGCCACGGCGTCAGGCCTTCCAAGATGAGCTCTCTCTAGCCTCCGGTTGTGTCAGTGGCCTCCGTGGTCGTGCTCTTGTCCGCGATTTTCCTGCGAATGCCATCCAGCATGCCGTTGATGAACTTCACCGATTCCTCCGTGCTGAACGTACGAGCCAGTTCGAGCGCTTCGTTGATCACGACTGCGGGCGGCGTGTTGGCGTCGCGGAGCAGTTCGCAGGTGGCGATGCGCAGAATCATGCGATCGACGACCGCCATGCGCTCGGGCCGCCAGCGCTCGGTCGTGTCGGCGATCAGGGGATCGATGGCCGGCAGCTGCCGCACGGTGTCGCGCGCCAGATCGGACGCAAAGGTCCGAACAAGCTCGGGCGGCGGATCGGCATCGGGCCATTGAAATCCGAAAAACGTCGTGATGGCCTGCTCGACATCGCTCCGTCCGACTTCGCACTGATAGAGAATCTGGAGCGCAGACTCGCGCGCACGGCGACGGGGTCTTTTTTTCAACGGTCGCGGGCCGGACCACGCGCACCGAGCTGCGCGACGATTGTGGCCATCTCGAGCGCGGCAGCGGCCGCCTCCCACCCTTTGTTGGACCGACCTTCGCCCGCCCGCTCGATCGCCTCCTCGACGGAGTTCGTCGTCAGCACACCGAACGTCATCGGCACGCCTGTGTCGCCCGACGCCGCAGTCAGCCCGTGAGCAACCGCGGACGCGATGTACTCGAAATGTGACGTCGCCCCGCGAATGAGGCACCCCAGGCAGACGACAGCATCGAATTCACCGCTCTCCGCGGCCCGGCGCGCCGCGATCGGCACTTCGAACGCACCGGGGACGCGCACGATCGTCACCCCATCGGCCGGCACCTCCGCGGCAGCCAGCGCCGCGAGGGCACCAGCCTGCAACCGGTCGGTCACGAAATCGTGATACTTCGACACCACCACCGCGAACCTGAGTGTGCCCGCCGGCTTGGTCCCTTCGACTATGCGCATCTGTTTTCTACCGGCCTACGCGCCCGACCTCAAGGTCGGGCCTACGAGCTCCGCCCCGCCTCCGCGCCCGACCTCAAGGTCGCGCCTACGAGCTCCGCCCCGCCTCCGCGCCCGACCTCAAGGTCGCGCCTACGAGCTCCGCCCCGCCTCCGCGCCCGACCTCAAGGTCGGGCCTACGAGCTCCGCCCCGCCTACGCGCCCGACCTCAACGTCGCGCCTACGAGCTCCGCCCCGCCTACGCGCCCGACCTCAACGTCGCGCCTACGAGCTCCGCCCCGCCTCGCGCCCGACCTCAACGTCGCGCCTACGAGCTCCGCCCCGCCTGCGCGCCCGACCTCCACGTCGCGCCTACGAGCTCCGCCCCGCCTACGCGCCCGACCTCAAGGTCGGG
>JAHFUL010000100.1 GCA_023265155.1 Acidobacteriota bacterium
CCGCCAGCTTCACGGCCGTCATGTTCACGACGCTGGCCGTCATCGCGCTCGCCTGGGGCGCGGCGCACGTCGCCGTGGGCATTCTGCTGCGGCGACGCCGGCACTGGTCGCGCCTTGGCGCGCTGTCGCTGGGGTCGGTGGATCTGCTGCTGTTGCCCTACGGCACCGCCCTCGGCGCCTATGCGTTGTGGGTGCTGTTGCGCGAGGATGCCAGGAGCTTGTTCGACATGTGAAAGCCCCGGCGCCAGGCGCCCTACCGCAATTCACATCGACCCTCTACTCGTCGCGCACGCGCTCGCGACCGGCGACACCCTATTGCTCGGGCGCTTGCGAAGGCGGCAGGGCCGCGTCCGCGGGGCTGAAAGCCCAGACCTACAGGATTACAGCCTCCCAAGCTACAGCGCGGTAGGTCAGCCGAAGTATTCGACGAGAAAGGCTCTGATCCGCCTTTCGCGACGCGCTGGAAAACTGCGATCGTCGACCCTGTTATGCTTGGCGCATGTCGAGTCCGCCGCACCTGACTGATGCCGCTGAAGAGCGGTTCTGGCTCGGCGTCGAGGCCGCCGGGAGGTTCTTCATGGGAGAAGCCGACGTCCAGAAGGCGCTCGAGAAGCTCGTGCAAACTCTGGATGCAAACCGGATCCCGTACGCCATCATCGGGGCGATGGCGTTGAACGAGTTTGGATACAGGCGGACGACGGTGGACGTGGATGTGCTGCTGACCACCGCAGGATTGGCGGCCTTCAAGAGGAACAGTCTTGGCCGAGGGTACGCCGAGAAATTCCCGGGCAGCCGGGGTGTCCGAGACACCGAGCACGGCGTCGACATCGACATCGTGCTCGCCGGCTCATACCCTGGCGACGGTAAACCGAAGCCGGTCGCGTTTCCCGATCCGGAGACGACGGCGGCGCGCGGGGCGCGCGTGGCGCTACTGCCGTTGCACCGGCTGATCGAGCTCAAGCTGGCGTCCGGGATGACCGCACCCCACCGCCTCAAGGATCTGGCCGATGTTCAGGAAGTGATTCGTATCCTCTGCTTGCCCCAGATGCTCGCGGCGGAGCTCGACGCGTCGGTGCGAGACAAATACGTGGAGTTGTGGCAGGCAGTGCAGAGCATCCCCGATGAATAATCTGAAACCTGCAATCTTCCGAATCCTGCGCTAAGCTTTGATCATGGTTCTGGACCAACAAGCGGTCCTCGATGCGCTGAAGGTCGTCACCGATCCCGATCTTCATCGCGACATCGTGGGTCTTGGCTTTGTCAAGGATCTCAGGATCGACGGCAGCCGCGTCGCGTTCACGATCGAGCTCACCACACCGGCGTGCCCGGTGAAGGATCAGATGCGCGACCAGGCGCGCGCGGCGGTGATGAACGTACCAGGCGTGTCGGTGGTTGACGTGCAGATGAGCGCGCGCGTCCGCGAAGCTGTCGGCGCAGACAGTGGGCGACAGTCGATCGAGGGCGTCAAGAACGTCATCGCCGTCGGCGCGGGCAAAGGCGGTGTCGGAAAAACCACGGTGGCGGTGAATCTCGCGCTGGCGCTGGCAAAGAGGGGCAGCAAGGTCGGGATGATCGACGGCGACATCTACGGCCCGAACGTGCCGATGATGCTCGGCATCAAGACCCAGCTCACGACCGACGGCAAGAAGATCCTGCCGGCTGAGAAGTACGGCCTCCAGGTGATTTCGATGGGATTTCTCACGGGAGACGACGCGCCGATCATCTGGCGCGGGCCCATGCTGCACGGCGCAATTCAGCAGTTCTTCCGCGAAGTGCGATGGGTGGATCTCGACTATCTGGTGGTCGATCTGCCACCCGGCACAGGCGACGTTGCGCTCAGTCTCAGCCAGACCGTTCCCGTGGCCGGCGCCATCGTCGTGACGACGCCGCAGCAGGTCTCGCTGGCCGACAGCCGCCGGGCGATCGCCATGTACAAGAAGCTGAACATCCCACCGCTCGGCATCGTCGAGAACATGAGCTACTTCATCTGCCCGAGCTGTGAGCACGAGGCCGACATTTTCGGTCACGGCGGCGGCGAGCAGATGGCCGCCGAGCTCGGCGTGCCGTTCATTGGACGCATCCCCATCTATCAGCCGATTCGCGAGGGAGGCGATTCGGGCGTGCCGCTGATTGTCAGCGAGCCCGATTCGCCGGCTGGGCGCGCGTTCATGGCCGCCGCGGAGCGTGCCGCGGCGCAGATATCCATCGCCAGCTTCAGCCGCATCCCCACGATTCCGCTGACAGTCGTCCGATGACTATCTCGTTCACCAAGCACAGGCTGGAGAACGGCCTCGACGTGCTGCTGCACGAAGACCATGGCTGCCCGATTGTCGCCGTGAACCTCTGGTATCACGTCGGCTCGAAGAACGAGCGGCCAGGGCGCACGGGGTTTGCGCATCTGTTCGAGCACTTGATGTTCGAGGGCTCGGCGCATCACGACAAGGGGTACTTTCCGCCGCTTCAAGGCGCGGGCGCGTCGCTGAACGGGTCGACCAACGCCGATCGAACCAACTACTGGGAAGTGGTGCCGTCCAACGCGCTCGAGCTCGCGCTCTGGATGGAGTCGGATCGCATGGGGTACCTCCTGCCTGCGCTGACCGAAGCGAAGTTCTCCAATCAGCGCGACGTGGTCTTGAACGAGCGGCGGCAGAACTACGAGAATCGCCCCTACGGTCTGGCGCCAATGGCGATGGTCGGGGCGCTCTTTCCTCCGGATCATCCGTATCACTGGACGACAATCGGGGAGATCGCCGATCTCCACGCCGCGAAGCTGGACGAGGTGCGGCGCTTTTTCAGCACGTACTACCACCCCGCCAACGCCTCGCTGGTGCTCGCCGGCGACATCAACCCGGACGACGCGCTCGATCTCGCGCGCGCGTATTTCGAGCCCCTGCCGCCCGGGCCGGCGGTCGCGCCGGTGCGGCCGGAGCCGGTGCCCCTTACGGCCGAGACCCGCCTGCTGATCGAGGATCGCGTGGAGCTGCCGCGGCTGTATGTCTCGTGGCTGACCCCGCCGATGTTCGCCGACGGAGACGCGGCGCTCGATCTCGCCGCCGACATCCTGGCCAACGGGAAGACGTCGCGCCTGTATCGGCGGATGGTGTTCGATGAACGGATCGCCACCGACGTGTCGGCGGTGCAGAATTCCCGCGAGATCGGCGGCTTCCTGCAAGTCGCGGCCACTGCGGCGCCGGGCCACGTTCTGGCGGAGCTCGACAAGGTCGTCGTGGACGAAATTGCCCGGCTCGCCGCCGACGGTCCGACCGCCGATGAAATCGATCGCGGACGCGTTCAGACCGAAGCGCAGTTCATGTTCCGGCTGCAAACCGTGGGCGGATTCGGCGGCAAGTCCGATCAGTTGAACGCGTACAACACGTTTGTCGGCGATCCGTCGTTCTTCGAGCGCGATCTGGAACGCTACGGCAGCGTGACCACGGAAGCGCTGCAGGCGGAAGTGCAGCGATACCTGAATCACCTCTGCCGTGTGGCGCTCAGCGTCGTGCCGCGCGGGCGGCGCGATCTCGCGCTGCCCGATTCAGTCCCGGCGGACGTGTCGTGATGGGGGGAGATGGCGGCGGCGTCCCTGCCGCGATCGAGAACGGTGGGGTTCCACGCGCCGTCAAGATAGATCGTTCGAAGCTGCCGGAGCCCGGCGCTTCGAGACCGTTCCGCTTTCCCAGCATCGACAAGTCGGCGTTGTCGAGCGGTCTTCGCGTGTGGACGGTCGGTCATCCGGCGATTCCGGTCGTGACGTTCATCCTCCTGCTGCGCCGCGGATCGGCCGACGATCCCCCCGATCAAGATGGTCTCGCGGCGATGACGCTCGACATGCTCGACGAAGGCAGCGGCGGCCGATCAGCCATCGAGATGCACGAGGCGCTCGGGCGCCTGGGCGCGCGGCTCGACTCCGACATCGGATCGGACGCGATGCTGCTGGGCATCACGGCCCTGAGCCGCTTCACCGATCCGGCTCTGGCGATCCTTGCCGACATCACCGCGCGGCCTTCGCTTGCCCAGGACGACTTCGAGCGCGTGCGGCAGCTTCGCCTGCACCGCTTGAAGCAGTTGCGCGACGTGCCCGGCGCCGTCGCCGATCGCGCCTTCGTCCGATTGCTCTACGGAGACCACCCGTACGGCCACACGTCCCTCGGCAACGAACACACGCTCGGCCAGATGACGCTGGACCATGTACGCGCGTTTCATCGAGCGGCGATCTGTCCGCCCCAGGCGACGCTCGTCGCGGTCGGCGACTGCGACCACGACGCCATCGTCCGCCTTGCCGCAGCCGCGTTCGAGGGTTGGGAAGGCGGCGTGGCAGGCGAAGGGGCGGCAGGTGGCACCTTCCCGCGTCCGGCACGGCTGAACGTGGTTCCACGCGCCGGCGCGCCGCAGTCGGAGCTGCGAATCGGACACGTGGCCGCTCCCAGAGACACGCCCGATTATCATGCGCTCGTCGCGGCCAACGCGGTGCTGGGCGGCCAGTTCGTCAGCCGCATCAACCAGAATCTGCGCGAGGACAAGGGGTTCACCTACGGCGCGTACACCGCGTTCGAATTCAGGCGGCTGCCGGGGCCGTTCGCGCTGCACTGCAGCGTGCAGACGGCGGCGACGGGCCGTGCGATCCAGGAATCGCTTTCGGAAATCGCCGCGATTCGCGGGCCGCGGCCGGCGACCTACGAGGAGCTCGCGCTGGGCGTCGCGGGGCTCACGCGTGGCTACGCGCGTAACTTCGAGACGGCCGAGCAAGTCGCACGCGCGGTCGCCCAGCTCGCCCTCTACGATCTGCCGGACGACTACTTCGCGGAGTTCGTGCCACGGGTCGAGCGGGTCACGGTCGACGAAGTGACCGCAGTCGCCTCGCGGCACCTCGATCCCGATCGCTTGACAACGCTCGTCGTCGGCGATCTGGAACAGATTGCCGGCGATCTGGCGGACCTCGGCCTCGGCGAACCGGTGATTCTGTCCACCGAAATGTTTTGCTAGGATCCACTGCTGAATTGGGTCCAAATTCACGTGAAAGCTGTCCGCTTCCATCAGCACGGCGGATCGGACGTGCTCCGCTACGAAGAGGCGCCCGATCCCCAACTCACGCCGGGTGACGCGATCGTCCGGGTGCGCGCCTGCGCCCTCAACTACCTCGACATCTGGGCACGGCGCGGCCTCGAACGCGTGACGATTCCGATGCCCCACATCTCGGGAAGCGACGTGGCTGGCGACGTCTTGGCCTCGACCGATCCGGACCTGACACCCGGACGTCGCGTGATGCTTCAGCCTGGCATCAGCTGCGGCCGATGCCCATCGTGCCTGTCCGGACGCGACAACGAGTGCCCGAAGTACGAAGTGCTCGGCTACCGGAACCATCCGGGCGGCTACGCTCAGATGGTCAAAGTTCCGATCCAGAACCTGATCTCCATTCCAGACGAGATGGATTTCGTGCGGGCGGCGGCGTTTCCGCTGACGTTCGTGACGGCGTGGCACATGCTGATCACGCGTGCTCGACTCGCGCGCGGCGAGGACGTCCTGGTGCTGGCAGCAGGGAGCGGCGTGGGGCAAGCGGCGATCCAGATCGCGCTGCTGCACGGCGCGAGGGTCTTTGCGACCGCGGGGTCGGCAGAGAAGCTCGAGCGTGCACGCTCGCTGGGCGCGTTCGCGGTGATCGATCATCACAAGCAAGACGTTGCCGCAGAGATCAAGCGGCTCACCGGCCGCCGGGGCGTCGATCTCGTCGTCGAGCATGTGGGCGAGGCGACGTGGAGCCAGGCGGTCGGCTCGCTGGCGCGCGGCGGGCGGCTGGTGACGTGCGGCGCAACGACCGGCCCGAACGGCGCTCTTGATTTGCGCACGTTGTTCGCAAGACAGCTGACAATCATGGGATCCTATATGGGCACGAAGGGCGAGCTCCTCCGGGCGGCGGGTTTCTTCTTCTCGGGCCAGTTGACGCCGGTCGTCGACCGGACGTTTCCGCTCGCAGACGCGGCGGCTGCCCAGCGGAGGCTCGAGGAATCGAGCCATTTCGGCAAGATCGTGCTCGAGGTGTGATGCGGCTCCAACGGGTCGGCATGAGCGTGTTCGGCGCCGTGGTGCTCGTCAGCATCGTGCTGGCCATGGCGACGGTCTGGCTCTTCCTGACCAATCCGGTGACCGTGGCGACCGCTGTCACCGAGGGCGATGTGTCCCCGTTCATGCGCAACCTGGCGCGGGTGCTGATGGACGCGCTCGAGGGGCTGCTGAAGTACTTGTAGACGATGACCGAGCTGGACGACATCCTCGAACATCTGCGACGCGCGCGCTCGGAATCGCTCGAGACCATCGATCTCCTGCGGGCTTCGAGGCAGAAGGCGGAAGAGCAGGCGAAGCAGCTCGAGAGCCCCAAGGCGGTCCTCGAGTACATCGACGCCTTCGTGAAGATATTCGACGAAGGGGCCGCCGAGCTCGAGCGGGTGATCGAGGAGCTGCCCGAGGGGCCGAAACGCGACCATCTCGACGCGCTTCGTCAGATCGCGAGCAACGGTGCGGCGGAGCAGCGGCGGTGCCTGATCTTCCGCGACAAATGGATCAACAGGCCGCTGCCCTACGAGCAGGT
>JAHFUL010000041.1 GCA_023265155.1 Acidobacteriota bacterium
TCTCGGGCTCGCTCGTGGGCAGGTTCGCCTTCATCGGAAAGCCGGTGCGGGGCAGGTTGACGGTGTCTTTCCACTCGGTCATGGGTATTCAACGATTTTATAATGCTTTGATGGCTACCCTGGCAGAAGCCCGCCCGAGCGCTCCTATCCGGGCCGCGACCCTCGATAACGGCCTGAAGGTCCTCATTCAGGAGGAACACACGGCGCCGCTGGCCTCGGTCTGGTGCTGGTACAAGGTCGGATCGAAGGACGAACGGCCGGGGCTGACCGGCGCGTCGCACTGGGTCGAGCACATGAACTTCAAGGGCACGACCAACATCCCGAGGGATCAGATCAAAGGCATCATCGAACAGTTCGGTGGCAGCTGGAACGGCTATACGTGGATCGATCAGACGACGTACCTGGAGACGGCGACCTGCGATGCGCTCGATCGCATGCTCTTCATCGAGTCCGAGCGCATGGCGCGCTGCGTGTACGATCCCGACGACTGCGACTCGGAGCGCACGGTCATCATTTCTGAGCTTCACGGCGGGGAGAACGATCCGGATCAGTTTCTCGATCAGGAACTGACCGCGACCGCTTTCAAAGCGCACCCGTATCGCCATCCGACGATCGGCTGGCTGTCCGATCTGCAGAGCATGACGCGCGACGATCTGTACGGATACTACAAACGCTACTACGTCCCCAACAACGCCCTTCTCGTCATCGTGGGAGATGTGGACACCGAGGATGTGTTGCGGCGGGTAGACCATCACTTCGGAGGAATCGCCGCGGGCCCCGACCCTCGCCGCCAGAAGACGCAGGAGCCGGAGCAGACCGGAGAGCGGCGCGTGACGATTCGCAAGGAAGGAACAACGGCCTACCTGAAGGTCGCACACCACGCGCCCGCGCTCACCGATGCACGGTTCTTCCCGCTGCTCGTTCTCGATGCGGCGTTGACCGGGGCGAAAGGACTCAACTTGTGGTCCAGTTTCCGGGAGCCGCCTCCTCAGCGTCGCGCGCGGCTGTACCGGGCGCTCGTCGAGCGAGGTCTCGCATCCAGTATTTCTGGCGCGCTGCTGCCGACCGAACAGCCCTTTCTGTATTACCTGTCGGCGACCGCCACAACGGGCACATCGCTCGACACGGTCGAACGCGTGGTGCTCGAGGAGCTAGCGCAGGTTCGCGAGGGCGGTATCACGCCGGCGGAGCTCGAGAAAGCCAAGTCGCAGCTCAAGGCGCGCTTCGTGTTCGACAACGACAGCATCAGCAGTATCGCGCACCAAATCGGGTACTTCGAAACCATTGCCAGCGTCGATGTGTTCACCGGGCTGCCCTCGCGGATCGAAGCGGTGACGCTGGACGCTGTCGCCGACGCCGCGCGCTTGCTGCAGCCATCCAACCGCACCGTCGGTCTGTTCGATCCCTTGCCGGTTGGTGATGCTGATCCGGAGTCAGGCGTCAAGGGACAACGGCCAGGGGCCGAGGGGTGATGGCCAGAATGACCGCGCCTGATGTACGAGCGACGAAGAAACCGTCTGGCCTTGCGCCCTCTCGCGCGATTCTTTCCAACGGCGGCGTGGTGGTGGTCAAGGAAACGCAGAAGACGCCATCCGTGACGATGAACGTCGCGGTTCGGTCCGGAGCGGTGTGCGATCCGGTTGGCGGGGCCGGCGCGATGAACCTGCTGGCCCGAGTCATCGACCGGGGGACCGCGAGCCGGTCGGCAGCGGAGATCGCCGAAGAACTGGACGGTCGCGGCGTGACGCTGACCATCGGCGTCACGCGTCACCTGGTGTCGCTGGTCTGCACATGTCTGGCAGATGACTTCGAGTCCATGATCGCGCTGCTGGCGGAGATCATCATCGCGCCGACGGTGCCGGAGATCGATCTGGCTGTTCGCAGGGGTGAAGTGATCACGGCGATCGGGCAGGACCAGGACAGTCCATCGGTTCGATCGACCGAAGAGCTCATGGAGATGCTGTATGGCCCCGACCATCCCTACGGCCGGCGGCTCAAGGGGTCACTCGCGAGCGTTGAAAGAATCACACGCGAGGATCTGCTGCGGCTCCATGCCGCGCGGTTCGCACCGAGTGAGCTGACGGCGGTCGTGGTCGGTGACGTAGAAGTCTCGAAGGCGCTCGAGACCGCCGAGGGGGTGTTTGGTCACTGGCAGGTCCCAGAGCCTCTTCCGGTGCCGCTGGCCCGCCCTTCCACGTCAGCGGTCCGCCGGAGCACGGTCATCCCGATGATGAACAAGGCGCAGGCGGACATCGCGTACGGGTTCATCTCCGTCGCCAGATCTGATCCGGCGTTCTACGCTCATTGGCTCATGAACAATGCTCTCGGGCAGTACGCGCTCGGTGGCCGGCTTGGCGACAGCATTCGGGAGCGACAGGGAATGGCGTACTACGTCTCGAGCGCGCTCGAGGCGCAGATTATCGAAGGCCCGCTCCTGATTCGCGCAGGAGTCAGTCCGGAGAACGTCGACCGGGCGATTGCGTCGATAGACGAGGAGCTCTCCAAGCTCCGGAATCAGGGACTCACCGAGCGAGAGCTGACCGAATCGCGGAACTACCTGATCGGCTCCATGCCGCGCACGCTCGAAACCAACGCCGGCATTGCCAACTTCCTCCAGCGATCCGAAGTGTTCGGTCTGGGGCTCGACTTCGACGTGCGTGTTCCCGATCTGCTTCGCGCCGTCACGCTGGACGAAGTGAACGAGGCCGCTCGTCGCGCCGTCGATCCGGCTCGCGCGAGCATCGTGGTGGCGGGCCCGTGTCAGAAACCATGACTCGGGCGGTGTTCTTCGACGTCGATTTCACCCTGATCTATCCAGGCCCGACCTTCCGCGGCCAAGGATACCGGGCATTCTGCGAGCGGCACGGCATCGTGGTGGACGAGTCGCTGTTCGAGCGCGCAGTGGCGAGCGCCGCGCGGCTGCTCGACGGTCCCGATGATGCCTATGACGCCGAGGTGTTCGTCGCCTACACGCGACACATCATCGAGCAGATGGGTGGTCGGGGAGATCGGGTGGATGCCTGCGCCCGTGAGATCTACGACGAATGGGCAGCCTGTCGCCACTTCGAGCTCTACGAAGAAGTGCCCGGTGTTCTGCGCGAGCTTTCGACATCCGGCCTGCGCATCGGCCTCATCTCGAACTCGCACCGGTGCCTGACAGCGTTTCAATCGCACTTCGACCTCCAGGGACTCGTCACGGCGGCGATTTCCGGTCCCGAACATGGATTCATGAAGCCGAACCCGAGCATCTTTCGCGCGGCGCTTCAGCTCGTCAACGTGGAGGCTGGCGAGGCGGTGATGGTGGGCGACAGCGTCAGTCAGGACGTTGAAGGGGCTCTGCGGGCCGGCATGCGTGGGGTGCTGCTGCACCGGAACGATGAGCCGCACCCACGCACCTCCGAGCTCGCGTCCGCCGGCGTGCCCGTCGTCAGCAGCCTCACCCAGCTGCGGGATCTCGTGTTTCAGATGTAGGGCGCCCCGATCACATCGGCCAATTCACGCCGCGCCGAACGGAGGTGTTCGTGGGCGCAGCGTTTGCCGCGCTGGCCATTGTGAGCCAGGCTGTGCCGATTGGCGCACCCGGTGCTCACGTCCTGCGGGCGCGGCGTGAGATAATTGGAACGGTCATGAACACGAGCATCGTCACGCCGAGCAGAGTCGTCGCCGGTGCGGTGATCGACACCTGGACCGCGCACGACTGGTGCGATGGCGTGCTTGTCGATCGCCTCATGGTGCACGACCGGCTCATCGTGCGCACGCGTCACAACCCCTACGAGTTCATCGTGATGTCGCCGCACGCCGCCGAGGCCCTCGTGCGGGGTGGGGCGTTTTTTCAAGAATTCACGCGCGTGCGCGTCGCGGGATGCTCGCTTGGCGGCAGCTTTCTGAAGGTCCACGGCATCTTTCTCGGCTTCCGGATCGAGCTGGTCGCCTGCGGGTCGCGGATGATCATGACGAGCCCGGTCGAGACGATTACGATTGCGCGGGGCGACGGCTCGCCTGTCCGCGTCATGTAGTCCTGGGCACTACATCAGATACGGCTTCAGCGCGGCAAAGCGGTATTCGATCTCCGCGACCTCCTCAGGCGAAAAGCTGTACTGCGTCCGGCCGCGCGTCACGGTGGTCTTGAACACGCCGCGCTTCTTCATCACGTAGAGATCAGCACCCGGAATCTGCTCGTTGAGGTTCCGCATCAGGAGGAACCTGCTAAACCCGTCGCGAAGCTGATCGGCCTGGCCGCGGACGTGCAGGTCCCAGATCCGCGCCATGAGATCGGCGTACATCGCGTTGCCGGTGATGACGCCGTCGGCGCCGAGGTTCATCTGGTACAGCCAGTACGCGCCAAGGTTGGCCCCGAAGATGCCCTTCATCGTCGGGCGCTGCCGAAGCTCCGCCTTCATTCGTTCGACAAGGGGCTCGCTCTCTTCCTTCACGTAGCCGAAGTTGGGCATCTCGCGCGCCAGATCGACGATGAGCTCCGTCGAGGGAATCAGATCCCGGGTACCGCCGCTTGTCTGGACGATGACGGGACGGCTGGTCACCTTGCCGAGGGCGCGAAAATACTCCCGGTAGTCCTCCTGCGACTTCGCGGTGGTGGGTGGCATCGCGATCATCGCATCTGGCGAGAGCGCCTCGGCCCGGCGCGCGTACTCGAGCATCTCGGCGGTGTCCTTGCCCTGCACGCCGAGCACCAGCGCGATCTTCCGGCCTTGCGCCGCCTTCGCAAGCACCTCCATGCCCCGCACGCGCTCATCCTTGGTGAGAGAGGCGACGCCGCTCGACCCTTGGGGCCACACAGCGCCCTGCGCACCGCAGCGATCGACAAACTGCAGTTCACCGGCGAGATCCTCCCAGTCCACCGCCGCCGACTCGGTGAACGGCGTGTTGAGTATCATGAACGCGCCGCGCATGGCCTTTGGCTTCGTTGCCACTGGGGTCGTCGCGGTTGGCCCGCCGCGGGTCTGTACATAAGGCAGCGCCACAGCTGCGCCAAGGACACCGAAACACTCCCGCCGCGTGTAGCCGTTCTCGTTCATATTTGTTCCTTGGAAGCTTTCAGCTTTCAGCTTTCGGCTTCTACCTTCTACCTTCTACCTTCTGACTTCTTCCTTCTTATTTCTCTATCCTGGCGGCCACTTCAGGCTTCGTCCGCCAAGCAGGTGCAGGTGGATATGAAAGACCGTTTGTCCGGCGTCGCTGTTGGTGTTGAAGACGGTGCGGAATCCGCCGGCCCAGATCCCCCGCTCCTTCGCGATCGCGGCCGCGCGTCGAACCAGCTCGCCGACGGTCGGGTCGTCTCCTGGCTCGAGATCGTTCAGTGTGGCGATATGCCGCTTCGGAACCACGAGCACGTGCGTCGGCGCCTGTGGATTGATGTCGTTGAACGCCAGAACGTGATCGTCTTCGTAGACGATGGAGGCGGGGATCTTTCGGTCGATGACCTTGCAGAACAGGCAGTCCATCAAAAGGTTCCACGTTCAAGATTGAAGGTTCAAGGTTCCCGGGTTCCGAGTCCTACGCTCGCCGCGCGATGGCCACGCGTGGAATGTCTTGCAAATCACGCCTGAGGCCGACCATTGTGAGGCCGGAGGCCCGCCCGATCAACCCTTCGACTGCTGCGGCCTGACCGAAGCCGAATTCGAACAGCAGCAGGCCCCCAGATGCCAAACGCGGCGGCGCTTCCGAGACAAGGCGCTTGATGATCCCCATCCCATCGTCGCCGGCAAATAGTGCGATGGCTGGCTCGTGATCGCGGACTTCCGGCTGCAGGGCCTCGCGGTCCAGTTCGGCGACATACGGCGGGTTGGACACGATCAGGTGAAACGTTCCGCGGGTGCCCACAAGCAGGTCTGTCTTGAGAAGCTCGATCCGTTCGGCGGTGTCGTGTGCAACAGCGTTCCGTCTGGCTACGCGAAGTGCGTCGCTCGACGTGTCGGTTGCAACGATGTGCGCGGCGTGATACTCGTGCGCGAGAGCGACCGCGAGACATCCGCTTCCCGTGCAGGCGTCGGCCATCGCGTGCGGCGCCGCTCTGTCTGGCAGCAGCTCGAGCGCGGCCTCGACGATGAGCTCGGTTTCAGGTCGCGGGATGAGGACTGCCGGGGAAACCTCGAAGTCGAGACCCCAGAACTCACGATGCCCCGTGATGTAGGCGAGCGGCTCGCGTTGTTCGCGCCGGCTGACGAGTGGCTCGTACCGCGCGGCGAAGCCCGACGGTGCCGGCTCGCCACCGGCGGTCACGAATCTGACGTCGTGCCAACCGAGGAGAAATTGAGCCAGCAGGCGGGCGTCGAGCGCCGCTTCGTCCCGAGGAAGACCGGCGCGTGTGAGCCTATCGCAGGCGCGCGCGGTGTGCTCGTGCAGGGTCACGCCGCTGCGTCGTCACCCGTCGCGTCTTTGAGCTTCTCGGACTGATAGTGGGTGCTGACGTTGTCGAGGAGCTCGGCGAGATCGCCGTTGAGCACTTCCGTGAGGCGGTACAGGCTGAAGTTGATGCGATGATCGGTAATGCGGTTCTCCGGGAAGTTGTACGTCCGGATCTTCTCCGAACGCTCGCCAGTGCCAACCTGGCTCCGCCGGTCCTTCGCGATGGCTTCCTGCTGCCTGCTGACTTCCATGTCCAGCAAGCGGGATCTGAGCACCTTCATCGCCTTGTCTTTGTTCTTGATCTGCGATTTCTGATCCTGTTGCGAGACCACGACGCCGGTCGGTATATGTGTGATCCGCACGGCCGAGTACGTCGTGTTGACGCTCTGGCCGCCGGGGCCACTCGAACAGAACGTGTCGATTCGGAGATCCTTCTGGTCGATCTTGATATCGACGTCTTCCGCTTCCGGGAGAACCGCCACAGTGGCAGTAGAGGTGTGTTTGCGGCCGCTGGCTTCGGTCGCCGGCACGCGCTGGACGCGGTGCACACCGCTTTCGTATTTCAGTTTGCTGTAAGCGCCGCGTCCTTCGATCATGGCGATGACCTCCTTGAGGCCTCCGCCAGCGCTATCGCTGTTCGAAATCAGATCGACACGCCAGCTCTGCCGTTCGGCATACCGGGTGTACATCCGGAAGAGCTCGGCGGCAAACAGCGCCGCCTCGTCGCCGCCGGTGCCGGCACGAATCTCGAGCATGACGTTTTTCGCGTCATTTGGATCTTTCGGGACGAGGAGCCCCTTGAGGTCGGCGACGAGCGCTTCACGCTTCGCCGTGAGCGCTTTGAGCTCCTGCTGGGCGAGCTCGCGCATCTCGGCGTCGGCGCCCGCGATGAGCTCCTCGGTCTGCGCGATACCCCGCGTGACGATTTGGTATTCGCGGAACCGCGTGACGATCGGCTCAATCTCCGAAAGTGTCTTGGCCTGCTTACGGTACTCGAACTGGTCGTTCTGGACCTCGACCGAGCCGAGCCGCGCCAGGAGCTCTTCGTATTGGCGTTCGGTTGCCGTCAGTTTGTCGAACATATGTCTCTGCCGCTTTCACTTCACGACGCCGTGGCCTTGCCGTAGCCCGTTACTCCGCGCAGACGAGCGGTGATCGTTGCTACCCTCCCGACACCGGAGGAAGGAACGCCACTTCGTCGCCGTCGCGCAGCTGCTGATCCATCCGCGCGTAGTCGGCGTTGACCGCGCTCGAAATCGACCGCTCGTAGCCTGCCAGTTCGGGATACTGGGTCACGAGCTGCCGCCAGATCGATCCAATCGTGTCGCCCGGTGCAGCCTCTTTCACGAGCTCCGGGGCGCCCGTGATGTCGCGCAGCCGTGCGAACAGCCGCACCGTCACGCGCACGCCACCCGCTCCGCTTCCGCCCTCGCCCGGGCATCATCAGGATCGGCCGTGGCTCCTTCGATCCAGACGTCGCCGCCTTCGAAGAATTCGCGCTTCCAGATTGGCGCGATGTGCTTCACGCGCTCAATCGCATACCGGCACGCGGCGAAGGCGTCAGCGCGATGAGCCGACGCTGTGACGATGGCGACGCTGGCTTCGCCGATTTCAAGACGGCCGATGCGATGGTGAAGCGCCAGCCGGACGCCCGGCCAGCGGGCAGCGATTTCCGCGTCGATCCGCTCGAAGGCGCGCAGCGCCATCGGTTCGTAGCCTTCGTACTCCAGATATGTGACCGCCCGGCCGAGGTTGTGGTTGCGCACCAGACCGAGAAAGGTCACCACGGCGCCGTCGGCACCGGCGTTGCCGCCGATCGCAGCGACCAGCGGCTCAATTGCCAGCGCCGCCGGCCCGATTGTCAGGAGCGGAGTAGCCACCATTTCAGTATACAGGTGCCGCGGAGTCCGGCTGAAGCCGGACTGTTGCGCGCCGGCATTTCTTCACAGGCGATTCAGGGCGGACCTACGCCGAGCGGGTCTTCCAGAAGTGATCGAGCGGGCCGTGGCCCTTGCCAATCGGCAGCGCGTGACCGATGGCGCCGGCGACGTAGGACTGTGCGCACGCCACCGCCTCGGGGAGCGAATCGCCCAGTGCGAGGCGCGCGGCGATCGCCGACGCAAATGTGCAGCCGGTGCCGTGGGTGTTGCGCGTCGCGATTCGCGACGTCTGATACTCCGTGAACCGCTCGCCGTCGAAGAGAAGGTCGACGAGGAGGTTGTCTCCGGTGTCCTGCGCGTGCGCGCCCTTGATGACCACGGCCGCACCACAGCGCTGATGAATCTCCTCGGCGGCGGCACGGACCTCCTCAATCGATCCGATCGTGCGACCGCTGAGAATCTCGGCCTCCGGAATGTTGGGCGTGACGACCAGCGCACGCGGCAGCAACTCCGCGCACATCGCACGTACCCCATCATCGTCCAGCAGACGGTCGCCGCTCTTGGCCAACATGACCGGATCGACGACCAGCAACGGAAGCTCCAGTGCGTCGATCGCGGCCCCCACGGCTTCGACGATTGCAGCGTTGAAGAGCATGCCGGTCTTGGTGGCATGAATCGGGATGTCGGCGGCAACGGTCTCGATCTGTGCGGTGACGAGATCGGCCGACACGGCCATGACCGCCGACACCCCCATCGTGTTCTGCGCCGTGACGGCGGTGACGGCGCTCGTGCCGTAGACCCCGAGTGCGGCGAACGTCTTGAGGTCGGCCTGAATGCCTGCGCCGCCACTCGAGTCACTGCCGGCGATCGTCAGGGCCGTTCGTCTCTCGTTCATGGAATCAGGATGAACAACGCGAGGTCGCCATTGACCTCCCGAAGACGAGGAGAAACTGAAACGGCGGAACAGCCTCCCTTTTCAGCAACCGCAGCCCGGCGGTCGCAGCGGTCTGGATGACGGTGTCCGGATTGATCCGCTCCTCCGGATCGGGACCGGGGCCTCCGCCACCTGGCTCGAAGTCGACGACACCCAGACAGCCCTGCGGCTTCAGCGATCGCGCGACGTTCTTCAGCAGCGTGACCACCTGCGACGGATCGGCAGGGTCTTCCATCTCGTGATACGCGTCGACAATCAGGACGGCATCGACGTTGAGTGGCAGTTTGGGATCGTTCGGGGTACCCAGGACGGTTTGCACGTTCCTGAGGCCTTCCCGTTCGACACGTCGTCTCAGCGCGACGAGCATCAATCGCTGAATGTCTTCGGCGAGCACCAGGCCGCTCTGTTCCACGCGGTGGGCGAGGCGGATGGTGAACCACCCCCCGCCCGCTCCCAGGTCCGCGACGACCGACCCCTCGGCGATCTTGAGCGCATCCATGATCTGATCGGGTCTCTGCCACTCATTACGATCTTCCGCATCGAGCAGCCCGAGATCCTGAGCGCTGAAGAGCCGATCCTTGGGTTTCGCCTGGGTTGCCTCGGTAGTCGGAGCGGCACGTGTCAACGGCGGCGGCGGAGCCTGCGTGCATCCCGTGAGAAGCGCGCACCAGAGAGCGCACCCCACCGGCGCGGCCGTTCGCGGGGTGCCGCCAGCGGATTTCACGCGGCCCCCGGGCGTTGTTCCCGGCCAGCGATGTCGCCCCGTGTCATGCCATCGACCGACAGAATCTCGTCGAGCTTCCCGGCGTCGAGCAGTCCACGCTCGAGGACGAGCTCACGGATCGATCGGCCCGTTCGAACCGCCTCCTTGGCGATGTCCGCCGTTGCGGCATAGCCGATGTGGGGACTGAGGGCTGTCGCGGTGGCCGTGCTGCGATCGAGGAGCTCGCGAGCGCGGTCGGCATTGGCGGCGATGCCATCGACCGAGCGCGTGCGCAGCGCGTGCATCGACTCGCGAAGGATGGTCGAGGCGTGAAGCGCGTTCCAGGCAATCACTGGCATCATCACGTTCAGTTCGAGTTGACCCGCCTCGCACGCGAGCGCCACGGTCATGTCGCAGCCCATCACTTGAAAGCACACCTGATTCACCATTTCCGGCACCGATGGATTCACTTTGCCCGGCATGATCGACGACCCTGGCTGAACCGCGGGGAGCGTGATTTCGGCGATTCCCGCGCGCGGCCCCATGCTCAGGAGCCGGAGATCGCTGGCAATTTTTCCGAGCTCCACGGCGAGTCGGCGCATGGCCCCTGAATATGCGAGCACATCACCCATGCTCTGCGTGACCCGGAAGAGGTTGTCGGCCGGCTTCAGGGTCAACCCTGTGTACTCCCGCAGGTTTTGCACGACCAGCTCGCGATACTCCTCGCCGGCGTTGAGTCCGGTGCCGATCGCCGTTGCGCCAATGTTCATTTCCTGCAGCTGCTCCGAGCCGTGCTCCACATCGTCCGCGCCGCGGCGGATGCACGCCGCGTATCCGCCGAACTCCTGACCGAACGTCATCGGCACGGCGTCCTGCAGGTGCGTGCGGCCGGTCTTGAGCACCGCGCCGAGCTCCTCGGCCTTGCGCGAGAAGCTCGCCGACAGCTGCCGCGCGGCGTCGATGAGCGGCCCGGCACCGACGAGCAGCGCCAGACGCGTGGCGGCGGGGAACACGTCGTTGGTCGACTGGCCCATGTTGACGTGATCGTTGGGATGTACCCGGTCGTACGCCCCGCGGGAGGCGCCGAGGATCTCCGCGGCGCGATTCGCGAGCACTTCGTTCGCGTTCATGTTGTGGGACGTGCCGGCGCCCGCTTGATATACGTCGACGACGAACTGGTCGCGCAATTGCCCCGCGAGAATCTCATCGGCCGCGCGCGCGACGGCGGCCGCAATCGCCGGCTCGAGACGTCCGAGCGCCCGGTTCGCTTCAGCCGCCGCCTTCTTGATGAGGATGGTCGAGACCACGAGATCGGACGGCGCCCGCAGGCCGCTGATCGGAAAGTTGGCGACCGCCCGAGCCGTCTGGACACCGTAGTACGCGTCGGCAGGCACGCTTAGCTCACCCAGCGGATCGCGCTCGATGCGGAAGGACATAATAGGTAGTTATCGACAGCCTACAGCTGATATCGTCTACTCGGCATTCATTATAATTTCAGGACCATGCTTCCATCATTCTTCGAGAGCGTGCTCCAGCTGATCGTCAGGACGTCGACCGACTTGCCTCCGGACGTGCGGGCGGCGATGAAAACATCGCTCGACGCCGAGCCGCCCGGCACGCGCGCCGGGCAGGCCCTCACGATCATCGCCCAGAACATCGATCTGGCCGCCGACAGCGAGGGCGCCATCTGCCAGGACACGGGCATGCCGACCTTTGACGTGAAGGTGCCGCTCGGCGCGAACCAGATGTGGATGCGCGCGCAGATCCAGGAGGCCGTTGCGGAAGCCACCAGACGCGGCAAGCTGCGGCCGAACTCGGTCGATTCGATTACGGGCAGAAATTCCGGCGACAACCTCGGACCAGGCACCCCCATCGTTCATTTCGATCAATGGGAACGCGACGAGATCGAGATCAAGCTGATCCTGAAGGGCGGGGGGTGCGAGAACACCAACGCCCAGTACGCGTTGCCGATCGAGCTGCCGCACCTGGGACGCGCGGATCGGACGCTCGATGGCGTGAGGAAGTGCATTCTCCACGCCGTGTGGCACGCGCAGGGCAAGGGTTGCGCGCCTGGAGCAGTCGGCGTGTGCGTCGGCGGCGACCGGACCTCCGGGTACTCGCATGCGAAAGAGCAACTCTTTCGAACGCTCGACGATGTCAACCCCGATGCGAGGCTGGCAGAGCTCGAAGCATCGATCATGTCGACCGTGAACACCCTCGAGATTGGCACGATGGGTTTCGGCGGGCGAGTCACGCTGATCGGCTGCAAGATTGGCGCGCTCAACCGGCTTCCTGCAAGTTTCTTCGTGTCGGTGGCGTACGACTGCTGGGCGTTTCGTCGACTCGGCGTGATCCTCGACAGTCGCAGCGGCGCGATCACGAGCTGGCTCTACCGCGATCCGGCACACCCGATTATTCCGATGCTCGATCAGGCAGGCTTCACGCGCACGGGTCGCGAGGTCGCGCTCGAGGCGCCGCTCAGCGGAGACCAGGTGCGATCGCTCGAAGTGGGTGATGTCGTGCTTCTCTCGGGGCGGATGTTCACCGGTCGCGACGCGGTGCATTCCTATCTGATGAAACATGAACCGCCGGTCGACCTGCGCGGGTCGGTGCTCTACCACTGCGGCCCGGTCGTGCTGAAGGAGGGAGAGACCTGGCGTGTCACGGCCGCCGGGCCGACCACGAGCATTCGAGAGGAGCCGTACCAGGGAGAGATCATCAAGCGCTACGGCGTGCGTGTGGTGATGGGAAAGGGCGGCATGGGGGCCAGGACGCTGGCCGCCTTGAAGGAGCATGGCGCCGTGTACCTGAACGCCATCGGCGGGGCGGCGCAGTTCTATGCCCGGACTATCACACGCGTCGACGGCGTGTCGCTCCTCGAGCTCGGAACGCCCGAAGCGATGTGGCACCTGACCGTGAAAGACTTCCCGGCGATCGTCACGATGGACGCGCACGGGAACAGCCTGCACAGGGACATCGAGCAGGAATCGGCAGCACATCTCGAACAGATCGGCGTCTGATCACGGTTACCGCCTCCGCGCGGAAAAACGCGCGCGCTACGGCGAGGCCGCGCCGTAGCATAGCGAAGGCGGGCCGAGCTCGCGGAGCACGCAGAGAATGTTGGTCTCTGCGCATTCCGCGGGTTCTGCGGTCAACGTCGTACCGCGAACTCTTTCATGGGTGGTCGCGCGTAGTTGTGCTCCATTGCCGCCACGTCGAGATCCATTGTTTCCAGATCGGCGATCGCGAGCAGAGGAAATGGCGAAAGGGCGGGGGTGTCCACTGTCTTGAGATAGCCCGCGCAGCTGCCGCAAACCTCGACGCGGCGATCCTTGCGCTCCTCATCGGGCGCGGCGGTCACGAAGGGTTCCCCTTCCTCGCCACAGTAGATGCACGCATACGTCGTCAACTCCCACGCGAATGCGCAGAAAGAACAGCGGAGCACCCGGTGGCCCTCGACGACCTCGGCCAGGGCAGGCCACGATCCGCAGGCGGCGCAATAGCCCCGGTTCCAGTCGGCCAGGGCGGCGCGAAGCGTTGCATCCTCCGCTCTGAACATCGCTCGTTGAAGCGCATGGACGTACGGGCTCACGGCGAGCTCGGCGACGAGCCACACCAGATCGGGCGAGAGCCCGCGATGAACGGCGCCGGTACGGATCGCATGCTGATCGCGGGAAACCGATGCGCTCAGCAGCGACCCGGCTTCCATCTGACCTCCCTCGATCATCGTCCGGATGTGGTCGGCCGCCTCGCCGGCGCCGCCCTGGGCCAGTGCCTCGCAGAGCTGGAGCAGCGCGGGGCTCAGGAGGGCTACAGGCAGCGGAATGGGTTCACCCGCCAGAGCAGGGGTTCCGCGAACCAGTTTGGCGGCGAGGTATCGGGGGGGCAGCGACAGCCGTGGCAGGGGCCGCTGCTCGACCGTTTCCGTCAACTCGACGACGATCCCCAGGAGCCGCTTCTGCAGCGCAAGTGCGGGCTCCAAGTCGGGCCGGCTGGCCAGAATGGCCTCCCATCGGCCGGCTGCGGCGGCCAGACGGGAGCCACGACTGGCCGGGGCGAGCGCGACATGGGGCATCGAAGCCCAATGGTATAATGGGCACCACTTCAGGAGAAATGTAGAGATGATTAACGTGTCGGAAACGGCGGCGGCAAAGATCTCGGAGCTGTTGTCAGAAGAAAACAAGGCCGGGAGCGGCCTGCGCGTATTCGTGCAGGGCGGCGGTTGTTCCGGTTTCCAATACGGGCTGATGATCGAAGAGAACGGGCAGGGGGCGGGCGATCAGGTGTACGAGTCGCACGGCGTGAAGCTCTTCGTGGACCCGATCAGCATCCAGTACCTGAACAACGCCGAGGTCGACTTCGTCGACACCGTCACCGGCGGCGGCTTCACCATCAAGAACCCGAACGCCACTTCCACTTGCGGATGTGGGTCTTCCTTCACCACAGAGTAAAAGGATCTGGTGATGGGATGACGGAATGACGGGGTGAAGGTCGCGAGCCTCCTTCACCCCATCATCCCTTCACCCCATCATCCCTTCCTATGGCTCGCAACCTTCCGGATCTTTCGAGCCTGCGGCCGGCGGGCAGCAAGCACTCCACCAAGCGCGATCGGGTTCTGAGCGTCTTCCTGCGTCAGGAGGGCCACCTGAGCGCCGACGACCTCTGCGACCTCGTTCACCTCGAGGATCCGGGGATCGGCCGCGCGACGGTGTACAGAACGCTTCAGTGGATGGTCGGCGCGGGGATCGCCCGCAAGGTCAATTTTGGCGAGGGCCGTGCGCGATTTGAACCGGCGTACCGTCATCCCCGTCACTTCCATCTCGTCTGCGCGGAATGCCGCCGATCGTCGGAGTTTCTGAGCTCCGATATCGAATCGCTGCTGGAAGAGATTGCATCGGCGCGCAACTTTCAGGCTGGCCAGGCCGTCGTTCAGATTTCAGGCGTCTGCGAAGACTGCCGGACCGGTGTGAAGACGCCGCCGCTCGATGGCACCACGACCGAACGGGTGTTCGCGCGCGACGCGCTGCGCATCGCGATTGCGACTGAGCGCAGTGGCCTGGAGTTCTATTCGCGCGCCTCGAAACTGACCACCGATCCCCGGGGGCGCGAGGTGTTCGAGCGCCTGGCCGAGGAAGAGAAGGAGCACCTCGGCACGCTCGAGAAGCGCTACGCCGAGCTCCTGGCCGACGACGAGCAGCTCGAATCGCGTCCCACCTTCCTCTTTTTCAAGGGCGCCGCCAACGGGATCTTTGCCGAAGGGTCGGAGAAACTGGGCAAAGGGGTCGACGATCAGCAGGCGCTGCTCATCGGGATCAAGTGCGAGCGGGGATCGCATCAGTTCTTCAAGCGATACGGGGAGCGCTTCGAGGATTCGGAGGGCAGGCGCATCTTCCTGGAGTTCGCGGACGAGGAGCGCACCCACCTCGAATTGCTCATTCGCGAGTACCGCTCCCTTCGCGAGCGTCAGGCGACCGAACGCAGCGGACGGCGGCCCTCAGCCCGCGCCCGCGCCGCGCGTTGATAGACCTTCATACCCACACGACGGCCTCCGACGGCCGCTGTACGCCGGCCGAGCTCGTCGCACGCGCCGCGGCGGCGGGCATCCAGGTGCTGAGCGTGACCGATCACGATACGACCGCCGGGTGCGAGGCAACCCGAAAGGCCTGCGGGACCGCCGGGATCGAGTTCGTCCCCGGCATCGAAATCACCGCGGTCCGCGAAGGCGCCGACGTGCACGTGCTCGGCTACTTCATCGACCTCCGATCGACGGCCCTGGAAACGTTTCTGAGCGAGCAGCGGCGTGGGCGCATCGATCGGGTCCGCGAGATCATCGATCGACTGGCGGCGCACGGCATCGCTCTCGACGCCGATGCGATTCTGCAACCGGGCCTTGACGACCCCTTGAAGGCGGCCGGGCGGCCCTGGATTGCCAGTGCCCTCGTCGCCGGCGGCCACGTGGCGGACGCGAACGAGGCGTTCAGCCGCTGGCTTCAGCGCGGACGGCCGGCGTTCGTCCCTCGCAGAGGTTCGCGGCCGGAGGACGTGTTCGAGCGCATTCACGACGCGGGCGGCCTTGCGTCGCTGGCGCACCCCGTGCTCGTCGGCCACGACGAATGGATTCCCGGTCTTGCGGAGTCCGGTCTGGACGCGCTCGAGGCATACCATACCGATCACGACGCCGCCGCGACGCTGCGCTACGTCGGGATGGCCGGCCGGCTGGGACTCGCGCTGTCGGGAGGATCGGACTATCACGCCGACCAGTCGCACGGTGCGACGGGGCTGGGGACCGTCTCTCTTCCCCGAGACGCCTATGATCAACTGAAGTCGCGGCGACGGTCCTGAATCCTTCGTCCTTGGCTCCTCGTCCTCTGACACGAACGTACACCGCAGAGACGATAGCGACGACCGACGCGATTTGCGTTGGTCGGTCCGCTGCTGGTTGCCCATCCGCGCCTCGTTGCTCGCGTCGCGGGCTGGCCGCGCGATCGCAATCTCTCGGTCAGACGCGCGTCAGCGGTCGGCCTGATCCCCATGGTCAGGCGAGGTCACGAACTGCAGACCGCATACAGTGTCGCGCGGACGCTGCACCGCGACCCGAACGATCTGATTCAGAAAGCGGACGATAGGCCGGATTGCACTAAGGGGCGCCTGGCGATCGGGCATCTGATCACCAGCTTGCTTTACGGTGTGACCCCAACCGATCCCATGCGTCTCGCGGCCGCCGCCGTGCTGCTCGGCCTCGTCGCTTTTCTTGCGAGTGACATCCCCGTGCGCCACGCCCTCCGGACAGATCCTGCGGAAGCCCTGCGGCGGTAAAGTTGGCGTTCGTCCGATCTCTGCGCCTCCCAGCAATCGCTTCGCGAGTCCTCCCGCGCGCGGGGCGCAACACGGCAGGACTGAAGTTCCGCGCTACGAGTACGACGGTAAGGTCGCGACGACCCGGCAGGGCAAAGAGGGAATGTTGCTCGAAAAGCAGCATTTGGCTGTTGAGCATCGCAGAGCATTTTCCTAACGTATTCTCTGCGGGCTCAGCGCTCTCTGCGTTCCAGCGATCGTCGTGATCGGCCGGCGCGCGACGATGCGGGCGAGCGCCTCGGGCCCGGATACTTCCTCGTAAGACACCACATCGAAATCGTGGAAGAACGCCCGCAGTTCTCCCGCCGCGAGCAGATGATCGGGAGATCTCGGCCCTGATCCAAGCGCGCGCTGGGCCTCCGTGAACGTTTCGTACAGAATCGCGCCGCCAGGCACGAGGGACTCGCGAAGCGACGGGAACAGATCGCGCTGCAGATAGCGGGTGACGATCACGAGCTCGAAGCGCTCGCGCGGGAGCGGATAGCGCATCAGGTCGGCGACCCAGGCGCACACGACGTGACCGCGCCGGGCCGCGCGATCGCGTGCGCTGCGAACAGCGTCGGCGCTCACGTCGACACCGAACACCCGGCAACCCATTCGGGCCAGCGTGTCAGCGTGGCGTCCGCGTCCCATGGCGACGTCGAGCGCGCGTCGCGGCGGCGGGAGAATCGACCGAAGCTCCGCGCACCATCGCACGATGAACGGCGACGGTGGATCCTCGAGGGGACTATCGGACATACTGGACGTCTTGGCTCAGGCGCTTCTCACCGCAATCGGCATCGGGCTGATCGGTCTCGTGACAACGGCCATTCTCGGTCTCATGGGCACGGACGTGCACCGCCACGCGTCTTTCGGCATTTTTTCGGCGCTGCTCGTCCTGCTCGCGCATTCGATGATGATGTTTTATCTCATCGGCAAAGGCAAAGCGGTGAAGGACGCCCTGACCGAGGGAGGCTATCGGGCCCAGGATCCCCGGTTCAAGGCGTTCGTCGCCCGGATCTCGCTGGCGCGCAGGCCGGTCTTCTCAATCGGTACTCTGGCCATGGCGATCACCATGATCGCGGCAATCATGGGCGCAGGCGTTGACACGGGGACGCTCCCGCCGATGATCCACGCGATGATGGCCTACGGCGGCATCGCGATCAATCTGGCCGCCATCAGAATTGAAGTAGACGCGATCCGCGAATCGAGCCGTGTCGTCGACGAGGTCAACCACCTGCTGCTCGGCTCGTGAGTACTCCTGTGCTCGAGCTCTCCAGGGTCAGCAAGAACTATCACGCCCTGCGGCCGCTGCGCATCGATCAGTTGGCCATCGAGCCCGGTGAGCACGTCGCCGTCGCGGGCATCGATGAGCACGCCGCGGAGGTGCTGGTCAACCTTGTGACGGGTGCCACGCTGCCCGATCAGGGAGTGGTCCGGATCCTGGGACGTCCAACGTCCAGCATCAGCGACAGCAGTGAGTGGCTCGCCGTCGTCGACCGGTTTGGCATCGTGAGTGAGCGCGCCGTGCTCCTCGAGGGGCTGTCGGTTGCGCAGAATCTGGCCATGCCGTTTTCGCTCGACATCGAACCGCTGGACGCTCCCCTGCGTGACCGCGCGATTGAGCTGGCGCGCGAGGTCGGCTTGGAGGAACGCGAGTGGGACCGTCGGCTCGGGGAGCTCGGGAGCCTTGCACGCTTGCGCGTTCGTCTTGGGCGGGCGCTCGCGCTCGATCCGGTCATCGTCTTGTTCGAGCACCCGTCCGCCGCCCTCACCAGAGCGGACGCGATCCCAACCGGCCGCGAAATTCGCCGCACGATTGAACGCCGCCGCCTGCCGGGGGGGAAGGGAATGGCCTCCTTGACGTTGACCGCCGACCTCGACTTTGCGGGAGCGATTGCCACGCGTGTGCTGACGCTCGACCCGGTGTCGGGACGGCTGGCCGACCACAGGCGAGGCTGGTTTGGCCGTGGCACCGCGAGTCTGTAGAATGGCTTCCGCCAAGCGTCCGGCTTGGGCACTCTAACTGAGCGAAAAGGAGATTCATCCATGAAAGTCACGAGATACCTTGCCCTGCTGGCGCTGCCAATCGCCATGGTCGTCGCGGCCGCGTGCAGCTCCGAGCCGCAACCGGCGGAAACCGCCGCGCCGGCGGCTGCGCCGGCCCCCGCCCCAATGGCCACCACTCCAAGGGCGTTCTTTGCGGAACCGGCCGACGGTGCGACGGTCACGAGCCCGGTGAAGATGAAGTTCGCCTCGGAAGGCGTCATGATCATGCCGGTTCCGGAAGGCGTCGTGACAAGCGTAAGACCGGGAATGGGCCACTATCATCTGGCGATCGATACCGAATGTCCGGCGGACGGTACGGAAATCAAGAAGGGCGAGAAGTGGATTCACTACGGCAAGGGGGACCTTGAGGCAGACACGCAGCTCAGCCCCGGTTCCCACGAGCTGACGCTCGCCGTCGCGGACGACAAACATATGCAGATGCCGGGGCTGTGCAAGACGATCACAGTGACTGCGAAGTAGAGCAACACGTCGGAGACGGGGATGCTCCTGTCGGTGAAGGGAGGATCCCCGTCGGCTCCCAACCTTGTCGAAAATCCGACACGACCGTATAGACGCGTCACCCAGACGTGAGCTGGGCGCCCCGCACGGTTTCGCCAGGCAAAAACTGCTGAGAGAAGCGGAATGAAAATTGAGGGTGCGGCTCCTGGCGGGTACGCCCAAGGAGACGCGAATGCCAGGCGGCACGATCAAACGACTTGTTCGGGATCGGGGGTTCGGGTTCATCAGGGACGACAGCGGACAGGAGTGGTTTTTCCACCGCAGCGCCGTGCAGGTGGACTTCGATCAGCTGAGCGAAGGCCAGCGCGCCAGCTTCGACGAAGAACCGTCCGACAAGGGGCCTCGCGCGGGCAACGCGCGCGCCGAAGGCTAATCGGCGGCCGTCCCGGGTGCCTGCGGCCGGCCGGCCCGGCGTGAACAGACTCGTTCTGTTCGATATCGACGGCACACTTGTGCTCACTGGCGGAGCTGGCGCACGCGCCATGACGCAGGCCTTCGAACAGGTCTTCGGCCAGCAGGCCGGCGCCAGCCCGGCCTCGAGGCTCGCCGACGTGCCGATGGCCGGTCGCACCGACACCTGGATCGTCGCGGAGATGGCCCGCATCTGCGGCGTCGAATCCGACACCGAGTCACTGCAGCGGTTCCGCGACATCTACATCAGCCATCTGGCTCGCGAGATTCACCGCCCGGGACCTCGCAAGGGCGTTTTGCCTGGCGTGCGGGAGGCTCTCGAAGCGCTCGCCCGGCGAGACGGGACGCACGTGGCACTGCTGACGGGCAATTTCGTATCGGGCGCGCGCGTCAAGCTGGAGTACTTCGACCTCTGGCGCTACTTTCTTTGCGGGGCCTTCGCGGAGGACGCGCCCGATCGCAATGCGCTGTTCGCGCATGCGCTGGCCCGCGTGGAAGCATGCGGCGGCCCTGCGCTTCAACCGTCAGAGGTGGTGATCGTCGGCGACACGCCACTCGACATCGGCGTGGCGGTGGCCGCCGGTGCGAGATCGGTGGGGGTTGCGACGGGCAGCTACGATATCGACGCGCTGCGGAACAGCGGAGCGGACGTGGCGCTCGAGGACCTCGGCGATCTCGCTGCCGCACTCGACGCCTTCGGTGTGTAGTCGGATATCCGGCCCGCTGATCGGCGCGGGCCGGATTGGGAAGGGTCCTCAGTTCTCGATCAGACGGACGTCACCTGCGCGGGGTCCCTTTCCGGAATCCTCCGGCGTGAATTCAACGCGCTGCCCTTCGCGGAGCAGTTCGAACACGGCGCCCCGAACCGAGCTGCGGTGAAAGAAGTGCTCGAGTCCACCCTCGTCGCGGATGAACCCGAATCCCTTATCGATGAGGAGGCGTGCGATGGTCCCGGTCGGCATACCCGAAGCCCTCCGTTCCGATCCCCGGGGACATCCCAGGGGGCGTTCAGCCGAAACGGGCGCCTGCGAGCAAGCATGGGCGTCGGGACGCGAGCCGGCTGAGTTCCGTTCCCCAGTCCCTTACGCGAAGATGAGCTGGAAAACGCGCAAGTCTAGGCAGTTTCAGGCGCCGAAGTCAACCAAAGGCCGGCTGCTAGGCGGCCGCTGTGTGGCCGCAGCTAAGACAGCTTCTAAAGCCGCACGGTCGAAAACCTGCTTCATTTGCGAAGACAGCGGCTTTGAAGATGTCTAGGCGGGGGGCTCGCTCGCGGGCTTTGGCTTCGCTGCAGCTGGCGGTGGATACGTCGTCCAGAAATGGCGGCCGCATCGGGAGCAGACCCAGAACTGATCGGGCGTCCATGCCATTCCGGGACCAGGGTCGCGCATTTCCATCTCCGTGCCGCAGCGCTGACAACGGATGTGAAGACCGGCGTCACTCATGGCGGCGATTCTATCAGCCCTCCTCCTTCAGCCCTAAACACAGGACCTTCGCCCTTTGGATTACGATCCCCCCATGGTTCCCGCTGTCGTTCTCGCCGCCGGCAAGTCGAGCCGAATGGGCCGGGCGAAGGCGACCCTGCCGCTCGCTGATGGGGAAACGTTTCTGACCCGCATCCTGCGAACGTTGCGCGACGGGGCTGTCGAGGACGTCGTTGTCGTGATCGGTCACGATCCCGAGCCGATCCTGAAGAGCCTCGAGTCATCAGATATCACGGTGCGAGTCGTGATGAATGCGGAGTACGAGTCGGGGCAGTTGTCTTCCGTGCTCGCAGGTCTGCGCGCGATCGATCGGCCGGGGGTTACGGGTATGCTGCTGACGCTCGTCGACGTGCCGCTCGCTTCAGCGGCCACCGTGCGCGCCGTTCTGGACCGCCATCGAGCGACACGCGCTCCGATCGTTCGACCTGTGAGCGGCAGCCGGCACGGACATCCAGTCCTGATTGATCGCGGGTTGTTTCAGCTTCTGCGATCGGCCGATCCCGCACGCGGGCTGAAGCCCATCGTGCGGGCTCATGCATCAGACGCCGGAGATGTTGAAGTCGATGACGAGGGTGCGTTCACGGACATCGATACGCCGGACGAGTATGAGCGTGTCGTCCAAGGGACGGCAGGGACCGGCTAGAGCTGTCTGCTCTTCGGTGGCACGTCCTGAGTCCTTCGACCAGGGACCAAGCGACGGACTAAGGACTCCGAACAAAGGACCAAGGACCCGCGAACAGCTCTTTCAGGCGACACCCACGTGAAAAGCGCGGGAGGTCTGTAGAGCGGCGTTTCAGGGCCGCGTCCGCGGGGCCGCGAGCCCCGCCCGACTCCCCCGGACGCGGGTCGCGCGGCGGTCCCGCCCCCGCGGTGGATACTTGAGGATGCACCACAGAGCTCTCACGGCATCCCGCATGCCGATCTTTTTTCCCTCCCGGTATGATCGGCGCGCGTAGCTGACCGAAACCTCATCAACACGACAAAGCAGGCCGGCAATCTTCGAGGTGAACTCTGGATCGAAACCGAACCGGTTTTCCTCCAGGTGCAGCTGCTCGAGAAGCTCGCGCCGGAACACTTTGTAGCAGGTTTCGATGTCGGACAGCGCCAGGCCGGTGAGCAGGTTGGACAGCTGCGTGATGGTCGAGTTGATGAGATACGACACGGGATAGGGTGCGCGACTCGGTGGAGTGAATCGCACCCCGAACACCACATCAGCTCTGTCATCGCGGATGGGTTGGAGGAGCT
>JAHFUL010000101.1 GCA_023265155.1 Acidobacteriota bacterium
TGATGCTGAGCGCCTGAACGTCGATACCCTGCGCGTCCATGTACTGCAGGCGCCCGGGGCCCGGAACGAGCGTGCCCTGAGCCTGAGCGGAACCGGCGAGACTTGAACCCCGTACAACGTCCGCAATCTCCGGGATGGCGCAATGCGCGTGCACGTCCACAACCTTGATGCGCCGGCCGGCAAGCGACACTTCTCGTCGCCGGACGGGGCTCGTCTGCTGAGCGCTGACTCGCGCGAAGGAGCCCGCGGGATCGCCGCCGAGAAGGGCCAGTCCCGCGGTCCCGCTCGCGATGTCTTTGAAGAACTTCCGGCGAGTCACCATGGGGCCTCCTTTGACGGTAGCCACGAAAGCACGAAACCACGAAACCACGAAACGACGAAATCACGAAGCCACGAAATCAGAGCGACTGCCACACGTTCGTGGCCGGATGATAAACCGGATTGGGGTGGATCGTGTCCCGACCGTCAGGATGCCATTCAGCGGGCCGGGGCGACAGCGTCCGCAGCTCACCCGTACGAAAGCGACGACCTGGCAAACCGGCGGAAATACCCCAGGATGGTCTCTACGTCCGAGCCATTCGGGCTGCGGGGGCCGACCGTGCGCGTCACATCGCCCACGAGAGGCCGCTCATCGGACAACCCCGGCCGCCGGAACACTCGATGGTGATATCATGATATCGAACGAGGAAGAGGCATGGCCCAGTTGCTGGTTCGTAATCTCGACGAGCACGTAAAGGTCAAACTCCAGCGGCGAGCCCGGAAGCACGGCCGCAGCACCGAAGAAGAAGTGCGCGACATCTTGAGGGTCGCCGTCAACGACGAGGCGGCCCCGGCCCGTCCCCTCGGCAGCCGGTTCAAGGCTCGTTTTGCGCGCATCGGCCTCGAACGAGACATCGAGGAGCTGCGTGGGCAACCTGCCCGCCCGGCGCGCTTCACGTTGTGATCGTGATCGACACGAATGTCGTGTCTGCGCTGATGCACCGAAACCCCGATCCAAGGGTTGTGACCTGGCTCGACGGGTTGCCGCCTGAGTCCGTTTGGACGACGGCCATCACGGTATTCGAGGTCCAGTTCGGGCTCGCGCTCCTTGTGCCAAGCCGTCGGCGCCGGCAACTTGAAGAGGCCTTCGCACGAGCGCTCGAGGAAGACCTGGAACAGCGGATTCTTCCTGTCGACCAGAGTGCCGCTCGGTCGGCCGGTGCGATCGCTGCCAGGCGACGTCATGCAGGTTGTTCGGTGGAGATCCGCGACGCGTTGATTGCCGGCGTCGTGGTGGCGCGCAAGGCGTCGCTTGCCACTCGCAACGTCAAGTATTTCGAGGGGCTCGATCTTCCGATCATTGATCCCTGGTCCGCATAGTTTGCTGACCACCCCAAGCCCTCGTGGCATCGACACAGGCTGGTCGAGCAGTCAGCCGTAGGCGTTCTGCCCACCGGCTGACCTGCCCGACCCGCCCTACCTGGCCCTGCTTCCAGCGCTTCACATACTTCGTGAGTCCACCTCCGGCGGCCGGACGTGAGATCGGACCCTCGGCCGCAGACACGTTGCCATCGGGATCGACAGCCTCGCCTTCTCCTGCGGCACCGTACGGCTGATCTACGCCAACTTGGTCCGCGGGCGAAGGGTTCCCGGTCGACGGGCGCGTGGCGTTGCTGATTGGAGTACGTCGAGCGTCAGCAGCGTGCCGTCGAGCTGGGCTGCCCGTGACGAAAGGCCGATGGAGCTGCCGGCGCTGTGGACGCGCAGACGCCCCCACCACGCCTTGCCAAACGCACAGACGCGTTTCAGCGCCACAGGCCCCCGCTGATGTGCGGAGAAACAAGAATGAGACGGGAAAATCTCTATTTCCGGGTTGACAAGCACGCCCGAGATTGCTTGACAAACCTGGGCAGCAGGCGGAGTATGTAAACGGTTCAACTCGTCCAAATTAGAAGGTCAGTCACGCCTTGATTCGAGGAGGTCAGATGTCATCGACTTGGAAACCAGGCGTCGCGCTCGGCGGTCTCATTCTGCTTGTTACCTCCGCTGTCGCAGTGATTCACGTCTCGGCCCAATCAGGCAGCCAGGGGGTTGCTGCGCGCCAAGTCACGTTCACCAAGGACGTCGCGCCCATCCTGCAGCGGGCGTGTCAGAACTGTCATCGTCCCGGATCCATGGCGCCGATGTCGCTGCTGACCTACGAGGACGTGCGGCCCTGGGCGCGGTCGATCAACCAGAAAGTGTCGAATCGCGAGATGCCGCCCTGGTTCATCGAACGCCACGTCGGCATTCAGAAGTTCAAGAACGATCCGTCGTTGTCGGACGACGAGATCGCGCTCATCGGCAAGTGGGTCGATGCGGGCGCTCCGATGGGGAACCCGGCCGACATGCCGGCGCCGCGGCAGTTCTCCGATCAGAACAAATGGGTGATGGGAACGCCCGACGTGATCATCAAGATGCCGAAGCCCTACAAGCTGGACGCGACGGGGCCGGATAATTTCGTCAACGTCCTGGTCGATCCGGGGTTCAAGGAGGACGTCTACGTGTCCGCGATCGAGACCAAGCCGCTCGGCAATGGCTTCCGCGTGATTCACCACGCGACGACGCAGATGGTCGAAGATGACAGCGATTCGTCGGGCGTCTTCTTCAACGAATACGCGATCGGGAAGGAAGCGGACATCTTCCCGCCCAACGCGGGGCGCTTGATCAAGGCGGGCTCGAAGGTCCTCTGGAATCTCCACCTGCACCCAGATGGCGAGGCGACCGACGTGCAGGTCGAAATGGCGCTCAAGGTGTTCCCGAAGGGCCAGCAGCCGAAATACGTCGAGTTCACGCAGCACATGGGCGACATGTCCGACCTCGATCTGCCGGGCAGCACGGTCACGCGCACGGACGGCTATTTCCGGCTGCCGAAGCCCGCGATGATTACGGCGTTTCAGCCGCACATGCACGCCGTGGGCGGCGCGATGTGCATCGAGGCGCTCTATCCAGACGTGCGTGCCGATTCGGCGCGGCCGGGCGCGGCGCGCACCGACACGATCAACTGCGTGAGCCACTTCAACTTCGGCTGGAGCACCACGTATCCGTATGCGGAAGAAGTGGCGCCGCTGCTGCCGACGGGCACGGTGATTCACGTGACGGCGTGGAGCGACAACTCGCCCTCCAACAAGTTCCTGCAGACCGACCCGCGGAACTGGATCGGCAGCGGCCAGCGGACGATCGATGGGATGGCGTTCGCCTGGATGAGCCTGTTCTATCTGGACGAGGCCGACTATCAGGAGCGCATCAAGGTGCGCCAGGCGACGGCGTCGACGCAGAATCAGCAGTAGCGACTCATCGAGGAGGAGTCCGATGCCAGCTCGTCTTCGATTGCCCCTGCTCTTGGCGGTGGTCGGCTGCACAATGGTCCTGTACGCGCCCAGTCCGCGCGCGCAGCAGGGCTTGCCTGCGCCGACCTACATTCCCCAAACTCAGTTCGACACCGGTCAGAACATCGTGCCGGTCTATGAGGGGTGGATCCGAAACCCGGACGGCACGTTCGATTTCGTGTTCGGGTATTTCAATCGGAACTTCACCGAGGACCTCGCCGTCCCGGCGGGGCCCGACAACGTTGTCGATCCGGGCGGACCCGATCGCGGCCAGCCCACGTACTTTCTGCCGCGGCGTCAGTCGCGGCTGTTCCGCGTCCGCGTTCCGAAGGACTGGGGTCAGAAGGTGTTGACCTGGTCAATTACGGTAAACGGCCGGACCGAGAAGGCCTACGCGGATCTGCGCGCCGTCGAGGAAATCAACGAGAAGATCATGCAGAGCGGCGGCAACTCGCTGCCCTTCGAACCGGGCAATGAAAACCCGAACAAGCCTCCGTCGATTACCGTGGCTCCTGTTGCGGCGGCGAGCGTCTCGCTGCCGGCTACCTTGATCGCGACGGTGACCGACGATGGGTTGCCGCAGCCGCGCGCGGTGCCACAGGCGCCGCCCGCCGCGACGGGCAATCGGCCGCAGGGGCAGGCCAACTCCGGGGGCGGTCAGGTCAACTCCGGCGGAGCTGCGCAACTGAACGGCGCCGGTCGCGGACGGGGCCAGGGCAGCCAGAGTCGCTTGAACGTGCGATGGCTCCAATACGGAGGGCCGGCGCGGGTGACATTCAATCCCTCGGGAGCTGCTCCGGTCACCAACGATACGGCTCGCGTCACGGTCGGCTTCACCAAGCCCGGCACCTACAAGCTCGTCGCGACCGCCACCGACGGACAACTCTCGACGAGGGCCGACCTTACCGTCACCGTCAGGTAACCGTCCCGCCCCAGACCCTCATCGCTTCAGGACAACTTGGCAAGTTGGCCATCGACCAACTTACTCAAGTCCGCCTGTTTGCCGGTGACGACCCACCTGGACACATTGGCGCTCAGCTCTTTGAGCGTTGTTCTGGCGTCGTCGTGTGCGGTGACTTCAACCTTCCTGAACGCGGCGACGTATTGATTCACGAGCGTTTGCCGTTGTGACGTGGCATTCTGCCGGGCGGCGAAATCTGCGTCTGCAAGATTGACCAGCGCCGATTTGAGCTGACCCCATCCGAGGTCGATGACAGTCGGCTTCACCAGCATGAATTCGCCCGTCAGCTGTGACAACCCGGCGACTTGTTGCACGAAGTACTGTTTGTCGAAACCGCGCGGTCCCGCTTCCGTATCCACCTGCGCATAGGTCTGCGTCCAGCCGCCGGGCCAGTCGCCGGCGAGCCCGATTCCAGGGATGCGGTACTCCCTGCCCTTGTTCATTGGACTTTTGACGCTGCCCTGAAATCCGCCGTTGACGCCCGGACCGACGTTGCCCGCTTTGACGTCAACCCTCGGCCAATTGTTGTCGGCGGCAGCTTTCGCGATCGCTTCCACCAGCCAGATGTTGTTGTTGTAGACATCCATCAAGCTGGTGATGACGCCGCCGTTCTGCGGGAGCTCGCTGGAGTACGCGTACTCGTTTCCGCCGGGCCCGACCTCAATCGTCTGGCGGCCGCCCATGTGTTCGATGCCGACGGTGGCGACGATGCGTTTCAGGAGATCCGGATGGATCGTGTAGTAGTCGAACTGTGGCCAGCTCCCTTCGCCGCCGGGCATGAAGTGCCGGCAATCGAAGTAGAAGACGAGGGTTCGCGGCCGTGACGCCCGAGGCAGGTGATTGAAGTACGACATGATCCCGAGCATGCCCAGGCCGCCGTTCTCTTCGATGAGCGACATCGCGTCGGTGTGCGTCGCGAGCAGAACCTGCTCGTCGAGGGGCGTGCCGTAGTTCTTGCCGGGCAGGTACGCGATCACGGCCTTGCCGGTGTCGCGTTGGAAGCGAGCCGTGAGCGTCAGCGTCGCGGTCTTGCCGGCTTTCGCGTCCATCAGCACTTTCGCACCGTTGACGCGATCGAGTGTGAGCGTCGGACAGTTGATGTACTCCGCTCCGAGCCCAGCCCTCCCATTGGGCGTGTAGACACTTCGCTGCGCAAGGCCAAACGCCGCCCCGGGCGAGAGGTCGTACACGATGACGATGCCCGCGGCCTTCCCATTGATGCCAATCGACGCGAATCCGCCGACCTGACTCCAGACCCAGCGGGAATGATGCGAACTGGTGACGCTCGTTGGCGGCGGAGTGTAGAGCGGCGCCCACTTGCCTGGCGAACGCCATTCGTAGTCGGTGAGCGTGTAGTTGTCCAGGAACGAATTGCTGTACGGTGGTGCGGGTTGCGGCGCGGTCTGAAAAACCAGTATCTTCCCCGCAATGTCTCCCGCCGCCGGCGGATGCGCGGGGTCGTAATGCAGCATCGGCGCCGTGATGCCTTGCGGTGAAGTAGAGCCCGAAGTCATCCCGTACGACGCCACGACCGGCACCGGTGTACCGTCTGAGACCAGTTTCTCGAGCGCCATCCCGGAGTTGTAGATGTGCGTCCTGCGATCGGGCCAGTCGTCGACGATGTAGTGGTCGTACGGGATGTCGACGGAGTCGAAATCAACGGCGCCGAACCCCGGCATTTTTTCGATCAGAAAATCCGTGAATCGCTTCCAGCCGGTGCTGCCCGCGTACGTGGGACCACACTGGCTCTTGAAGGTGTGCCAGTCCCACGCTTGATCGGGCGTGATCATGAGCTCCTGATTGACTTTGGGAAAAGCCGCCTTCGCGATCGCATTCGCAGGTTTGCCCTGGGCCCACAGCGATTGTCGCATCAACACCGTGCTGGCGGTGGCACCTGCGGTCTTCAGGAAGTTGCGCCGCGAAGAATTCGCTTTTTTGTGGCTCACAGTGCCTCCCGCCAATTCCGCGTTGACCTCGCCCGAGCTGGTCCGCGC
>JAHFUL010000102.1 GCA_023265155.1 Acidobacteriota bacterium
CAGATGCGCGTACCCCTGGGCAAAGTCCCAGAATCCGCCTTCGACATCGCCTTTGGGTCGATCCGTGACCGCCAGGACCTCATCGAAACGTCCGAACCGCAGGAGGGTGAGCGCCTGATAAAACGAGTTGCCCGTGAGCTTGGCGTAGTCCTTCCCCGCCTGCATCGCGATCGCGCCCTGCCCGTCCATCGACGCCGCGTAGAGCAGCATGTGCAGGTTGTGCTCCGGGTAGATTGCGAAGCCCTCGCCGACGGCCGCCTTCAGATCGGAATGCCACGCCTCGATGTTCGCGCGCACGGAGTCGCCCCACCGGCCCACTTCATTCCAGGTGTGCGAGGGCATGTGGTTGATGTGGCTCGCGCCGGGAATCGACTGACCGAGGAACTCCGCGCACGCCTGCGCGCGTTCGGGCACGACGGTCGACTCGGTGGCGTGCACGTACAGGTGGCACGCGCCGGGATGATGGACGTCCTTCGCGAGGATCTGCTCGAGCACGTGGTGCAGGTGCTGCACGGCCGGACTATTGATGTCGCGCGTCCCGCGCCGGGGCTCCATGAGGAAGAGCGCGTCGGCATACAGGGTCGCGATCTCGAGGTCGTCCGGATACCGGGCCGCCACCTTCTCCATCGCGTCTGCGTACGTCTTGTCCTGGTCGAGCCGCTTCGCCGCGTCGAACTTCTCGACGTACCGGCGCGCCATCGCTTCGATCAGATCGCGCTCCTTCGGGGTCGCGTGACGGTCCTTGAGCGACAGCGCTTTCTGAATCGCGGTGTAGGCATGCGGTGCCTCCTCGGCGGTCATGGGTGCGTTGAGATACGACCCCCAGGCCCACGCCTCCCCCCAGTAACAGATCGCGCAGTCGGGATCGCGCTTCCACGACTCGCGGAACGAGCGGACGGCTTCCGGCTTCGCGAAGGCGTACATCATCTGGAAGCCCTGATTGAAGAACGCCTGGGCCTCCGTGTTCGTGGACGAGATCGCCTTCGTGAAGGTGCCGAGGCCGGTCTTGTAGATTTCAATCGGCTCGGAATAGCGATCGAACACGGATCGTCTGGCTGGCGTCTGCGCGGCGACGCCCGCGGCGACGCCCATGAGCAGTACGGCGGCCGTGCACGACTGGAGACGATGCGATCGGCTGACCATCGAAGCTCCTAAATTTACAATTGGGAATTGAGAATTAGGAATGCGTGAGCTGTCGCCGCTCTGATCTCAGCAAGAAACACGACGAATTCCTAATTCCTACGAGACGAATTCCTAATTCCTAATTGTGCATTGTAAATTGACTGACCGGGCGACAACTCACCTACTACGGCTTCGGGAGCGCGAAGCTCAGGATCAGGTCCCCACCTCGTCGGCCCCGCTCCCCCCCGCCGGACGCGACCGTGACGAACTGCTCGCCGTTCACCATGTACACCGAAGGCGACGAGAAGACGCCCGAGCCGGTGTTGAACTTCCAGAGAACCTCGCCGGTTTTCGCATCGTACGCGAAGAAGTAGCCCGCGACGTTGCTTCCGCTGCCGGCGAACACCAGGCCGCCCGCTGTGGCGACCGATCCACCTTGTCCCCACCCCTCGAACGTTTTCTGCCAGACGAGCTCCCCGGTTTTGGGATCGAACGCGGAAAAATATCCGCGCGCGGGCCGACCCGATCCGGCGGGGCCGTCAATGGCGTTCACGTAGAGATAACCGGTCTGCCCGCTGAAGGAAATCGGACCGTAACTCGCGCCCCCCTCGGTACCCGGAGCGCGGATCTGGTTCTGTCCGGGCTGCGTGAACATCGGCATCGGCTTGCTGCGCGCCAGGACCTCGGGCGGAATGTCCACCGGAAACACCGGACTCACGGGGCTCATCGGTTTGCCGGCTGCCGTGTACGGAATCGGCTGCGTGGGCCATGCCTGGTCACCCGGCCGAATGGTCTCGGTCGGAACGGGCGTCTCGCGGATTTCGTGCACGGGCTTGCCGGTCTCGCGGTTCAGGATATAGAGAAAGCCGTTCTTGCTGGCTTCGGCCACTGCGCGCACGCGCTGCCCGCCGACCTGCATGTCGAAGAGGATCGGCTGATTGCCGGAATCGAAATCCCAGACGTCGTGATGCGTCTGCTGAAAGAACCACTTGAGCGTGCCCGTGTTCAGGGTCAGTGCGATGATCGAGTCGGTGAAGAGATTCATCCCGATCCGCTTCGTGGCATCGCCAAAGGGATTGCCCACAGCGGCGTACACCAGCCCCAGCTCCGGATCGATCGACATCGTCTCCCAGATGCCGCCGCCGTTACGCTCGCCTCCGGTCCAGGTGGGGCCGGCGATCTCCCAGCCCTGATCCTTCTCGTCTTGCGGGATCGTGTTGAAGTGCCACAACACCTTCCCCGTCTTTCCGTCGACGGCCAGCACGTGTCCGCCAGGGATGCGGCTTTCGCTGCGTGTGCTGCCAATGTAGATCACGCCGTTGTGGTACTGCGGCGCGGTCGTGAACCAATAGCCCATGCTGATAGCGTTCTTCACCTCCGGGTAGCGCTCCTTGAGAACATCCAGAATGACACTGGCCTGGCCGTTCACACCGAAGCCCGGAATCGGTTTGCCGGTTTTTGCATCGAGGGCGAAAAGAAACGAGCCCGCGGCCGTATACACGACGCCGTCCGCATAACACACACCGCGATTGCGGAAGACGTAGCCCTCGGGCGCCCCGCCACCAATCAGTCTGGTCACGTCAAACGTCCAGAGCAGCTGCCCTTCGGCCGCATCGAGCGCGTACACGCTGCCGCGCGCGTCGGTCACATACATCACCCCGCCCACCACGACCGGCGTCGTCTGATTGCTGACGCCGTCGATCACGCCGTGCTGAAACAGCCAGCGCGGCGTCAGTGATTTCACGTTGGATGTCTTGATCTGGTCGAGCGTCGAGAACCGGCCGCCCGCGAGATCCAGGTTGTGAAGCGGCCAGTCAACCGACCGTCCAGCCGCTTGCTGTGCCGCCAGCGGCCGGATGTCGAGAGGCGAGAACAGTACCGCAGACGCCGCTAGGAGGCTGATCGACGCAATCGATCGTTTCAAAGTCACAGGTTGTCTCCTCAACATCCTCACTGTTTAAGACAGGCCACCTCGATGCGTCCTTCTCAAAACGCCCATTCGAACGTGGGTCTGTAGTACCACCATGCCAGGACCAGCAGCACCAGGACGACGACCCCCAGAGCAGCTGGGATCTTCATGAAAGTCTTCCAACGGACAATTCACCAATTCAATGACCGAACGTTCAATGACCCAATGAATGATCCAATGACCAAATGATCCAATTCCCTGTCGCTACGGGAGCGTGAGCCGCTGCACGCGCCAGTTGTTCATGTCGGCGACGAAGATCTCGTTCTCCGACGGGCACGCGACGGCGTGCGGCCAGTTGAACTGACCGGGCTGGCGGCCGGATTCCCCGAACACGCCGAGTATCTTGCCGTCCAGCGTCATCTTGTACAGCCGCCCCGGCTCATCGTCCACGGCGTAGAGGTACTGCGTCGGCCCGTTGGTGGTGATGCAGAGCGCCCACGGCTGCGTCTCGTCGGGACGGCTGGCGGGGTTGGCCGGCAGGTTCGCGAGCGTCGGGTGGTGCGTCTTGTCGTACGGCACGTTGAGCATGAGATCGGTCAGGTGCGTGCCGTTCGAATCGAACTTTTGAATGCGCCGGTTGTTCCGATCGGCCACGTAGACATTGCCCTGCCGGTCGACCTGCAGGTTGTGCGGAAGGAGGAACTGTCCCGTGTCTCGCCCGCGCGATCCCCAGCCCTTCACCCAGTTTCCGTTCTTGTCGAACTTGGCGACCCGCGAATTGGTGTAACCGTCGCTGACGTAGATGTTGTCGTCCAGGTCGAACGCCATGTCGGTCACGCCGCGGAATGTCCCCTCGGCGTGCGGCGGGTTGCCCCGGCTGTAGTCCCACTCCACGTGCTCGTGCGAGTCGTACCCTTCGGGGCGGCGTCCGAGGTTCATCACGACGTAGCCCGCCGGGTTGAACTTCATGACCGAGTCGGTGCCCTTGTCGGCGACCCACAGGTTGTCATATCGATCGTACCGAATCGAGTGCGCGTAACCGAGCCCGTAGACACCCTTGCCGACCTCCTTCACGAACTTGCCGCTCTTGTCGAACAGCAGCAGCTGCGTGGTCGCATTGCCGAAGAGCGGACCGGTCGTGGCCGTGCCCGGATGGTTCAGGACCATGATGTCGCCCTTGGAATTGACAGCCACGCCGAGCGTTTCGCCGAGATTCATATCGGCTGAGTACTTCAGGAAATCGGTTTGGACCTTGTAGGGAATCTTCGGAGCGTTCTGCAGCGGGCCCGCCGGCCGGGGCGCGGCCGGCGCGCCTCGTTGGGGAGCACCGGCGGCAGGAGCGGCCGCGGCCGGCGCCGGTGGCTGCTGAGCGGTCAACTGTGTTTCGGACCGATTCCGCAGGGCGACAAACGAAACGACAATGGCGAAGCCGAGTATCAGCGCCTTCTTCACAAATCCTCCCCAGGATGCTTCGCGCCCGAGCTGAAGCTCGGGCCTGCGAGAGTGGGATCGTAGAGTGGGATCGTAGGCCCGAGCTTTAGCTCGGGCGTCAGTCAGTGTCCACGAGCGCGATTTTACGCGAAGCTGTACTCGTAGCGCAGAACTTTAGTCCTGCCGTCGTAACGCCGCACACCTAGCGGCGGCCTTAATCAAGTCCTGCCGTCGTAGCGCCGCACACGCAGCGTCCGACTTTAGTCCTGCAAGACGGGCGCACCGGCGCTTACCGATCAGGCTGATGCGGGGCCACTGACAAGGGCGGCAATCACGAGATCGCCGCCGACGTTCACGGCCGTCCGGCACATGTCGAGAAAGCGATCGACGCCGAGAATCAGTCCCATGCCCTCGGCCGGGACACCGACTGATTGCGCCAGCAGCAACACCATCGGGAGCGATCCTCCGGGCACGCCCGCCGTGCCGATCCCCGCCAGGATGGACATCAGGAGGACGCGGACCTGATCCCCGACCGCGAGGTCCAGCGCGTAAACCTGCGCGAGAAACAGCACCGTGATGCCCTCGAAGAGCGCCGTGCCGTTCTGGTTGGCCGTCGATCCGACGGTCAGCACGAAGCGGGAGATGTTCGGAGGGAGGGCCAGCTTCGTTTCGGCAACTTCGAGCGAGAGCGGGAGCGTCGCATTGGACGAAGCGGTCGAGAACGCGTAGAGATACACCTCACGGCAGCTTCGAAAGAACTGGACCGGCGAGCGCCGGGCGACGAGCCGCAGCATCAAGGGGTACACGACGCACTGCTGCAGCAGGAGGCCAAAAACGACGGTGAGGACGTACAGGAACAAGGACGCAAAGATGCCCGTGCCGAAGGTGAACGCGGTATTGAAGATGATCGCGAACACGGCAATCGGTGCAAGCTTCATCGCGAAGTGCACGATCCGCATGCAGGCGTCGAAGACTTGTTCGAGCAGGCGGATGAGGACGTTGTCGGCGTGGTCCTTGGGTGTGGCCGCACTGACCGCCACGCCGAAGATCAGGGCGAAGATCATCAGCTGCAGCATGTCGCCATCGAGTGCGCGGACGGCGGTTTCGATCGGATTACGAGGGATGAGCTCGACGAGGATCTGGCTGAGCGGCTTGACGGCCGCGACGCTTGCTTCGATCGCGGCAATCCCTCCGGTGGCCCCAGGGTCCCCGGGAACGCCAGGCCCGCCGGGTTGCGGCGCCGCAGACAGCTGAAAGGCCTCGCCGGGACGGATGAGATCGACGAGCGTGATGCCGATCACGACCGACAACGTGCTCAGAATCACCGTGAACGCGAGCGTCCGGCTCGCCACGCCCGCGAGGCCGTGCCCCCGCCCGAGCTCGTAGACGCCGATCACGAGGGCCGAGAACACCATCGGCACGACGATCATGAAGATCAGGCGCAGGAAGACCTGGCCGATTGGCCGCAGAAGGTTGACGTTGATCGTGTCGACCCACGACAGCCCGCCGGTCGAGTGGAGCGCCGCCCCCAGCGCGATGCCAAGGGTGAGCGCGATGAGGAGTCTGGTGTGCAGCTTCAAAGCAGAGCTATCCTATCGTCTCTCATCGACCGGACACGCCCGACCTGAAGCTCGGGCCTACGAGCAGGGGGCGGTAGGCCCGCGGCCGTAGGCCCGAGGTCGTCGGCCCGAGGTCGTCGGCCCGAGGTCGGTCGGCCCGAGGTCGTCGGCCCGAGGTCGTCGGCCCGAGGTCGTCGGCCCGAGGTCGTCGGCCCGAGCTTTAGCTCGGGCGACAGCGCCGGCCTTACGCTAACATCGCGATCAGCAAGGA
>JAHFUL010000042.1:0-19252 GCA_023265155.1 Acidobacteriota bacterium
AACCTCGCGAACCCTGTGAACCCTGGGAACCTCGCGAACCCTGGGAACCCTGGGAACCTCGCGAACCCTGTGAACCCTGGGAACCTCGCGAACCCTGGGAACCCAGGGAACCTCGCGAACCCTGGGAACCTCGCGAACCCTGGGAACCTCGAGAACCCTGTGAACCTTGTGAACCCTGTGAACCTTGTTTCGATCCCTGCCCGGCGAGCTGTTCATCGTCCGAAGGCTTGTAGACGACGACGCTTTCCAAGGCGCGGGCGCGCCGCTCGTTGAATTCCAGCCGACCCGTCAACGATTCGATCTGCATCTTCAAGTTCTTCACCTCGATGCCGGTTCGCGTGAGCTCGATCACGAGGTTGTGGAAGAGCTCGTAGTACATGTCGGCTCTCGGGTCGAGATCGTTGAGGCGAACGAGCGCTTGGGAGATCGGATCGGGATTGAAGAACAACCTGAGCACGGGGTGGAGCAACCGGCGAATCTTCGCGACGATGGGCCGCTTGGCCTCGAAAATGGCGTTGGGGCCAAAGGTGATATTGGATGCCGCCGACTGTGTGGCTTGGGCACGCTGAAACTGCTGGAGCAGATCGGATCGCACGGCGCGCGGGTCGAGAAACTTTTCGAGTTTCACCGACGCGAGCTCGCGGATCTGCTGCTCAGTGTAGTCCACGCCGCGCTTCTCGCGGATTCGCGCGCGGATCTGCTCCATGATCTGCTCGACGTTGACCGAATCGGAGCGAACGGTGAATTCAGGCATACAGGATCAGGATCGGCTGGGCGCGGGACGAGAGCGCGACCGGGCAAGCCGAGAGCCCCGGCGGGTGACCGAAGCCCCGGAGATCGCAAGTTTCGGAGAGGTACAGCGCGCCATCATTCAGCGCGGGTGTCGAACGGGTGCCGGGCCGGACCGCCCGTTAAACCTTCGCCGACGCCTCGAAGCTCCTGACAGCCTCGTTCTCCGAATCGAAGGTCTCGAACACCGTCAGCAGCTTCGTGATCGACAGAAGGTCGGTGATCCGCTTGGTGAGGTTCAGCAGCTTGAGGCTGCCGCCCTGCTTGCTGACCGTCGTGTACGTGCGGACAATCTCGCCAAGGCCCGCGCTGTCGATGTAGGGAACCTCTGCGAGGTTCAGGATGATCTTCTTGTAGCCTTGATTGAGCAGGCTGTTGACCTTGTCTCTCAACAGCTCGTCACCCTCGCCCAGGGTAACCCTGCCCTTCAAGTCCAGCACCTTCACGTCGCCGACGGCACGTTCCTCGATCTGCATGAAAAGGCTCCAAAAACCAAAATGAGTACCGGTGAAGTCAGACGCCGCCGGCTCCGGCGAATTTCCGAGACTGAAAACACTCCTTGCAGAAGACCGGACGTCCCTGCGTGGGTTTGAACGGCACGGTTGTCTCCTTGCCGCACGCCGAGCACATGGTGACGGTCTCAACTCGTTCGCGAGCGACGGCACCGGCTGGCCGGCTGGCTCGCTTGCCCTTACAGGCCTTGCAGCGCTTGGGTTCGTTCTTGAAGTTCTTGTCAGCGAAAAACTGCTGTTCTCCCGCCGTCCAGATAAACTCTGCGCCGCAGTCCACACACCTGAGAATCCGGTCTTGGAACTCCATCGGTCGCTACCTCGTCGGGGGTCGGTCTACTCCAGTTCGCGCCGGAGTTTTTTTCGGTTCCGCTTTCGTGCCAGTGCCTGCTTCGCCCGGCGTTTATCGCCGGGTTTCAAGTAGAAGGAATGCTTCTTGATGTCCTTGATAATGTCTTCCTGCTGTACTTTGCGCTTGAACCGGCGGAGCGCGCTTTCGATCGATTCGCCCTCCTGAATCTTGACTTCAGCCACGAAAATCAACCCCTTTTTGAGATCACCAAACGTGCTAGGCTATCACAGGTAAACGCGGATCTAGGCGCTAATCCCCGTCAAGGTCAGCGAAATACTCCCCGCTTTTCCACACGTCGTGCAGCTCACCTTCAATTCGTAAGACCTTAGTACGATGCGAGTTATGGTCATCGGCGGCGGCGCCCGCGAGCACGCGCTGGTCGCGCGGCTGGCCTCCGAGCCGGACGCCTCCGAGGTCATTTGCGCCCCCGGAAACCCGGGAATTTCGGCCATTGCTCGCACCGTCCCTGCCGATGTCTCGCGCCCGGATACGCTCGTGACGCTCGCAGCTCGAGAGCAGATTGACTTCACCGTGGTCGGACCGGAAGCGCCGCTGAGTCTGGGGATCGCGGACTGCTTTGCGGCGGACAATCGCCTGCTGTTGGGCCCGACTGCCGCCGCAGCGCGCCTGGAATCCAGCAAGGCCTTCGCCAAGGCCTTCATGGATCGACACGCGGTGCCGACTGCGCGCTTTCGCGTCTTTGACAGCGCCGATGAGGCTCTGGCCTGCGTACGGTCGGGCGAATTTGGATTTCCGGTTGTCTTGAAAGCTGATGGCCTTGCTGCAGGGAAGGGAGTCGTCATCGCCAATGACGAGGCCCAGGCGGAAGCGGGCGTCACCGCGGCCATGATCGAGGGCCGCTTTGGCGATGCGGGATCGCGACTCGTCATCGAAGAGTGCCTCACCGGCCCCGAAGTGTCGTTCTTCGTAATCAGCGACGGCATGCGCGCCCTGCCGATCGGCACGGCCCAGGATCACAAGCGCATTTTCGACGACGATGGAGGGCCGAACACGGGTGGCATGGGGGCGTTTGCACCCAGTCCGTTGGTGGACCGCGCGATGCATGCGCGGGTGATGCGCGACATCGTGGAGCCGGTCCTGGCGGGCATGTCGGCTGAGGGATATCCCTTCCAGGGGTTCCTGTACGTCGGGCTGATGCTCACGACCTCTGGTCCCAAGGTCATCGAATTCAACGTCAGGCTCGGCGATCCTGAAGCGCAGGTCATTCTGCCGCTCCTCGCCGCGCCGGTGCTTCCCGTCCTCATTGCCGCTGCTCGAGGTCAGATGTTGCAGTCCGCCATTCGCCTCTCGGAGGAAAAGCTCGTCGGCGTGGTCATCGCGTCGCGCGGCTATCCGGAATCCGCGGACTCGGGCCGGTCGATTTCAGGGATCGCCGACGCGGAACGCACAGCCGGGGTGTCGGTATATCACGCTGCCACCGCGAGCCGTAACGGTCAGCTGGTGACCGCGGGCGGACGCGTCCTGACGGTCGTGGGACGGGGGGACACGTTCGCCGACGCGATCGACCGCGCCTACGCGGGTGTCGCGAGGATTTCCTTCGACGGCATGCAGTATCGCAAGGACATCGGCAAGAAAGCTTTGCTTGAAGATCGTAGATGAAGTACTCAGTCATCACCTTCGGGTGCCGGGTCAATCAGGCCGATTCCCTCGGCTTCGAAGAGGCATTGCTGGCGAACGGTGCCACGGTCGCATCCGTCGAAGAAGCCGACCTCATCGTCGTCAATACCTGTTCCGTGACTGCGACAGCCGATCAGGGCGCTCGTCAAATCATTCGACGCGTCGCCCGCCAGAACCCTGCCGCTCGGATCGTGGTGACGGGCTGCTACGCGACGCGTAGACCTGACGAGGTCGGCAACCTGCCCCATGTCGTACGGGTCGTCCCCAACGACGACAAACCGCGCCTGATCTCGATTCTGCGGAGTGCCAATGTCGTAGCGCAGAACTTCAGTCCTGGCGTGGAGGTCGTAGCGCAGGACTTCAATCCTGGCGCGAAGGTCGTAGCGCAGGACTTCAGTCCTGGCGCGGAGGTCGTAGCGCAGGACTTCAGTCCTGGCGTGAAGGTCGTAGCGCAGGACTTCAGTCCTGGCGTGGAGGTCGTAGCGCAGGACTTCAGTCCTGGCGTGAAGGTCGTAGCGCAGGACTTCAGTCCTGGCGTGAAGGTCGTAGCGCAGGACTTCAGTCCTGCCGTGGCGACGACAGCCGAGCGATTCGGAGACGGCGACGGGAGCTGCGGCGCGGCGATCGAGCCAGGCGTCGCGGGGCGCACGGCGTTCACACTGCGTGTTCAGACCGGGTGTGCCGAGCCCTGCGCCTATTGCATCATTCCCACGACGCGTGGACAGCCGCGAAGCGTGCCGGTTGCGGGCGTGCTTCACGAAGTGCGACGCATCGCCGGAGCCGGCTTCAAGGAGATCGCGCTGACGGGCGTCCACCTCGGCTCCTACGGCAGAGACCTGGTCCCGGGCGCCACGCTCGTCGCGCTCCTGCGTGCGCTGGCCGACGATCCATCGCCCTCCGGCATTCGCTTTCGCATCAGCTCCCTCGAGCCCATGGACTGCACGCCAGGCATCGTCGCGCTCGTGGCGGAAGGCGGCTGTTTCGCTCCGCATTTTCACCTGCCTCTTCAGCACGCGAGCGATCATGTGCTGACGGCGATGCGGCGTCCGTACACCTTCGGCTACTACGCGAAGCTCGTGGACGGCATCCGTCAGCGAATGCCTGACGCCTCGATTGGTTCCGACATCATCGTGGGCTTTCCTGGGGAAACGGATGAGGATTTCGCCGAGCTCGCACAGTACCTGGAGAAGTCACCGTTGACCCACATCCATGTGTTTCCCTATTCGGATCGGCCCGGAACGGCTGCGTCCGGAATGGCCGGGAAGGTGCCGGGTCCGATCGTGCGCGACCGCGGGCGGCGCATTCGCGAAATCTCAGCGCGCCTGACGGCCGGGTTCCTGGACTCTCAGGTCGGGACGGTCCATCGAGCGCTGACACTCGAAGACGGGTCGCTTGCTGTTACCGGCAACTACCTGAAGGTGAGGATTCCGGCCGGGCGGGCACGAAACGAATGGGTCTCGATCAGACTGGCTTCACATCATGAGGGCGAGCTGCTCCAGTAACTGGCGCGCCTGGACCTCGTTCATCGGCTATCCGAGCCGAACCTCGACGACGTTGCTCCACGGGCTGTCGAAGGACGCGATTCCGCCTTTGGCCTTGACGCGGTAGTACTTGGTTTGGACGCCGCCGCTGCAGCAGGCGTTGACGTCTCTCGTTGCCCTTATCGAGATCTGCCATCGACCGTGATTTGTCCTTGACACTCCCCGCTCAGGCGCGGCATTGTGACGCCTCGACCCCAGCCAATATCGTGACCGCGACTTTCTGGTGACACAAACTGAACACGTACGCGCTCCCGTTGCTCCTTGCCGCGGTGTTCTTTGCGTCCAACGCGTCTGCGCAAGGCTCGCTGCGTGCACATCGTGCCGACACCCCGCCATCGATTGATGGACGGTTGGACGAACCCGTCTGGACATCGGCGGAGTTCGCCGGAAACTTCCGGCAGTTCGAGCCGAACGAAGGCGAGCCGGCTACGGAACGTACGGAAGTCCGCATTCTGTACGACAATTCCGCGCTCTATCTGGGCGTCCGGCTTTACGATCGCGAACCCGGCAAGATCGTCAGGCGCCTGTCCCGGCGAGACGATGACCCCGATGCTGACCGGTTCACGTTCTATGTCGATGCGCTCCACGACCATCTCACGGGCGCGGCGTTCGAGATCAGCGCAGCCGGCGCGCAACGCGACTCCATCATTTCGAACGACAGCAGTCGGGACAGCTCCTGGGACGCGGTGTGGCAGGCGGCCGTGACAATCGACGGCCAGGGATGGATCATTGAAGCCCGGATCCCGCTGTCTCAGTTGCGCTTCCAGAAATCGGCGCACCAGACCTGGGGCTTCAATGCCGAACGGTTCATTTACCGGAAGAGCGAGCGGGACATGTTCGCGCTGGTTCCCAAGAACGAGAACGGACTCGCATCGCGGATGGCGGATTTGACGGACATCGACAGCATCGCGCCGCATCGCTCTCTCGAAGTTGTGCCATATACCGCGGCGCGCGCAGAATTCGTCAAGCCGCCCGTTGGCGGCAACCCGTTCAACGACGGGTCACGCTATTTCGGCGCCACGGGTTTCGATGTGAAGTATGCGCTGCGTCCCAACGTCATTCTCAATGCGACGGTAAATCCGGACTTCGGCCAGGTTGAAATCGACCCCGCCATCGTCAACCTCGGTGCGTTCGAAACCTTTTATCCTGAAAAACGCCCGTTCTTCATCGAGGGCGCGCAGATCTTCTCGGATTTTGGCAACCTTGGCGCGAACAATCGTTTCGGCTTCAATCGCGATGAACCGAACCTTCTTCACACGCGGCGAATCGGGCGGACGCCGCAGGGCGGTGCGCCGGGAGACTTCGTCGACGTTCCGTCGAGCACGACGATTCTCGGCGCGGCGAAAGTGACGGGAAAAGCGACCGATGACTGGAGCTTCGGCGTGCTCGATGCGGTCACCGGGCGTGAGAACGCGGACGTCGCAACAGGAGATCAACACTCGCGCGTCGAGGTAGAACCGCAGACGAACTATTTCGCCGGTCGTTTGCTGAAGGAATTTGGCGGCCGCTCCGGCATCGGGACATTGTTCACAAGCGTCAATCGCGAGAGTCACAATCCCGCGCTCGAGGATCTGCTGCCCGGTCGCGCCACTGTGGCAGGTGTCGACGGGTATCATTTTCTCGATGCCGATCGCGAATGGGTGGTGAACGGACGGCTCGTCTTCAGTGACGTCCACGGGACGGCGAGCGCCATCGAACGCTTACAGCTGCAACCGCAGCGCTACTTTCAACGCCCGCAGACGCCCGAGGTCAGCTTCAATCCTTCACGCACGTCGCTGCAGGGATGGAGCGGCGACGTGAACCTCAATCGGAACCGCGGGGCCTGGACGATCAATGCGGCGCTGTGGGGCGTCAGTCCCGGTTTCGAATCCGGCGATCTTGGGTTTCATTTCAACGGCGATGTCCGGGGATCGCACGTCGCCTTCACGTGGAAGCAGATTCATCCGGATCGGATCTCACGTAACCGCGATATCACGGCGGCGAAGTTCTACGTGTGGGATTACGGGCGAGCCAGGCTGACGGATGGGTTCATGACGTTCCCGAACCTGACCTTTCTGAACTACTGGAGCATGGGCGGAGCCTTGGGATTATTTCGCAAAGGGCAGGACGATCGGCTCACTCGCGGTGGCCCACCTGCGCTTCAGGTGGCCAACGGATTCGCGAACATGAATTTGAACACCGACTTTCGCAAGAAAGTTGTGGTTCATCTGAACGGCGGCCGCGACTGGAATGATGCCGGGGGATACTCGGGTAGTGGAGGCATTTCCGTCGAGTGGAAGCCTTCTTCGCGAGTGAATCTGTCCACCGGGCCGTCCTATACCCATTCGATGAACGTCGCGCAGTATGTAACGACCGTCGACGACCCATCGGCGACCGCAACCGGGGGCAAGCGATACGTGTTTGCCCGGCTGCAGCAAGAGCAGCTCTCATTGGACACGCGTGTGAATGTGCTGTTCACGCCAAAGGTTTCCGTACAGATGTTCATGCAACCGTTGGTGGTGGTCGGGGACTACAGCGACCTCAAGTCTCTCGCTCGCCCAAAGACTTTCGCTTTCGATCCATATGCAAATGTCACATCCGACCCCGATTTCAACTTCAAATCACTGCGGTTGAATGCGATATTCCGCTGGGAGTGGCGTTTGGGCTCGACCTTGTATGTCGCATGGACCGAGCAGCGTCAGGACCTGCGTAATCCTGGGCAGTTTGAGGTCGGCCGCGATCTCGGCCGCGTATTTGCCGGTCCCGCTGACAACGTCTTTCTGGTCAAAATCAGTCACTGGTTGAGCCGGTGAGTAGCGTGACCTCGAATGCCTGGTTACAGAAAGGGAATGACTTTCTGGCCGCCTGGTGTCCAAGTCGGATAGAGGGTATCTTGATGATCAGCGCGGATCAGCGCTGAGGCGTACCAAAGGCCAGCGTGGCGAGCTGCTGGGCGGGCGACTTGCGCTGGCCTTCGACTATCAATTGACCGCAGGCGGCGCGGATGTCGCGTCCTCGACTCTTCCGCACAGAAACCGTCAAGCCCCGCTCGGCGAGAATCTTCGCGAATCGATCGACCACGCTGTCTGACGGGCGTTCGAACGGAATGCCTGCTGCGGAGTTGAGCGGAATCAGATTCACTTTCGATTTCACTCCCGCCAACAGTCTCGCCAGTCTACGCGCATCCTCCGGCGCGTCGTTCACGCCCGCCAGGATGACGTACTCGAAGGTGATGCGGCTCCGCTTCCTGAGGGGGAACCGTTTGCACGCGTCGATGATCTCGGCAACCCCGTACTTCCGGTTGATGGGGACGAGCTCACCCCGCTGAAGGTCCGTCGGGGCGTGCAGGGAGATGGCGAGGTTCGGCATGATCGGTTCGCGCGCGAGCCGCTCGAGGGCGGGCAGCAGGCCAACGGTCGAAAGCGTCACACGTCGCGGCGGCAGAGCCAGCCCGTGCTCGTCCGCGAGAATCCGGAGCGCCTTCATGGTCTCGTCGTAATTGTGCAGCGGTTCGCCCATGCCCATCAGCACGATGTTGAAGGGCTTGTCGCCCAGGTCGAGGGCACCTGCGAGCACGCGGACCTGACCGGCGATCTCCCCGGCGCTCAAATTGCGGAGCAGTCCCATTTTCCCGGTCAAACAGAAGGCGCACGCCATCCCGCAACCGACCTGCGTGGAGATGCAGAACGTCATCCCGGGTGTGTCCGGAATGAATACCGACTCGATCTGCCGTCCGTCTCCCAGCCGAAGCAGAAACTTTTCAGTGCCGTCGACCGATCGCTCGCGCGCGACGATGACCGGAGTCGTGAGTGTGAAGTCGGCCGCGAGCGTGGCTCGAAGATCGCGCGAGAGATCGGTCATCGCATCGAGGTCGACAACGCCCCGCCGATACACCCACCCGAAGATCTGGCGCGCTCGAAAACGCTCGAATCCCCGTGCGGCGAGTGCCGCCTCGAGGGCCGGGCGATCGAGCTCGGCGATGTCGGGGCGGAGTGGACGCGCCGCGGTTTTCGACACTGTATCTCTCACATTTCCAAGAACTTGGTCGCTTTGCGATCGTAGCGCGAAAACCCATCCGGCTCGTACACCTCGAGACGGCTTGCCGCGCGCGGGCGCGCGTGCTATAGTGGAAACGGGCTGGTAATTCCTTCTCTGTCAACGGTTTGCGGCACTTAGAGGCGGCCCGTTCGGACCTGCGTTCCTGCTGCGAGCTTCACCTTGTCGAATTCACCGATCGTAAGAGACGTTCTCGATAACGGCCTTCGCATCCTCACCGAGCGGATGTCGCAGGTCCGGTCGATCAGCATCGGCGTCTGGCTGACGCGCGGATCGCGGCACGAGACGGCGGAGTGCAGCGGTATCGCGCACTTCGTCGAGCACATGCTGTTCAAGGGCACGGCCACCCGGTCGGCGGAGGATATTGCTCAGGCGATCGACTCGATCGGCGGACAGCTCGACGCCTTCACGGCGAAGGAGTACGCGAGCTATTACATCAAGGTGCTCGACGAACACCTGCCCCTCGCCCTGGACATCCTGTCGGACATCGTGCTCAATCCGAAGTTCAGCGCGGCCGACATCGAACGCGAGAAGAAGGTCGTGGTGGAAGAGATCAAGATGGTGGAGGACACGCCCGACGATCTCGTGCACGAGCTGTTCACCCAGGGGTTCTGGGAGAATCATCCGCTTGGCCGCCCGATTCTCGGCACTCGCGAGACGGTGGAGTCGTTCAACGTCGCGCTGCTGCGCGACTACTTCGCCGACGCGTACACGCCGCGCAATCTGATTGTGTCGGCGGTGGGCAACCTGGAGCACAACCGGGTCCGCGATCTGGTGAACGAGAAATTCGGCTCGCTTGCCTCGGTGGGAGAGCCGCCGGGCGAGGAGGCGCCGTCGGTCGTGCCGAAGGTGCTGATCCGCAACAAGGAGCTGGAACAGAGCCACTTGTGCCTCGGCGCCAGCAGCTACCCGCAGAATCACGACGATCGCTTCACGAGCTACCTGCTGAACACGATTCTCGGGGGCTCGATGAGCTCGCGGCTGTTCCAGAACGTGCGCGAGAAACGAGGGCTGGCCTACGCCGTGTTCAGCGGCTTGAGCGCCTATCGCGATGCCGGCTCGTTCACGATTTACGCCGGCTGTTCGAACGAAGCGGTCGGAGAAGTCGTGGATCTCGTCGTCGCAGAGCTCAAGGGCATGAAAGCGAGCCCGGTGCCCGACGCCGAATTGCGGCGCGGCAAGGATCACCTCAAGGGCAGCCTCATGCTCGGCCTCGAGAACACCGCCAGCCGGATGTCGCACCTTGCGCGTCAGGAAATCTACTTCGATCGACAGTTCGGCCTGGACGAGACGCTGGACGGCATCGAGCAGGTCACCTCGTCCGACGTGCAACGGGTGGCCGTCGAGCTGTTTCCGACCGGGTCGCTGTCGGCCACGGTGCTTGGAAACGTGAATGGGCTGGAGATTCCGCCCCAACGCCTTGCGCTTGATTGAATGATCGCACGCTACACCCACCCCGAGATGGGCGGCATCTGGAGCGACCAGCGTCGTTATGAGACTTGGCTGGTCGTCGAAATCGCCGCTGCCGACGCCATGGCCTCGGCCGGCATCGTCCCGCCCGAGGCGGCGCGCGAGATTCGGGAACGGGGCGCCTTCGACATCGCCCGCATCGAGGAGATCGAGCAGGTCACCCAGCACGACGTGATTGCCTTCACGACCGCGGTGGCGGAGAAGGTCGGGCCGTCGGCCCGCTGGCTGCACTTCGGGATGACTTCATCGGACGTGATCGACACGGCGCAGGCGCTGCAGATGCGCGAGGCGTGCGATCTGATCTTGAAGGATCTCGACGCGCTGGCCGAGGCGATCCGGGACCGGGCGCTCGAACACCGGCGGACGCCGATGATCGGCCGGACGCATGGCGTTCATGCCGAGCCCATGACGCTGGGGCTCAAGCTGGCGCTCTGGTACGCGGAGGTTGGACGGGATATCGAGCGCGTCAGACGCGCGCGGGCAACCGTGTCGGTGGGCAAACTGTCGGGCGCGGTCGGGACGTTTGCGCATCTTCCGCCCTCGATTGAAGTCGACGTGTGCCGACGCCTGGGCCTCGAGCCGGCGCCGGTCGCGTCGCAGGTGATTCAGCGCGATCGCCACGCGGAGCTGATGACGACGCTGGCGATCACCGCCGCCTCGCTCGAGAAGTTCGCGCTCGAGATTCGCGGTCTGCAGAAGACGGAAATCGGGGAGCTCGAAGAGCCCTTCGCCAAGGGACAGAAGGGCTCTTCGGCGATGCCGCACAAGCGGAACCCGATCGCGTGCGAGCAGGTCGTCGGCCTGGCGCGTCTCGTCCGCGGGAATGCCCACGCCGCCCTCGAGAACGTCGCGCTGTGGCACGAGCGGGACATTTCACACTCGTCGGTCGAACGGGTGATTCTGCCCGACAGTTTCATCGCGGTGGATCACATGCTGCGGCGCTTCACTCGAGTGGTCCGCGGGATGACCGTCAACGTCGGACGGATGCGCGAAAATCTCGAGCGCTCGCGCGGCGTCGTCTTCTCGGGCACCGTGCTGCTCGAGCTCGCGAGGAAAGGCGTGGCGCGTGAGCAGGCCTACGAATGGGTGCAGCGCAACGCCATGCGGTCGTTCGAAGAAGGGACCGATTTCAGGACGCTCCTGCTGGCTGATCCCGACATTACCAAGGTGCTCAGTCCGACCGACGTCGCGCGCGCGTTCGATCTAAACGAGCAGTTCAGACACGTCGAGGAGATCCTGAGTCGAGTGTTTATCACAACGGCGCACGCGCAGTCCGCAGACCCGGGCGATTCCCGGCGCCCGCAGCGGGCTGAGTGTTGATTCGTTTCATGGGGGTCTAGTGCCATGCGCGCGCGCGTCTTCGTTACGCTCAAGCCATCCGTGTTCGATCCGCAGGGAAGGACCATTGCCGACGCACTGCACTCGCTCGGCTATAGCAGCGTTGAAGACGTGCGGCAAGGCAAGTACTTCGAGCTCGACCTGGCCACGACGGAGGCCGCCCAGGCGCGGGCGCTCGCGTCGGAGGTTGCCGACAAGCTGCTCGCCAATCCGGTGATCGAGAGTTACAGGGTGGAAGTGGAGTAGGCCCGAGTGGAGTAGGCCCGAGTGTCGGGCGTGTCGAAGTGGAGTAGGCCCGAGCTTTAGCTCGGGCGCGTCGAAGGCACAGTCATGAAAATCGCCGTCATCGTCTTCCCGGGCTCCAATTGCGATCACGATGCGTATCACGCCGCGACCGACGTGCTCGGTGAGTCAGCGGACCTCGTCTGGCACAAGGACGCCGACTTGAAGGGGGCTGACGTGGTGGTTCTGCCCGGAGGCTTCGCCCATGGCGACTACCTGCGGACCGGCGCGATGGCCCGCTTCTCGCCGATCATGCGGGAGGTGCAGGCCTTTGCCTCCCGCGGCGGACCAGTGCTCGGCATCTGCAACGGTTTTCAGGTGATGCTCGAGGCCGGCCTGCTCCCCGGCGCCATGCTGCGCAACCGGGATCTGAAGTTCCTCTGCGAACACGTGCACATTCGCGTCGAGCAGATCGACACGCCGTTCACGGCCGCGTGCCGCCGCGGCCAGGTGCTGACCATTCCGATCGCGCACGGCGAAGGGAACTACTTCGCCGAGCCGGACGTGATCGCCAGGCTCGAGAAAAACCGCCAGATCGTGTTCCGCTACACCACGGCGGGGGGCGAGGTGACCGAGGCAGCGAACCCGAATGGGTCGGCCGCGTCGATTGCCGGCATCTGCAACGAAGCCCGCAATGTCGTCGGTCTGATGCCCCATCCGGAGCGGGCATGCGAGTCCATCCTCGGCAGCGCGGACGGCCTCGTGATTTTCCAGTCGGTGATGCAGTCCCTGAAATCGGGCGCGCTGGTTGGAGGGACCAGACAGGCATGATTGAAGCGCCGGTCATCGAACGACACGGCTTGAAGCCCGACGAGTACGACCGCATCGTCTCGTTGCTCGGACGCGAGCCGAATCTGACCGAGCTCGGCATTTTTTCGGTGATGTGGTCCGAGCACTGCAGCTACAAGAGCTCGCGGGTCCATTTGAAGACGCTGCCGACCGACGGGCCGCAGGTCCTGCAGGGTCCCGGCGAAAACGCCGGCGCGATCGACATCGGCGACGGACTGGCGGCCGTCTTCAAGATCGAATCGCACAATCACCCCTCGTTCATCGAGCCGTACCAGGGCGCGGCGACCGGTGTCGGCGGCATCATTCGCGACATCTTCACGATGGGCGCCAGGCCGATCGCGCTGATGAATTCCCTGCGGTTTGGATCGCTCGACGAGCCCGGCAGCCGCCGCATTCTCGAGGGGGTCGTCGCCGGAATCGCCGGGTACGGCAACAGTATCGGCATCCCGACAATCGGCGGGGAGATCGCCTTCGAGCCGTCCTATGCCGGCAACCCGCTTGTCAACGTGTTCTGCCTCGGTACGGTGAAAGCGTCGGACATCATCAAGGGCGTCGCGTCAGGCGCCGGCAATGCCGTCTACTACGTCGGCGCGAAAACGGGCCGTGATGGCATTCATGGCGCGACCATGGCCTCGGCGGAGTTCGACGACAAGTCCGCGGAGAAGCGCCCGGCCGTACAGGTCGGTGATCCGTTCATGGAGAAGCTCCTCCTCGAGGCGTGCCTCGAAGTGATGCGGACCGACGCGCTCATCGGGATCCAGGACATGGGTGCGGCGGGATTGACCTGTTCGACCACCGAAATGGGCTCGCGCGGCGGCGCCGGCATCGAGATCGACGTCTCCCTCGTTCCGCAGCGCGAGAGCGGGATGACGCCGTATGAAACCATGCTCTCGGAATCGCAGGAGCGCATGCTGCTCGTCGTCAAGAAGGGCCGCGAGCAGGAGGTTGAACGGGTCTTCGAGAAATGGGATCTGCATGCGGTGCACATCGGTGAGGTGACGGCCGACGGATTGTTGCGCGTGAAGAATCGCGGCGAGGTTGTGGCCGAGATTCCAAACAGAGCATTGACGGACGAGGCGCCGGTGTATCGCCGACCGATGGAGATGCCGGCGTACCTGGCGGAGGTGCAGGCGCTCGATCTCGACGCACTCGGACCGGTGCCGAGGGCAGAGCAAGCGCTGCTTGCACTGCTGGCCTCACCGGCGATCGCGAGCAAGCGTTGGGTGTATCGGCAGTACGACCACATGGTCCGGACCAACACCGTCAATCTTCCCGGCCTTGGCGCCGGCGTCGTGCGGATCAAGGGCACCCCCCGAGCGCTCTCGATGTCGGTGGATGGGAACGGTCGCTATTGCTATCTCGATCCGTATCGCGGGGCGATGCTTGCCGTCGCCGAAGCGGCGAGGAACGTGGCGTGCACGGGCGCACGCCCGCTCGGCGCCACGAACTGTTTGAATTTCGGGAACCCCGAACGCCCGGCGATCATGTGGCAGTTCGCGAAAGCGGTCGAAGGCATTGGCGTGGCCTGTCGAGCGCTCGACGTGCCGATAACGGGCGGCAATGTCAGTCTTTACAACGAGACCGATGGCAACCCGATCTATCCCACGCCGGTGATCGGTGTGGTGGGAATGCTCGAACACGCGGATCGCGTCCTGAGCCGGCGCTTTCAGGCTGCCGGTGACGCGGTCATCCTGCTGGGCGACGGCTTCGGAGAGCTCGGCGGCAGCGAGCTCCTCAAAGTGGTGTGTGGTCTGGTGCGTGGCGCGCCGCCTGCCCTCGATTTGAAAGCGGAGCGGGCGCTTCAGGAACTGCTCGTCACGCTGGCCCAGTCGCAACTGATCCGGTCCGCCCACGACTGTTCAGACGGGGGCATCGCCGTGACTCTCGCTGAATGTTGCTTCGACGCGGACGGGACGGCCGCGGACGTCGCGATTGACGGCGTGGACGTGGCGCGCGACGAGCGGGTGAACGTGGCCGCCGCGCTCTTCGGCGAGTCAGCCAGTCGCGTGGTCGTGTCGGCGGCGCCGGGCGCAGCGCCGAAAGTGCTCGAGCTGGCGGCGGCCGCCGGAGTCCCCGGGCGCCTCATCGGTCGGACGGGCGGCGACGTTCTGAGGATCGCGGTCGCCGGCCGTGTCGCCGTCGAGTTGCCGATCCACGACGCGGAAGACGCGTGGGCGACGGCGCTCGAGCGGTATTTTGCACGTCGCGTCGCGTAGAATTTGATCATCGGCCTGAAACCATGCTCGATAAGTTCAAAGACGAGTGCGGTGTCTTCGGCATCTTTGGCCATCCGGAAGCGGCCAACATGTCCTACCTCGGCCTGTACGCGCTGCAGCATCGCGGTCAGGAGAGCGCCGGGATTGCGGCATCCGACAGCGTGCAGGTGCGCGTCTCGCGAGCGATGGGCTACGTGGCGGATGTGTTCGACAGCGAGACGCTGGCCGCCCTGCCCGGTACGCTGGCCATTGGTCACGTCCGCTATTCGACCGCAGGAGAAAGCCGGCTATCGAATGCCCAGCCGTTCCTGATCGACTGCGTCCACGGCCAGATCTCGATCTGTCACAACGGCAACCTCGTCAATGCCGACGAGCTGCGCTCCGAACTGACCCGGCAGGGATCGATCTTCCAGTCGAGCAGCGATACCGAGGTCGTGCTCCATCTCTACGCGCGGTCGAAGGCCCCGAGCATCGAGGAAGCCGTCATCGAATCGGTGTCCCAGGTGCAGGGCGCCTTTTCGTTCCTGATGCTCTCGCGCAACCATCTCATCGCCGTGCGCGACCCGCACGGCTTCCGGCCCCTGGCGCTCGGCCGTCTCGGCGACGCGTACGTCGTGTGCTCGGAAACCTGCGCGATGGATCTCATCGGCGCGGCCTATGTGCGCGACGTCGAACCGGGCGAGGTTCTGGTGATCAGCGCCGATGGGATGCGGTCGATCAAGCCGTTCCCGCCCGCGCCGCTCGCCCACTGCGTGTTCGAGCACGTGTACTTTGCGCGGCCGGACAGCTACGTGTTCGGCCAGAGCGTGAACGAAGTGCGCACGAACCTCGGGCGCATCCTGGCGCGCGAGCAGCCAGTCGATGCCGACGTGGTGGTGCCCGTGCCCGACTCGGGTGTGTGCGCCGCCATGGGGTTCCACGAAGGCTCAGGCATCCCGCTCCGCATGGGGCTCATCAGGAATCATTACGTCGGTCGCACCTTCATCCAGCCTCAGGCGTCGATTCGACACTTCGGCGTGAAAGTGAAGCTCAATCCGGTGCGGAGCATCCTTGATGGCAAGCGCGTGGTCCTCGTCGACGACTCGATCGTGCGCGGCACCACGAGCCGCAAGATCGTGAAAATGGTGCGCGCGGCCGGCGCCAGAGAGGTCCACGTCCGCATCAGCTGCCCGCCGACGATCTCGCCGTGCTTCTACGGCGTCGACACGCCGGTGCGCTCGGAGCTCATCGGGGCGACCCACACGATCGAGGAGATCCGCGGCTATCTCGACGCCGACAGTATCGGATACCTGAGCCTCGAAGGGATGATGAGCGCCGTTGGCACCGGCCGGAAGGGCTATTGCAGCTCGTGTTACACCGGGGTGTACCCTGTGGAGTTCCCCCGGGATGAGAAGACGTATCTGCAGCTCGCGTTGAAGCTCGACAAGGTCGAACCTGTCGTCAGTTGATCATGAATCGCGCCTCTACGGGAGCTCTGCTTCTCTGCGTTCTCGGCTTCGTCGGGGGCGACCCGACGTCCGCCGCTCAGCAGGAGCCTGCCGCTCCGCAAGCGGTCTCTCCGGCAGACCTTCAGGCGGCCATCGATAAGCTGGGCGTTCTCGACTATGACACCCGGACGGCCGCGTCACGCACGATCCGTCGGACGGCCGCACCCCAGGCCGCAGCGGCCTTGCTGCGTGCAGTCGCCGAGCATGCGGACGGCTACGTTCGATACCGTGCCCTCGTCCTCCTGACAGGCTTCAACGATCCGCGGACGAAGGATGTCATGCTGGCGTCCCTCCCGAGTCCCAACGATCGGCTGCGGACGGTCGCGTACAGCTATTTCGAGCACAACCCCGAGCGCTCGATGATCCCGGAGCTGCTGGCCGCGCTCGACAAAGAGCGCGCTGAGTTCGTGCGCCCTGCGCTGGTCCGTGCCCTGGCAGCCCTGGGCGACGATCCACGAGTTCAGCAGGTCCTGACTCGCGAAGTGGGACGGGGCGAGGACTTCTTTCGAAGCGTCGTCATCGAGGCGATCGGCGACTACAAGGGACGGTACGCGGCCGAGGCCATCGGCGCTGTCGCCCAGCTCGATGGGCCGCTCCAGGACGATGCGGCGCTGGCGTTGGGGAAGATGGGCGAACCGCGAGCGTTGGGAACATTGGCAGCGTTGCAGCGCAGCGCGCCCGGTGAGCGGCAGCCCTCGATCGCGGCCGCCATCTGCCTCCTCGGCGTCAATTGCCCGATCCATGAGACGTACCTGACCGAGACACTGAAGTTCGCCGACGTGAACAGCGGGTTTCAGGAGCTCCTGCGCGGAGCGGCTGCCGGCTTGGCCTCGGTCGCCCTCGGCGGTCATCCGGAGGCGGCGGCGGCGCTGTTCGACATTGGTGTTCCGTCGAAGGATCCGACCCGTGCGCCTGTGGCTCTGGCGGTGGGCACGATCGCGCTGCGCAACACGCCGCTGTTGATGACGCTGCTCGAGAGCCGTCCCAATTCAGGCGCGGCCATCGATCTCCTGGCAGAGGGCTTCGACATGCTCGAGGAGGATCTCGACAAGGAGCGATTCTTCGCGTTCGCGAGGCGGACGTACTGGGCGTCGGCCGAGGGGTCCCCGACGCGCGAACTGATGCAGACGCTGATTGGCAAGCTGGATTTCTGATGGATTACCGCCAATCCGGTGTCGACATCGATGCGGGCAACGAGACCGTGCGACGCATCAAATCGCTGGCGCGCCGAACGTTCACACCCGGCGTGCTCTCCGAGATCGGTTCGTTCGGCGGCCTGTTCAAGCTGGATTGCGGGGCGTACGTGGAGCCGGTGCTCGTTTCCAGTGCGGATGGTGTCGGGACGAAGCTGAAAGTGGCGTTCATGACCGGCCGGCATGATACGGTCGGCGCCGACCTCGTCAATCACTGCGTGAACGACGTGCTCGTGCAGGGCGCCGTCCCGCTGTTTTTTCTCGACTACCTCGCAACCGGCAGGCTATCTCCCGATGTCGCCGAACAGGTGATTGCCGGAGTGGCGCGCGGATGCCGCGAGAACGGCTGCGCGCTCATCGGGGGCGAAACCGCCGAGATGCCGGGCTTTTACGCCGATGGCGAGTACGACATCGCCGGCTTCATCGTCGGCGTCGTGGATCGCGCCCGTGTCGTCGACGGCCGGACCATCGGGCCGGGCGACGCGCTGATTGCGCTGCCTTCCGCGGGACTTCACACCAACGGGTACTCTCTTGCGCGGCGGGTGCTGTTCGACGAGGCCGGCTACGAGCCCGAGACATTCGTGCGTGAGCTGGGCTGCACGGTCGGCGAAGCCCTGCTGGCCCCTCACCGCTCGTATCTGCGCACGGTGACTCCGCTGCTCGATGGCGGATACGTCAAAGGGCTCGCGCATATCACCGGCGGAGGCATCACGGAGAATCTACCGCGGGCGCTGCCGCAGCAGGGGTGCGCCGTGAATGTCGATCTCCGATCGTGGACCGTGCCGCCGGTCTTCAGGCTGCTTGAGGAGCGGGGCGCGATCGCGCGCCCGGAAATGTTTCGCGCCTTCAACATGGGCGTTGGCCTTGTGGTCATCTGCGGCGCGGGCGATGTTGCGGTCGTGCTCGAGGCCCTCGCCGACGCCGGGGAGTCGCACGCATGGCGGCTTGGCGCCGTCGTTCCCGGGGACCGCCGCGTCAGGTATCTCGAGTGACGAGGGTCGAACCCCCTTCCACAGCCCGCCGGATTGCCGTCCTCATCTCCGGTCGCGGGAGCAATCTGCAATCGATCATCGACGCGACCTCGAACGGATCGCTCGACGCCACAATCGCAGTTGTCGTTTCAAGTCGATCCGAGGCGCCCGGTCTCAGGCGCGCCCGAGAGGCCGGGATCGAGGCCCTGTGTCTGAGCCCGCGGGACTACAGCGAGCGGGATGCCTACGACCGCGCGATTGTGGACCTGCTGCGCCCCCGCAACGTTGATCTCGTGTGCCTTGCCGGGTTCATGCGACTGGTTGGCGCGCCGGTGCTCGAGGCCTTCCCTCAACGGGTACTCAATATTCACCCTTCGCTCCTTCCCGCGTTTCCAGGGCTCGACGCGCAGCAGCAGGCACTGGCTCATGGCGTCCGAGTCTCGGGCGCGACCGTGCACCTCGTCACGCCGGAGCTCGATGCGGGGCCCATCGTCCTGCAGGCCGCGGTTCCGGTGCTCGATGACGACACGTCCGAGACGCTGTCGGCGCGCATTCTGATCGAGGAGCACCGGCTCTACCCGGCGGCAGTTCGCATCGTGCTCAGAGGAGGATGGCGGATCGAGGGTCGACGTTTCATCGCCG
>JAHFUL010000042.1:19352-21689 GCA_023265155.1 Acidobacteriota bacterium
CGACGCGAAGTGGAATCATTATCGGTTTCCGGATCCGTCCGACCAGCCATCGGAGCTGTTCCATCATCTTGTGTGGTTGAAGCACGCCGGTTTTGCGGCCGTCGACTGTTTCTGGATGTTCGCGGGTCACGCCGTGTTCGGCGGATTCAAGTCTCGCGAGGCGTGGAGCGGTGTGTCAGCCGGCTGGAGCGTCAACACCGCGACTTCCGGCGGGCAATTGACGCGGACCGGCACATAGACCGTCCCCACGCCGCGGCTCACGAACATCGTGGTGTTTCCGCGGCGTGCGAGGCCGGCGACAACGGGGAACTTCCGCGCGGCAACGGCGCCGGCGATAGGCAGCACCACTTGTCCTCCATGGGTGTGCCCCGACAGCACCAGAGGAATCTTCAGAGCCTCGGCTTCTACGATCCGCCGCGGATCATGTGCGAGCAGGACGCGGGTGCCCGTTGCGCCCCGCAATACGGCCCCGATATCGGTTGCGCGTTTGGTCCAGAACCGAATTCCTGCGAGCTCCAGCGATTCGTTCCGGATCGTGAGCCGCGTCCTCGCGTCCTTGAGCATCTGGACGCCGCGTGCGGAAAGCGCCGCGGGCATGTCGTGGTCGTCGTCGTGGTTGCCCAGGATGCCGTAGACACCCTCTGGCGCCGAGAGGAGGGAGAGAGCCTCGGAGGATGAGCCCACGTACTGCCGGTCGCCCCACGTGACGTAGTCTCCGCCGAGCACGATCAGATCGGGGCGAGCCGCCATCAGCAGGGCCACCGCGTGCACAACGTCATCGGCCGACACCCACCGGCTCCGGTGCACGTCCGTGAGCAGTCCGATACGCAGACCGCTCAGCGCAGCCGGGAGGCCCACGATCGGCAGATCGGCGCGGGTGAGCTCGACCGCGTGGCGTTCGAAGAAATATCCGTATGCGCCCCCGCCGCAGACGACCCCGACACTGCCGGCGACAAATGCTTTGAGAGCGGCGCGCCTCGTGATCGCCATCGCCATCGACTGCTATAGTAAACGGGTTTTCATGGCGAATCTCTTCGACGAGCTTTTGTGGCGAGGCCTGGTCTACGACGCGACCGACGGGGTGGCCGATCTCCTGAGCAAGGAGCGCGTGACGGTGTACAGCGGGTTCGATCCAACTGCCTCGAGCCTGCATGTGGGTCATCTGCTGCCTGCCCTCATGCTGGCTCGCCTGCAGCGTCAGGGTCATTCGCCAATCGCCATCATCGGTGGCGGCACGGGCATGATTGGCGATCCCAGCGGCAAGTCGCTGGAGCGGGTCCTTCTCTCGAACGAAGAGGTCGAACAGAACGTCGCCGGCATTCGCGGGCAGCTAGAGCGATTTCTAGATTTCGATGCGTCGTCCAACCCCGCGCGCTTTGTGAACAATGCCGACTGGCTTGGCACGATCGATATCCTGACGTTCTTGCGCGACGTCGGCAAGCACTTCACCGTGAATTACCTGCTGCAGAAGGAGTCGGTGAGTCGGCGACTCGAGAGCGAGGAGGGCATCTCGTACACGGAGTTCAGCTACCTCCTGCTCCAGTCCTTCGACTTCCTGAAGCTGTTCGATGAGCACAACTGCGTGCTCCAGGTGGGGGGGAGCGATCAGTGGGGCAACATTACGGCGGGCATCGACCTGATCCGAAAGGTGCGCGCGAAGAAGGCGCACGGCCTGGTGTGGCCGCTGATGATGACGCCATCAGGAGCGAAGTTCGGGAAGACCGAGGCCGGCGCCGTCTGGCTCGATTCCGAGCGAACGAGGCCGTTCCGCTTCTATCAATTCTGGCTGAACACGGAGGATGCCGACGCGGTCACCTACCTGAAGTCCTTCACGTTCCTCGATCGCCGGGCCATTGACGAGCTTGACGCGTCGATGAAGTCGTCACCCGAGACCCGGGAGGCCCAACGGGCCCTCGCGCGCGAGGTGACGAAGACGGTTCATGGCGCCGAGCAGGTGTCGCGAGTCGAGCACGCCTCGGCGCTCCTGTTTGCAGAGGACATCACGAGTCTGCCCGTGGAGGACGTGCTCGCGGTGTTCGACGATGTGCCGTCTACGGAGCTTGACGTGAGTGAGCTCGGCGCCAATGGCATTGGCGTCGTCGATCTATTGACGCGAGTGAAGCTGGCGCCCTCGAAGAGCGAGGCGCGACGGCTCGTCCAATCGGGTGGTGTGTACGTGAACAATCGTCGTGCGGCCGACCCGCAGGCCCGTCTGATGCAGGAGCACGCGATTGGCGGCCGTTTGTTTCTGCTGAGGAAGGGGCAGAAGCAGAACCACCTGGTTCGGCTGACACCCCTGGTTCGGCTGACTTGACGGTGCGGGATCAGTACGCGATA
>JAHFUL010000043.1 GCA_023265155.1 Acidobacteriota bacterium
ATTGTCACCCTGCTTGGGGTCGGCGGTATGTACCGGCGGTGTGGATTCAGTCCTTCCCCGAACCCCGCTTCAAGCAGAAGGTCTCGATTGTTGGCGGAAGCTCTCCGCGCTGGAATCGGGACAACAAGGAACTTTTCTGGAACTCCGCCGCCTCCGCCGATATGATGTCAGTTGCGCTCAAGCCGAGCGGCTCTTCGCTGATCACTGCTGCTCCGGCACCTCTGTTTCCGCGCGGGCCCGTCTCCAGCCCCGGCTTCAGCATTTCTCCGTCCGGCCGCTTTCTGCTGCAACTCAACGCCCCCGCTGCCAGCACAACCGGCGCCGCCGCCACGGCCACGCCAACGAACCCAGGTCCCACCAACGACATCAAGGTCATCCTGAACTGGCCCGCCGCCTTCGACGCCGCGAAACGCGCTCGCTGAGCGGCGGGAGCTTCGTCTACCGGCGCGCCGATCAGGGAAGGTTCAGCTCGCTGGCCAGCCGGTGGAAGGGAAGAACGCGGATTCCAGAGCTGACATGCATGAAATCCTGGGCGCCCAGGTGCGTCTGATAGAACACCGGGATCGGCGTCCGCGCCTTGAAATAGATGGCGGACGGGGATACCGATCGTTCTCCGGTTTTGCATTCCACGGCGAATTCCGGATATCGTCCGGCGGGCATATGAGCAATATCACCCTGACTGTATTTTACTCATGAGTAAAATACAGTCAATGTGACTTTGCCCATTGAGGACGCGTCGCGCCCTGACGCGGCCGACGGCCGTGTCAATTCCCGCGGCCAACCCATCTCGTCAGCTCCGCCAGGGTCACGTTGCGGTTGTCCGCTGGGTAGTGGATCGGGATGATCCGCTGGACATCGAGCTTCAGCCGGTCGATGTGCTCCATGAGATTCGCCGTGTAGGGGCTCACCGTCGCGGGCCGGGGCGCGTTCGGCTGGGCCGGCGGGTTATAGGCGTCGGCCTCGATCAGGATCTTCTCCTTCGGCAGATAGGCGACCACCAGGCCTTCGTTGTGGCCGCTGCCGCGGAGGTGGTGCAGCTCGATGACGTGGGTGCCATCAGTCAGCACCTTCTTCTCGGTCATCGTCTCGAACGTCGGCGTCTTCCTGGTCTCGGCCAACCGGTCTGGCACGAGGGTGTGAGGCAGCGCGAACAGCTTCTCGAAGTACGGCTTGTTGACCTCGTGCGTCACGACGGTCGCGCCCTCGGCCACGAACGTTCTCAAACCGCTCGAGTGATCGAAATGGTGATGCGTATTGACCACGTACCGGATCGGCTTGCCGGGAATCAGCTTCTTCGCCGCGTCGATGATCTGGATCGCGCGCGCCTCGCTCTGCGGTCCTTCAATGACCACGATGTAGTCCCTGAAATCCACGGCGACGCTCGCGTAGCCGCCGAGAATGAGGTAGACGCCCTCCGCCAGTTTCTCGGTCGGTACTCCAGCGGCTGGAGCCGCACCCGCCGCGGGCCCTCCCGCCGGCGCCCCGCCTCGCCCCTGCGGCGCCTGAATCGTCACCGCCGCGTTCGGCTTCACGTCGCTGACCACCAGATCGAAGATCGGATAGCCGCCCTCGGTCTGGACAATTTTCATGGGAAATTTCACGCCGCCGAAGTCTTTGTAGTTGCTGTAGATCGACTCGAACAGCGTGTCGCCGAGGTAGGCGGTGTCGATCCAGGTTTCGACGCGCTCGACCAGGTGCTGATCGTTGATGTAGCCGTTCACCTGCGCGTTGTTCTGTCCCTTGAACGACAGGACGGTGTACCGCTTGCCCGCAACCGTCCGCGACGTCGCCGTCGCGTGGTTGGTGGTCGCGGCCCGCAGGAATGCGTGCGGCATCATCCAGATTTCGAGCTGCTGCACCCACGGCGTGCTGGCGTTGACGATGATGGTCTGGCTCTGCGGCTGGTCGCCGATGACCGGCTGCTGGCCACCGCCGTGCGGCGGGTTCTCACCCTGCATGCGGACCCGATCGACCTTCGACGCGGGCGTTCGGAAGTCGATCGCGCGCGTGTAGCTCTTCTCGATGAACTTCGGCCACGGCGAGCTCGGGTTGTAGGCCTGGCCGAACACGAAGTCGAAGCCCGTTGCCGAATATTCGACCGTGTTCAACGCCTCGACCCCGATGGCCTTGGAGGCGTCGGCGATGACCGCCGCCGCGTCCTGCGCCGCGGCGGAGCCCGAGACGAGCGCGAAAACGGTGGCGCACGCGATTCCCGAGAAACGTAGTGTGGACATACCTGCCTCCAGCCGCCATGCCGTTCACGGCGTTACCAGCGCAGTTTACATCCAAGGGCGCCCGCCGACTACGGCGTGGAGTCCAGCCAGGACAAGGCTGCCTCGCGACTGGAGAAGACCTGAACTTCGAGCGGCATGGGTTCGGCGACGCGAACTGACTCGCGACGCCAGGCGCGCCGCGCGTCACGATTTTCAAGATCTGGCTAAAGCCGGACACTACCTACGACTACGACCTACCTGGCGGCTTTCGCACCGCAATCCCGAAGGCGTGCCATCTCGTGAGCTCACCACCGCTCGGTCGGAAGCCATCCTCGATGTCAAAGGTCTCAACCACGAGGCCTTCGAGTTGGTGGCGGAGCGCCTCTTCCGGCATCACATGGATTCCCGGGTCAGCGGCCCAGGCGTGCTTCTCTCCGAAGATATCGCCGGCAAAGCGCCCGTTTGGGCGCAGTGCAGTCACGATTCGCTCCCAAAGGCGCGCCCAGTGCGTTGCACCCCGGTGCAGGTCGATCGCCGCCAGCTCGTCGTCAAGATCGATTGGCGCGGCGCTGAACGCGCCGAATAACTCAACCTTGGCACGCGCTGTCGCCGCGTCTACGGCGAGTTTGCGCGTGACGACCGCAAAGTACTCCTGCAACACCTGCTTCTGCCTTCTCACTCTCTACTTCTCACTTCCGAAGGCTCTGGCCTTGCCGCGCCGGCCCGATTCCGCCCAGCAACCACAGGTTGCTTTCTGTCTTCCGCGCGTTGAACGTCACGTGTTGTCCGTCCGGCGTGAGCGTCATCTTCAACGACGGATTCTCGTAGCTGACAGGGACCTGTCCGCTTCCTCTTCATCCCGCCGCCGCGGGCCACTGCTCACGCGCGCGCAAGGCAAGACCGGTCGCCACCGACGTCAACTCTTCGCCGCCCGTGACTTTCTCCTCGCCGAATCGATCGACGAAGATTGTCCGGACCGCGGGGACAAACGATGAACCGCCTGTCAGAAACACGCGATCGATTCCGCTGAAATCGAGGCTCGATGCGGCCATCAATCGATCGACGCAACCCGAGATCGTATTGAGCTCGTCCGCGATCCATCGCTCGAAGTCCGCGCGCGTCACCTTCTTGCGGATCCCCACCGGGCCGCACTCGAACGCGAACTCCGACTCCATGCTCGTCGAGAGATCGAACTTGGTGCGCTGCACCGCTTCGTGCAGCTGATAACCCAGCTCGTTGCGTATCAGCAGCACGAACGCCTCGAGCCGTTCCGGCGTGGACGCGGTCCGTTGAATTCTTTCCAGTATCTCGAGCGTCGACGAAGATTTCAGAAACGACAGGTAGTGCCACCGCTCGAGCCGCTCGTACGGCCAGCTGGGAACCGGCAGGAACTTGTTCGGCGGGGAGAGATACTCGCCGCCCATCCCGAGACGGGGCGCGACGAGGTTGCGGATGATGCGCTTGTCGAATGCGTCGCCGGCGATCGGGACGCCGTCCGTGCCGATGATGTCGGACGCGCGGCGGCCGCGCTGCCGGACGCCGGGCCCGACCGAGATGATCGTGAAGTCGCTCGTGCCGCCGCCGAAGTCTCCAATCAATATCCGTTCATCGCGGCGTAGCCGGGCTTCATAGGCGTACGCGGCGGCGACCGGTTCGTACTCGAACACAATCTCCTCGAAGCCTGCGAGACCGATCGCGGTCAGCAGGCGTTCGGTGGCAAACGCGTCGAGCCCGGCGTCGGGCGGGTTGGAGAAATGGACCGGCCGTCCAAGGATGATTCGCCGCGGCGCCGGCCACGACGCGAACCCGAGCTCGTCACCCATATGTTTGCCGATGAGCGCGATCAGCTTTTCAAGCGTGTAGTACTGCGTGCCAATTCCGGTCCCTTCGAAGGTGCTGTCGGCGAGGTACGCCTTCAGCGACTGGATGAAGCGGCCCTTGGACTCGGAGGCCAGGTACCGCTCAATGGCCGCGGAGCCGGCGGTCGACCGGGACTTCGGCTCGAAGTAGAGCACCGAAGGAAATGTCGGCCGAGGGCCATGGGCGCTGGGAAAGTGGGCGAGATGCGGGGGACCTGAGCCTTCGACGAACGCGACAGCGCTGTTCGTCGTGCCGAAGTCCACACCCACCCACCGCGACGCCATGAGCACCGGAGCATAGCTCAGTACCTGGCAAAGCTCTTCATCAGGAGCTTTTCAGCGGGGACGATCCAGCTATCGCAGCAGCCAGGACCGAATCGTCTTCGTCACAAAGGCCGGCTCATCGGCCTGCACGAAGTGCCCCGCAGACGGCACCGTCGTGATCGTCAAGTCCTTGTCGACCCACTCCCAGGTGTTGTTCAGCGCCGGGGCCAGAAGCGCCGTGTCCTTCAAGCCATGAATCATCAGCACCGGGCACTGGACTTTCTTGACCGGTGACGGATCTTCCGTGTACGGCTCGCGCGGATAGTTCCGCTTGTAATAGTTCAGCATCGCCGTGAAGTCGGACCGTTTGAAGGCTTCGACGTACTTCGACCGGGCCGCCGAATCTTTCACCCATCCGGCGAGCCCTTCAGCGGTGAGCGCTTTCTCCGCGCCCTCCGTCTGAAACTGCCGGGCATAGGCGCTGTTCTTCTGCTGTTCGGGATTGTGCGCGAGCTCGCGGCCGAGTCCGCGCGGATGCGGCAGGTTGAGGATGACCAGGCGCTCGACGAGCTCCGGCGCATTCATCGCGAGATTCCACGCCACGATGCCGCCCCAGTCGTGGCCGACGATAATCGCGTTCGGTTTGCCCAGGTGCTTGATGACCGCGATCACGTCGCCGACGAGCAGACGGACGTCGTAGTTCTCGACACCCGACGGCTTGTCGCTCAGGTTGTAGCCGCGCTGGTCGATGGCCACAACCTGAAAGCGATCCGCCAGACCTTCCATCTGAGCGCGCCACGTGTACCAGTAGTCGGGGAAGCCGTGAATCATGACGACGAGCGGGCCGGAACCCAGTGTCGCGTAGTGAATCTTGACCCCGTTCGAGTTGGCGTAGCCATGCTGCACGCGATCCTCGATGTCGGCCGCCGCGACCGCCCCTGCGAAACCGACGAGAGAGGAGGCGGTCAGAACGGCGGTGATGAGAAGCTGGATCGTGGACATCCGTTTACCCCTTGCGCTCATTATTGACCATTTTGGCGAGTGGCCCATGCAGTCTCCCTGGTTAGAGCACGGCGCCGGCACCCGGCGATGCACTGTCCGGTTGCACAAAATCTGCAGGTGGACCGGGCATGATCTTGAAAGCGGCGGAGCAGTCGGCACAAGCTCGAGTCATGCGAAAGCACGAATCGGTCGCTCGGGCCCTGGCGCCCGTTGACAGGATTGAGCACACGATCTTGAGAGTGCGAGGGCACAACGTCATGCTGGACGCGGACCTGGCAGCGGTGTACGGGACGACCACCAAGCGGCTCAACGAGCAGGTGAGACGTAACGCCCGGCGATTCCCGCCGGATTTCATGTTTCGTCTGACACACAGAGAGTTTGTGAACTTGAGGTCGCAAATTGCGACCTCAAGTTTGAGGGCGCATGGCGGCCGGCGGCATTTGCCCCTCGTGTTCACCGAGCACGGCGCCATCATGGCCGCAAACGTGGTGAACAGTCCGAGCGCGGTTCAGATGAGCATTGTGGTCGTCCGCGCGTTTGTCAGGCTTCGTCAGATGCTCCAGTCCCATGCCGATCTCGCGAGGAAGCTCGACGCGCTCGAAACGAAGTACGACGAGCAGTTCACCGTGGTGTTCCAGGCAATCCGGGCGCTCAGGACCCCGCCACGCGTGTCACGGAAGCGGATTGGATTCGAGCCGCCGAAGGCGTGATCATCGAGTGAGCGCCTGGTAGACGAGCGGCTGGAACCCCGCGGCCACAGTCGAACCGGGGTAGCGCTGCACCATCATGATGGCGACAAGCCGCTCCTTCGGGTCCACCCAGAACACCGTCCCGTAGATGCCGCTCCAGCCGAACATGCCCGCCGATCCTTGCGTCTGCGTGGCAGCGACGTCGGTCACCACGCGGAACCCGAGGCCGAATTGGGCTCCTGCTCCGATCAACCCAGCCGGTGGCAGGTCGGAGGTGTGGCTGGCGGTCATCAACTCGATGGTCTTCGGCCCGAGCAGCCTCACACCGCCGAGTGAACCGCCGTTCAGCAGCATCTGCGCAAACCGCGCATAGTCCCGCGCCGTGGAGGTGAGGCCCGCGCCTCCCGAGAAATACCGTTTCGGCGCCTTGTAGGAGGCAAGGGGCGACATCTGCGTATTGCCGAACGACTCCGGGTCCTTCATTGGCCGGATGCCGCCCGCGCCGTCAGGTTGAAGGTCTGCGCTACGAGTACCCCTGCACGGCAGACCTCAGCGTCGTACTCGTAGCGCAGGACTTCAGTCCTGCCGGCGTAGCGTCGTTGCGATCATTACACCGGAAACCGTTTCTTCAGTTGCTCGAGCTCGGATGTGTTGAAACCGCCTTGCATCACATTTCTAGCCCACGCCATTTGCCCTCCCGCCTCAACCTTTCAGTCCTGCGCTCTTTCCATCGCGACCGCGTGGCGGACCAGGATGTCCGGTCACCTTTCACGGCACGATGACGCCGTGGCACGGTTGCGAAAGCGCTCGGCTGCCGGTGTGGGGAGAATTCAAGGACGCGGCCCCGCCGCCCAGGTCTAGGGCAGGATGCCGACGCACAGGTAGAATGAAGGTTCAATCCGATGGCCGACTACAGACCGCAGCAGCTCGATAAGAAGTGGCAGCAGCTCTGGACCTCTTCGCTCGCCTTCGAAGTGGAAGCCGACGCGAAGCGCCCGAAGTACTACTGCCTGGAGATGTTCGCCTACCCGTCGGGCCATGCGCACGTCGGGCACGTTCGCAACTACATCATCGGCGACGTGATGGCGCGTACCAAGCGGCTGCGCGGCTACAACGTCCTGCATCCCTTCGGGTGGGACGCGTTCGGGCTGCCGGCGGAGAACGCCGCGATCAAGACGGGAACGCACCCGGAGACGTCGACGCTGGACAACATTGCCCACATGAAGGGTCAGTTGCAGCGCCTCGGCATCAGCTATGCCTGGGGCCGCGAGATCGCGACCTGTCAGCCCGACTACTACAAGTTCAACCAGTGGATCTTTCTGAAGATGTTCGAGCGCGGGCTGGCATACCGCAAGCGCTCGACCGTCAACTGGTGTCCGAGTTGTCAGACGGTCCTGGCCAACGAGCAGGTGGTCGAGGGCGCCTGCTGGCGCTGTGGCACGACGGTCGTCACCCGCGATCTCGAGCAGTGGTTCTTCCGGATCACCGCCTACGCCGACGAATTGTTGAAGGGGCTCGACACGCTCGACGCCTGGCCGGAAAAGGTCGTCGTCATGCAGCGGAACTGGATCGGACGCTCGGAAGGCGCCCGGCTCGAGTTCCCCATCGCTGGTGCAGACACCAAAGTACGTGGTGCCCGCCTTCAGGCGGACCCGGCCGACCCCGTACGTGGTGTCCGCCTTGAAGCGGACCCGACAGACGCAATAGAGGTTTTTACAACGCGGATCGATACCATCTACGGCGCCACCTTCGTGCTGCTGGCTCCCGAACATCAGATGGTCGATCGTTTTACTGCTGAGAGCAGGGATCCGGCGGCCTTCCGCGCGCGCGTGGCGAAGTTTCGCGCGCTCGATCGCCAAGCCCGACTGACCGGTGAAATCGAGAAAGAGGGTTTCGACACCGGACGCAAGGCAATCAACCCGTTCACCGGCGAGCTGGTGCCGATCTGGATCGCCAACTTCGTCCTGGCCGAGTACGGGACGGGCGCGATCATGGGCGTCCCGGCGCACGATCAGCGCGATTTCGAGTTCGCCAGAAAATATGGACTGCCGATCACATTCGTCGTGCAGTCCGCGGCGGAGGTGCCGGCGCCAGACTCGATGCAGGAGGCGGTGAGCGCGTACGGCCGCCTGGTGAATTCCGGCGAATACACGGGTGAGGAGTCGCCCTCGATCAAGACACGAATGATCGCCGACGCCGAGAAGACGGGGATCGGCAAGGGTGAAGTGCAGTATCGGCTGAAGGACTGGGGTGTCTCGCGACAACGTTATTGGGGCACGCCGATTCCCATCATCCACTGCCTGAAGGACGGGACCGTCGCGGTGCCGTACGCCCAGCTGCCGGTCGAGCTCCCCAAAGTGCCGAGCTTCTCGGGCCGTGGTGATTCGCCGCTGGCCCAGGTTCCGGAGTTCGTCAACGTCACGTGCCCGACGTGTGGTGGTCCCGCCCGGCGCGAGACCGACACGATGGACACGTTCGTCGATTCGTCGTGGTACTTCCTGCGCTTCTGCGATCCGAAGAACAGCGAGCTGCCGTTCTCGGCCGCCAGCACCGTCTACTGGATGCCGGTCGACTTTTACAGCGGCGGCGTCGAGCACGCGATTCTGCATCTGTTGTACTCGCGCTTCTTCACGCGGGTCCTTCGCGACGTGGGCCTGCTGACCTTCGACGAGCCATTCACACGCCTGCTGACGCAGGGGATGGTGCTCAAGGGCGGGGCGGTCATGTCGAAGTCCAAGGGCAACGTGGTCGATCCCGACGACATGCTGACCAAGTACGGCGCCGACGCGCTGCGGCTGTACGTCATGTTCGTGGCTCCACCTGAAAAGGAAGTGGAATGGAGCGACGCAGGCCTCGAGGGCAGCTTCCGGTTTCTGCTGCGCGTCTGGCGGCTCGCAGACCACTGGGCGGAAACCATCGGCGGCGAGGGGATCCCGACATGCGGCGATGACTGCACGGGCGCAGAACGGGCGCTGCGGCGCAAGACGCACGAGACGATTCGGCGGGTGACCGCCGATATCGAAGAGCGGATGCATCTCAACACCGCGGTCTCGTCGCTCATGGAGCTCGTCAACGAGCTGTACGCCTTCAGCGAGCAGACGGCACATGGCGCGCCAAGGCGCGGCGAGCCGCCGGTCGCCTGCACGGAGCGCACACAGACTGTGGGAGTTCTCCGCGAGGCGATCGACGCGCTGGTCCTGATGATCTCCCCCTTCGCGCCACACACCGCCGAGGAGATGTGGTACGCGCTAGGAAATGCCGGGGGACTCGCGCGGGCCGCCTGGCCCTCCTTCGATCCGGAGGTCGCCAGGGCGACGGAGGTTGTCGTGCCGGTGCAGATCAACGGCAAAGTGCGGGCGCGTCTGACGGTGGAAGCCGGGCTGTCAGACGATGAACTGCGCGAACGGGCGCTCGCAGACGCCGCCGTACGCACGCACACGGAGGGCAGGACGATTCGCAAAGTTGTCGTGGCGAAGGGTCCGCTGGTGTCGGTGGTGGTGGCATGAAGCGTCCTGTCCTCGGTGTCGTCTGTGGCGGAGCGTTGATAGTCGGGACGCTCAGTCTTTCAGGATGTGGCTACTCACTCGCGGGCCGCGGCTCGTTTCTGCCGTCCTACATTCAGACGATTGGCGTACCCGCTATCGCGAACCGGACCTCGGTGTTCAACCTCGAGACTCAGCTGACCGAGAAGGTCCGGTCGGAGTTCATCGGCCGCGGTAGATACAAGATCGTCCCGGACGCCACCGGGGTCGACGCGGTTCTGACGGCAGAGGTGCTGACCGTGGTGTCCACGCCCACCAGTTTCGGCACCCAGCAGCTGGCGACCAGCTACACGCTGCGGATGACGGCTCACGTGGAACTGCGCGACCTGCGCGAAAACAAGGTGCTCTGGGAAAACCCCAGCCTCGTGTTCAGTCAGGATTTCCCGGTCCAGAGCGGCACGACAGCGCTCGATCCCGCGGCGTTTTTCGGGCAGGACGCGAACGCCTTCGAACGCATGACCAGCGATTTCGCCCGCACGATTGTCAGCTCGATTCTCGAAGCGTTCTAGACAGTGCCAGCGCTGCTGCTAGCAGTCCGTGGCGCAAGTGAGTTGCCGCTCGAAAAAAGGGGTCAGACCCCTTTGCGACACGCGAAAACACAGGGGCCAGACCCCTTTCTCTGCATGCGCCTCGGACTGTAACAGCCCGATATGACTTTCACCACGGGCTGCTGGCGGACGGCCGGAGGGGCCGCGTCTTTCACCGCTGGCTCACCTGCATCCGCCATCTACATCAGTCCTGAAGGACCTGCCCCATGGCGCGCTCGATCGTCTGCCGGCCCTTGTCGCTCGTGACGCTCCAGGCCGAGAGGTGCGCGAGCAGGTTCACCTGCGCCGACGACAGACGGATGACGTAGGGCTTGTTCTCCTCGAACGTCGCGAACCACGGAAAGTGCTTGAAAGGCTTTGTCTCGAGGAGCTTCTTCGTCTCCTCGGGCAGCTGTCCGACCCAGGCCGGGATGAGCTCGTTGTGGACCCAGCAGATATTCAGGTTGTCGTACGGCGCGACGTTGTAGATCTCGTTGGCGCGCACCTTCCAGTTCTCCCCACAATAGACAGCCGGACCGCCGCTGGCGACCGCTTTCTCGAGGCCCTCCTTGAGCTCCCAGTACTGTGCCGGCTCGAACACGTCGTTCATCGAACGATCGCCACCCACGTCCTCATACTTGGCGAGCGGCCAGAACATCGACTCGATCGACTTGTTCTCGGTGAACGGCTCCTGCCCGTTCACGAACACCAGGATGTTGTGCACCTGCCTCGCCAGGAGCGGCATCACGCCCAGGTTGTCCGAGAATCCTCCATCGCCGTGGAGCAGGCGTTCCACCACCGGCTGCGATTTCGCACCTTCCGGAGACATGCGCACGGTGAAGTGATTGAACGTGGGAAACACGACCGTCGCTCGCTTGAGCACTGTCGCCGGGACGCCCCGATACAAGGCCAGCAACGGCGCCGCTCCGCTCGACGCCACGACGTCCGCGAGCGTGAAGGGACGTTGCCGCGCTTTGGCCGTGACCCGGACCGTCTGGCCGTCCCCGACCTCGGCGCCAGCAGCGTCGTACGCGAACGGCGATACGTAGATGCCGCCCAGCCTGTCCCCGAACTGCTGGCGCACGCCCGTATAGAGGGGCGTGTACTCGACGGGGATGAGGCGCGGATAGTCGTAGGCGGGATGCTGATAGATCATCGTGCCGCCGACGATCAGAAATGGCCGATCGTCCGCCGCACGTACGAACTCTCCGACGCTGAGGCTTGGATCGACCGCCTTGATGTCATCGAGCGAGTCCTTGTCCCACGTGTATTTCAACGTGGAGCCGCCTCTGATGTACGGCGAGATGAAGAATCTCGAGAGCAGGTTCGCGTAGGTCTCGCTCGTCTGTCCGCCGATGAACCGATTCAACACGGACTCAATCTCCGGAGGGACCTTCCGCTTGGCCAGCTCGGCCCGAGTCACGATCTTCACGGCCTCCCGGGCACCCTGTGCAAACAGCCCCGACTGGGCGATCGAGCGGGCCATGGCAGGTTCCTTCGCCAAGGGTTCGACCTCAGCGAGCGTCAGCTCTTCAGGCGGGAGCGGCTTGCCCAGCAGGAGCGCCGCGTCGGTTTGCGCATAGGTGAACGGGACCGCCGTCCACGATCCGCCCGAGACGGCCGTGAGGTAGCGCACGTGCTTCAACCAGCCGTTGGCCAGCAACCCGCGGAGTTGTCCGACGGTTGCCGCCGCCGACCGCGTGCCGCCGCCGGAGAACGCGACGCCGAGATCGCTCAGGCGCCGCTTGTCGAGCGCCGCCTTCTCCGGTGGCGTCCACGTCGACCGTCCCGTCCATACGTCGGGCGGAACCGGCCAGTATCGCGCCAACAGACGCACAGCCACAGGCTCCGCGGCGGACACCAGAAGGCCGCCAGCCGACGCGACCATCGCCACGCTCAGAAGCCCGCGTAACGCGCGCTGGGCCTTCATTTGAAGAACTCCGGGATCTCGAAGCTCATGCCGAAGAACGTCTGCACGCTGTCTGCGGATTTGCCGCTCGGATCGAAGTCGGCAAACAGTTGCACGAATCCGTACATGGGACCCTTGAGCTTGATGCTGAGCGCCCCGTCGATTTTCAGGCGTCGCCAGTGGTTCTTGATGTCCTCGTTATCGAAGAGGTCCGTCCGGCCCCACCCGATCTCGAGGTAGCTGCCCGTGAAGTTGCCCTTGGGCATGAGCAACCCCCCGCCGACATGGTCCGCACGATAGGCGTGATTGGCCTTGATCTGCCGCTCCTGGGACGTCAACGGATCGGTCGTCATCACCTGTCCATTGAGCATCATCACGCCGAAACGCACCGTCGCGTACAGCTTTGCGGGCGTGTCGGTGTCGCCCTGGAGCGTGAGGAACTCGGCGCGCACGCCACCGAAGGCCTCCATGCTCGTTGCATGCTCCAGCACGTACTGCAACTGCGCCCGGGCGTTGGTGACCGAGAGCTTGTCGCACACCGCCGGCTTGTCCGTATTGTCAGGCGCGCAGTTGATGTCGGCCCCCCGTACGCCGTGCAGCGTCTCGCCGAAGATCCAGACCTGGCGCCGGCTTTCGGGCGAACCGGTGATCCGGAACTCGAAGTCGAAGCCGCCGACGACCCGATTCTGCCTCCCGCCCGCCTCGGAATTCTGATAACCGCCCACGCTGGCGGGCGCGAAGTTGTCGATGGCGCCGCCGACGTATCCCGACGCTTCGAACGGTTCCCGCTCGTCGCTGACGACGTCGTCGTCTGAAGGTGCGCTGCATTCTGCGGGGCCGCCGCCCTTGACGACCGACACCGCTGGCCCCAGCGTACCCGCGGCATTTGACGGATCCAGTCGGCGGGCCCGCAGCTCATCGCCTTCCCCAAGCGGTCCCGTCAACGCAATGCGGATCTCGGCTTTCCCGTCGGCCGCCGTCCGCGGCAGCTTCTTCTTGTTGACCTCGAGCTCGATTTCGGTCCCGGCCCCCCCCGGAGGCGCCAGTCGCACGAACACCGCACACGCCCCGGCCTGTACCGGTGCGGCAATGGTCTGCGCATACGTGGGGCGGGGCAAGAGGGCCGCCGCGAGAAACAGTCCAAGCAGTCGCATCGTCATGAGAGACCTCGCAAGATCGCGCCTGGGCGGGTGTTGGAGATGATACCCAAACTCGTCCGGGTGACAGACAGACAGATGGTAAACGTCGGTACGGCGGGATCCTAACAGCGAGGACGCACACCCGCACCGGACCGATAACACAGTCGTTTCGATGGTCGCCAACCCACCGGGCGCGGTTGAGATCGGCCGGCGGACTGCCGATCGACGCGGTGAGCATGCATGAGGTGTTGATCTGCAACTGACGGGCATCCTTCGTAAATGAATTCGGCAACTGCGGCGATGATGACGCGTCGCTCAGCCGCTCCGCCATTCCCGACGCATCTGCCGCCTGCCAGTAAATGTTCTCGACGCCGTCCCGGTCGGATGTGAAGGCGACCCGCTTCGAGTCGATTCCGTACACGATCGTCTCGCCGGCTCCCCAGCTCGCTCCTAGCACGGAGGCGCCGGCGCCCAGTTTGCAAATCGTGAAGGGCGTCCCGCCGACGATCGGCACGTTCTTGATCGTGTGGTCGCCCTGATCGTTGTAGCCAACCCAGGCACCCTCGGGCGAGATGAATGGGCCAATTACGCTTGGGCCCGGCCCCTGGAGTGGAGTGGGCGCCAGATCGTTGGTTGACCGCACCGCGAGACCGCCGGCCGCCACTCTGTAGACGATGTGGGTGCCGTCAGTTGTGATCGCGATAGACCTTTCGGATTGGGTGGCCGAGGGCCGGCGTTGATCCTGTACCTGGACACCTCGGCCCTCGTGAAGCTCTGCGTCCGGGAGCGGGGTTCGGCGCAGCTGCGCGCTCACGTCAACAAGGCGGACGTCATCGCGACGTCGGTGGTGGCGTACGCTACTTCGCTGGAATCTTCAACAGGACGTACGTGACATGCTTTCCTGGCGGCACCAGGAAGCTGTGGGGAATGCCCGACGGAATGTGGACGATGTCGCCAGGCCCGAGCGCGTAGCGGCTGCCGCCGTCGAGACGGGTGCCGACGTATTCCCCTGGCGTCGTCTCGCGGCGTCCCACCATCGTGCCGCCGAGCTGCAGCGTGCCCTCGCCGCTCTGCACGATCACGATGTCGATAATCTGGTCGTGTTGCTCGGGGTTGCCGTCCGCGTCGCGATACAGCATGCGGAATCGATGGTCACCGTAGTCCGCCAGCGTTTCGCGCGACGAATGATCGGCGGCGACGTTGGTCGAGAGCGCAGCGTCGTGCGACTTCAGATCCGCGGCCTTCCATAACGAAAATCCGGGGGGATCCGCAGCCGACACCGGTGCGGCGACGAGCGCGGCGGCCAGTATTCGAGCGACAAGCTTCATGGTGTGCCCTCTTTGAACGGATCGACGATCTTGACGCCTGCCTTCGCGAAGTCCGAACGATTGCGCGTGACCACGATGAGATTGTGAACGAGCGCGGTGGCGGCGATCAAACTATCCTTGATCGGCATCGCCTTCCCCGTCGTGCGAAGACGCGCGAGCAACTGGGCCCATCTCAAACCCGTGTCCGCTTCCCAGGGCAGGCAATGGAGGCGCTGCACACCGGCGTCGAACCAGCGTTCGAGACGCGCTCGCTTCTTTCCTTTCGGCAGGAGCAGGATGCCGTAACGCATCTCACCGAGGATGATGGGATCGACGGCGATGTCCTGCTCGTGGGTGCGAAGCCATTCGAGCGCAATCGGATGAGGCACTGCTTTGGTCGGCTCGCTCAGGACGTTCGCGTCGACCAGGTACTTCACAACGTGTCGGTCGACTCACCGTCGATGGGCACGAAGAAGCCCTTCTGAGGACAGTCCAGGAGCCAGTCCACCGCGCCGTCGTTCGGCCGGGCGGCGCGTCGGACGAGGCGGTAGTCTCCTCTGTCGAGACGCTCTACATCGAACTCCTGGCCGGCTTCGATCCGATCCTGCCGCCGGAGCTCAGCAGGCAGCACGATCTGCCCCTTCGAGGATACCGCAGTCTTCATGCAGGTAAGATAGCGTCTTACCTTCCCCGATGTCAACGGAATCGAAGAGATCACCGATTCGGCGTCGCGACGGGCGACGACACGTAAGCATCGCGCGATTGCGGCGAAATGATTCGAGGTTGGCCCGAGGGAAGCTCGAGCATGACATGCGGGAATGCACAGAGTTCCGCGATAGAATCTGATCAAGGATGCTTCGGTGCGTGATCGTGCTCCTCGCGTGCGTGGCTGTCGCGGCCCCGGCCGTCGCACGTCCAGGCACCGATCCTCTTGTCCAGGGACCTGCCCCCCCCAGCGCCCCGGCCGTCGTCGCGCGAGATGCCGAGGGCCGGGTCACGCTGCGCACCATGCGCGTGCCGTCGCCCTTTGTGCTCGACGGACAGCTGGAAGAGCCCTTCTACCGCGATGTGCCGTCGTTTGGCGACTTCGTGCAGCAGGAGCCGCACGAGCGCCAGCCGGCTACGGAGAAAACCGAAGTCTGGGTCTTCTACGACGCCAGCAACCTGTACGTCTCCGCCCGGCTCTGGGAGTCTGAGCCAGGCCACCGGATCTCCAACGAGATGCGCCGCGATTCATCCAATCTGGCCAGCAACGACCATTTCGGGCTGACCTTCGACGGGTTTTACGATCGCCGCAACGGGTATGGCATTGCAGTCAATCCGCAGGGCGGCATGCTCGACTGGTCGATCACGAACGAACAGCCGAACAACAGCTGGAATGGGATCTGGGACGCGCGCACCCGAGAGTTCGACCACGGATGGACGATCGAAATCCGCCTGCCGTTCCGCTCGTTTCGTTTCCAGGAAGGCGGCCACATCTGGGGCCTCAATTTTCGCCGCATGGTGCGATGGAAGAACGAAATCTCGTATCTCGTCCCGGTGCTCGCTTCGTGGGGCCGGCCTGCGATGTCGAAGATGTCGGTGGCCGCGACACTCACCGGTCTCGAGGTGCCGGCCAACGGACGCAATCTCGACATCAAGCCGTACGCGCTCGGTTCGGTCCTCACGGACAGGAACGCCGCGACACCGTACTCGAACGATCCGCATGGGGACCTTGGATTCGACGTGAAGTGGGGCGTCCGGCAGACACTCGTCGCCGACCTGACCGTCAATACCGACTTCGCCCAGGTCGAAGACGATGAACAGCAGGTGAACCTGACGCGGTTCAGTCTGTTCTTCCCGGAGAAGCGCGACTTTTTTCTGGAAGGCGCCGACACGTTCAGCTTTGGCGGCGGGCAGTTCGGTGGCGGCGGAGGGGGCGGCGGAGGTGGCGGTGGGGGTTTCGGAGGGGGTGGGGGCGGCGGACAGAGCTCGAGCACGGCACCGCTGCTCTTCTACAGCCGGCGGATCGGCCTGAGCAACGGCCGCAAAATTCCGATTCGCGCAGGGGGCCGCCTCCTGGGTCGCTCAGGACTCTGGCGATTCGGTCTGCTCAACATCCAGACGGCCCAGTCCACCGACGCGCAGGCCCCATCGACCAACTTCGGCGTGCTGCGAGTGAATCGCGATATTTTCCGCAGAAGCCGTATCGGCATCATGGCGACGCGCCGGAGTCCAGTCGCGGCAACCGCGCCCGCCGCGGCGGGACCGGCCAATCTCGCCTACGGCGTCGACGCCACCATCAATCCGACAAACGAGATCTCCATTCTGGGATATGGCGCGCGGACCGAGTCGCCCGGGCGCACGGGCGACGACACCAGCTACCGGGGACGATTCGATTGGAATGCCGACCGATACGGCCTCCAGGCCGAACATCTCTCGGTAGGGAAAGACTTCAACCCCGAGGTGGGCCTGCTCCGGCGGACCTCGTTCAAGCGCTCATTTGGTCAGGCGCGATTCAGTCCTCGTCCCGGCTGGCGCGGCGTCCGGAAACTGCTCTACATTGGCAGCGCGGACTACATCACGGACGCAAGCGGCCGCCCCGAGTCGAAAGAGCTGCAGGGCACCTACCAGATGGAGCTCCAGACGAGCGACACATGGACCGTTGAGGTCAGCCGGAACTACGAACGTCTCCCGAACAGATTCGAGATTGGGAAGAATGTGTTCGTGCCAATCGGCGAGTACAACTTCAATCAGGTGCGCGGCACCTACGTGTTGGGTCCGCAGCGGCGCGTCTCGGGCGCCATCAGCGCGGCGCGAGGCGGCTTTTATAGCGATACCCTCTCCGAGCTCACGTGGCGGGGCCGGGTCGAGCTGTCCAGCCGGTTCTACGCAGAGCCTGCCGTCACGTGGAATCACGTCAACGGGCCGGACGGGACCGCAAACAACAACCTCATCAACACTCGTGGGACCTATACCCTCTCGCCGCGGATGTTCGTCTCGGCGCTGGCGCAGTATCAGTCGCGGACCGACAGCATGACGGTCAATGCCAGATTTCGATGGGAGTATCACCCCGGCAGCGAAATCTTCGTGGTCTACAGCGACGGTCGAACGACGCTCGGCACGGGATTTCCGGACGTGGAGAATCGATCGTTTGTCGTGAAGATCACCCGGCTGTTCCGGTGGTGAACGCCCGGGCCGGCAGGGCATGCAACGCTCGCGGCTGACAGCCACGCGCCACAGCTTGGGGCTCGCGTCAGCTTCAGCCCCGCGTGGCCGTGACCCGGTGTGAAATCCCGCCCGACCTACACTCTTCTGATGGCTGTTCGGTCGCACACGGAGTTTCACACCTCGGGGCTGGTGCGGCTGACCCGCCCGCAGCTCGTCGGGACGCTGGGCGGGTTGATGTTCGCGCTGCTGCTGGCGGCGATCGATCAGACGATCGTCGGAACGGCGGAGCCGAGAATCATCGCCCAACTCTCCGGTTTCGATCGATACCCCTGGGTCTCCACGGCCTACCTGCTGACGTCGACCATTGCAGTGCCGATTTTCGGCAAGCTGTCCGACATTTACGGTCGCAAGGGGTTCTTCCTCGCGGGCACGACGCTGTTCGTTGCCGCTTCGGCGCTCTGCGGTGCCGCCGGGACGCTGACGTTTCTGCCCTTCGACGGGATGAATCAGCTCATCCTCTTCCGCGGCATTCAGGGACTCGGCGCCGGCATGATGATCGGCTTGATCTTCGTCATCATCGGCGACGTCTTCTCGCCTGCCGAACGCGGCAAGTACCAGGCGCTGTTCGCGGCGGTGTGGGGCTTCGCGTCGATGCTGGGGCCAACGGCCGGCGGCTGGCTGACGGATCACTTCTCCTGGCGCGCGGCGTTCTATGTGAACCTGCCGGTCGGCATTCTGGCCGTGATCGCCATCTACCTGGAGTTCCCGGACATGCACATCAAGGGGAAAGACCGGAAGATCGATTGGGCGGGCGTGACCTCGCTCATCGGCTGCGTCGTGCCCCTGCTGCTCGCGCTGACCTGGGTGACCAACTACGGCTGGAGCTCGCCCCGCGTGGCGTCGCTGCTCGGGGTCGCAACGGTGATGCTCGGCGTGTTTCTCTATTCCGAGACGAAGGCGGCCGAGCCGCTGATTCCGCTGTCGCTCTTTGGCAACCCGGTCATCAGCGTCTGTTCCCTGGCCGTGTTCATCCTCGGCATGGGAATGTTCGGCGTGATCATCTACCTGCCGCTGTTCATGCAGGGCGTTCTGGGTGTGTCAGCGACGCGATCGGGGAATCTGCTGACGCCGCTGATGATGGGCGCGGTCGCGGGAAGCATCGTGACCGGGCAGATGAATGCGCGGCTGGGCAGCTACAAACCGTCGGCGGTTGCGGGATCCATTCTGGTGGCCGTCGGGATGACTCTGTTCGCCCGAATGGACGGCTCGACCGTGTGGATCGACGTCGTCGTCGGGATGGTGATTGCCGGGATGGGCATGGGGCTGCTGCAGCCGGTGTACACGGTGGCCGTGCAGAACGCGGCGCCGCGCGAGCACATGGGTGCGGCGACCGCATCGACCGCGTTTTTCAGATCGATTGGGAGCACAGTAGGCGTGGCCGTCTTCGGCAGCATTCTTCTGACCAAGTTCCACAGCGAATTCGAGGCGGGCATCCCGGCCGGCACGCCGCCGGCAGCGCTCGCGGCGTTTTCGAATCCGTTGATGTTGGGCGCGATGCGGCCGCAGCTGGAAGCGACGTTCGGGAAGACTCCGGGGGGATTGCCCCTGCTCCACACGTTGCTCGGGAACGTCCGGACCGCGCTCATTCACGGGCTCAACCGTATCTTCGTCGCCAGCGCGGTGATGATGTGCCTGTCGATCGGTCTTCACCTCATCCTGAAAGACGTGAAGTTGCGAGGACGCGTGCTCCCCGCCGACCCGCCGCCTGCGCACTGAAATCGAGCGGCGTCTTGCCCCACCTCGAAGGCCGGTCGAGAGATTCCTCCGATTGCTCCTGAGTGTCCATGCGGCTGGGCCACGCAGATGAGCGGCAATTGCCGTACAATTCTCCACACTCTGGCGACGGTTCTTGGACAAGGCGGTGGAACATGGGCATCGTTCGGCGCGCTGGGTGGACGTCGGTCGCGGTCGGGATCTGCCTGTCGTACCTCCTCAGCTTCTCCGGTTCCGTTCGAGCCGCCGACACCAACCCGGTCCAGCCGGCCGAGCTCATCGTCGATCCGCCGACCCTCATCAACCTGGGCTTTGAATGGATGATCTCGGGCGACGATGACCATGACGCGACGGTGGGTGTGAGGTACCGCAGGGCTGGCGACGCGCAGTGGCAACAGGCGCTGCCGCTCATCCGCCTGCATGGCGAGGAGATCTACAACGGCGCGCAGCTGAACGTGATATCGCCGAACATGTTCGCCGGCAGCGTCCTCGATCTCGAACCGGACACTGAGTACGAGTGCGAGCTCCAGATGGCCGACCCGGACGGCGTGACCGGCGAGGCGCGGAAGACCGTGCGGGTCCGCACCCGGCCGGAGCCCAAGCCGTTCGAGGGTGGACGCGTGTTCCACGTCTACCCCCACGGGTTCAAGGGTCAGAAGGTTGAACCGGCCTTCGAGGGGCTCTTGTGCGCCTACAACCTGACGTGCTCGGGCACGGACTGGGCGACGGCGGCGCGACCGCGCGTGCGGCCCGGCGACACGATCCTCGTGCACGCGGGCCTCTACAAGTACAACCGCTTCGAATACACCAACAACCTGTCGGTGAGCACCGTCCCGTTCGACGGCACCTACTATCTGACGACCAGCGGAACCGCGGAGCGGCCGATCGCCATCAAAGGCGCCGGGGACGGCGAGGTGATCTTCGACGGAAACGGGGCGTTCAACCTGTTCAACGTCAAGGCGGCGAGCTACACCTACTTCGAGGGCCTGACGATCCGGAACACGGAGATCGCGATCTGGGCGGGCACGCAGTTCATGCAGGGATCGAAGGGCCTCACGGTGAAACACTGCCGGTTCGAGAACATCGGGATGGGCGTGTACACGAACTATTCCGGCTCGAGCAACTTCTACATCGCGGACAACTACTTCATCGGGCGCAACGATCCCGATCACGTCATCGGATGGTCGGGAAATTTCTGGCAGCAGTTCGCCACGCCGGGATCGGGGCAGACGTTTCCGCCGGCCATGCCGTCCTACATCGCCGTCAAGGTGTACGGACCCGGACACGTGATTGCGTACAACTACGTGGCGAATTTCCACGACGGGATCGACATCGAAACCTACGGCAACCCCGACGGCTCATCGGCCGCCGAGGGACCCAAATATCCGACTCGAGAGTACTGGGACCGACGGCCGGTCGCGATCGACTTCTACAACAACTACATGACGAACTTTCACGACAACCCGTTCGAGACCGACGGCGGGATGCACAACGTCCGTGTGATGCGCAACATGATGATCAACTCGGCGTCGCACGCCTTCTGCAATCAGCCGTCGAACGGCGGGCCGATCTACTGGATCCGCAACATCGCCTATCACCTGCCCGGCGGATCGACGCGACTCACCAGCGGTTCGGCGGGCGTCGTCTTCTATCACAACACCATTCTGTCGGAGACATCGGCCGCCGCCACGGCGAACACGCACTGGCGGAACAACCTGTTCCTCGGCGAGAACACGGCACCGGAGATCTTCAGCGTCAGCACCTTCACCAATTACACATCGTCGGACTACAACGGCTTCCGTCCCAATCCGGGCGCGCCGTCTTCGTTCCAGTGGAGCTCGCCGCCTCAGAACGTCCGCGCGGACTACACGGGGCCGGGGCATCGGGCGACGCTCGAAACCCGGCAGTTTCCGACGCTCGCCGCCTACAGTCAGGCCGCGCATCAAGACGAGCACAGCATTCTGGTGGACTACGACATCTTCGTGAACGTGCCGAGGCTCGATCGGGACGACCTCAAGAGCGTGCAGCGCGTCTACAAGGCCGAAGATGTCGATTTCAGACTGAAGCCGAACGCCGCGGCCGTCGATCGCGGACTGAAGCTGCCGAACGTCAACGACGACGCCAGCGGCGCCGCGCCCGATCTCGGCGCGCTGGAGGTCGGCCGGCCGGTCCCTCACTACGGCCCGCGGTAGCA
>JAHFUL010000044.1 GCA_023265155.1 Acidobacteriota bacterium
CTTCTGAAGAATCTGGTTCAGCGCCAAAGAAGCGAAGGAGGTCGCCTGGCTCGCCGTCAGCGGGCCCAGGTGCGATCGCGTCGTGATGGAGACAACCGCCGGATTTTCATCATTCGTGCGAGAAATCCCCCGCCCGTTTGCCAGCGAAAGTCCTCCGCAGGCCCTGCGTCTGGCTGAAGTTGCCTTGGTATGGCCGTTGCTCACCAGCTTCAGCAACCTGCGTGTATTGGAAGTTCAGAGGAGACCACCATGCTTACCGCCGATGCGGCAATCCCGATGTGGCTTCAACGGATGCGTGCCGAGTACACCGAGATTCCCGGTCTGCACCTGACGAAGCCGCAAGTTCAGCGGCTGTGGGGTCTGGACCCGATCATCAGCGAAGCCCTTCTTGACACGCTGATTGATGAACGATTCCTTCGGAAGACGCCGACAGGCGCTTACGCGCGTGCGGAGGTGGACCGATGAGCGCGTTGGCGTCGGTGAAGCAGCGCGGGGCGGTGGCGAGTCCGTACCTGCGTCGGCTGATGGGCGCGGCAGTTCTCGACAGCGCGATCTACGAGGAAGTCGAAGCGGACGAGAGCGCGACGATGCAGGCGTTTGCGACGGTCCTGCTCTCCAGCGTCGCCGCCGGCGTCGGAAGCCGTGGGCTGGGCGGCTCAACGCTGGCAAACATCGCCTTCGTGGGCACGCTCGCATTGCTCTCATGGGCGGCCTGGGCGCTGATCACCTTTGAGATAGGTGTCAGGCTCATGCCCCAGCCGCAGACACGGTCCAATGTTGGCGAGCTGCTGCGAACGATTGGCTTTGCAACGGCTCCCGGATGCCTGCGGGTGCTGGGCATTCTGCCGGGTTCCACGATCCCGGTCTTTGCGCTCTCGGCCATCTGGATGCTTGCGGCGATGGTGGTCGCCGTGCGTCAGGCGCTCGACTACGAGACGACGTCGAGGGCCCTGGCCGTGTGCGCGCTCGGTTGGGTGCTGGCCATTGCCATGGCGATCGTCATCGGCCTGCTGTTCGGGCCGTCGGTCTCGTGAACAGAGTCCCGAACCCGGCGAGTGACAAGGAGTTGACTCCGATGAAGACGGCCATCACGATTACTTTCCGCGGGCTGTCGCCCCGCAAGTGGATCGAAGAAGACATCCTCGAGCATGCGGCGAAGCTCCACACGTACTACCGGCACATCAGGTCGTGCCGAGCCGTCGTGAGCATCCCGCATCAGCATCATGAGGCGGGGAATCGATTCAGCCTTCGAGTCGAGATCGTGGTGCCCGACGAGGAGATTGTCGTGAGCCGCGAATCGAACCTGCATGGAGCCATCCAGGACCTGGCCGAGAACGAATGGGTGAAAGCGTTCGACATCGATGGCATGCGAAAGGATCTGCGGGTCGTCGTCCGCGACGCCTTCGACGCGGCGCGGCGACAGCTGCGGGACTACGCCCGCCGGCATCGCATGGCGGTCAAGCGGCACAGCGGGGCGTCCGAGCAGCGGGCGCGCCGAATGTGAGCGAGCCGACGGTCACGTTGGAGGCCGTCCTTGCGCGTCTACCGTCGCACCTTGGCCACAGTGACGCGCACGTTGACGAGCGCTTGGCCCTGCGGGCACGGAGCCGGCAGTTGTGGCGGCGGAGCGCCGGTGAGCGTGAAGCGAAGCTTGACGGCGCTGTCCGCAAGCCTCAACACGGTGACATCACCGAGATGAAGGGCCTTGCGGTTCAAGAGACTGGCTGTGGCGTCCACCGCCATCTCGTCGGTGCCGAGCGCGAACGGCACGTCGATTTCGCCCTTCTTTTCCTCGCCGCAGCTGGCCAGCAGCAGTGGTCCGGGGACGTCGCGCGAGAAAACGCTGAACTCGGTCGTCAGCGGCGGCCGATACGACAGTCCGGGCACGTGCTGCGAGATCCAGTTCCGAGCGATGGAGAACAGGGTCACGACCGGCAGCCGTCCGGCCTCGCATTCGCTCACAATGCCGAACACGCCCTGCTCGGCGACGGCGGGTGCTCCTTCGCAACCCGCCAGTGCGGAGGCGTCGCGATCGCCGACCACGACGGCCGACGCGCGCCGGCGGACTCGTTCGGCGAGCGTCACCGGGACCCCATCCCGGTCACGTCCGGCAATCAGGAACACACTCTCGGGTGCCGGCTGTTCGAACCGCAGCGGCAGAGGGACCAGCGTCGTGTGGGTGACGACTGCACGCAGCACCGCAATGTCGACGATGTCGCCGCTCGGCAGCATGAGGTCGTCAGGATCGATCGCAATCGCGTGTGCGCCATCAATCACGACATCAATCGCCCGGGCGCGCGGGAGCGTCTCTCCGGTGGGGAGCTTGAAGAGGTGAGCGGCCGTCACGAAATAGAGCACGACCCCGTCTGCGCGGTTGTCGCGATGAACCAGCACGCACGTGGCGCTGATGGTGCCCGTGTCCTGCACGACGCGGAGTCTCAGGGCTGAGGCGTAGAGGGGATTGTCGGCCGCTTCGGCCCTCGACGGGAACAAGCCAGCGGCGGCCAGGAGTGCGACAAGCAGCGAAACCGGGATCAGGGGCATGCGCTCCGGGGCTGCATGGAGGGTGCCACCGCAGCAACACCAATGCCCGTGAATGGAAGCCAGCTCGTGTCTGCGTCGACGACCGTTACGGGAAATCTTTCGCGGTGGGAGCGGACGTTTCCCCGTGTCTCTGCTGCTGGCATACTGGTCGTCCGGCGTCGTTGCCGCGCCCAACTATCTGGCAGTTGCGAGCGCGATTGCGAGTGATGTCTCTCGAGAAGACCTATGCGCTCCGGTCCTGCTGTTCGGCCATTCCAGTCGGTGCTCTGTCCGGTGGATTTTTCGACCCACTCCCGCACGACGCTGAAGCACGCGGTGGAGGTCGTCCGACGCATGGGAGGTCATCTCACCGTCATGTACGTCGACGATCCGTGGCTGGGCGCCGTGGTCGCCGCGGGGTACGACAGCCGATTACTGACCAGGCGGACGCTCACGGAGCTTCGGCAGTTGCTAACCCGGGTGGGCGTTTCCGCCCACTCACGACATCCGTCTGTCAGCGTCGAATGCGTGATGGGCCGGCCCGCACAGGAGATTCTCAAGGCTGCGCGGCGGGGAGGGAATGATTTGATTGTGATGGGCACGCAGGGATGGAGCGGCGCGCGCAAGATGTTCTTCGGTTCGACGACCGAACAGGTTCTTCGGCGAACGACTGCGGCGGTTCTGGCCGTGCCTCGTGAATCCGCCAGGATCCCGAGAGGCTGGCCACCTAATCGCATGCTGGGAGCGATCGAGCTCAGCGCGTCGGCTCGGCAGGATGCGCGCGCGATGACGGAGGTGGCCCGCGCGTTCGAGGCGAAGCTGGCGCTCGTCCACGTGGTTCGTCCCACAGCAGCGCCCCCATGGCTTGCCCCGCAGCTCCTTGCCCATGATCGCAGTTCCCAGGTGGCGGGCCCGGTACGCCCCGTCGTGTCGCGAAAACTGAGGGGCTGCACCTGGGCTGCAGACCAGAATTCGGTTCGCGTGTACCCGCCAGCGTCGACAAACTCCTTGAACGCGCGGTTGGTCACCTCGGTGCGATCGATCCCATCTTGGTGCCCGATCGCACCGATTATGGTCCAGGCGGACTACTGAACTTACAACGGTTCGAGCCGATACGATCCGAGAGGTCCACGAAGCACTCGATGCGCCCGGCATCCTTCATCGTTGCCATCGTGTTGCTGCTCGGCACGTACTCGACTGCCGCGTCCGCTCAAACAGGCGCAGGCGCCGTGAGGGGCACTGCTGTCGATGTGTCGGGAGCCTTGCTGCCTGGCGTCGCGATCGTGGCGGCTTCCACGGATGGGCGTGTTCTTGCGACGACCGTTACGGACGAGGTGGGCGGGTACCTCTTCAAGGCGCTGCCCGCCGGACGAGTGGATCTCACGTTTCATCTCGAGGGGTTCGCCACGTCCGTTCGGCGCGTTGCGGTTCAGCAAGGCGTTGAATCGCTGCTCGTCGAGCGTCTGGACCTGGCGCGCCTGGCGGAAACCGTGGTCGTTCGGGGCAGTTTACCCGCCGACGAGCCGCCACCTCCGCCTCCGCCGCCCTCGCCTCCTCCTCCACGCCTAGTGGTGAAACCCGTCCCGAGCCATGACCTCGCGTCCGTCTGCGGGCCGGCGAAAGCCAGCGCCATTCCGGAATCGTTGGGGACGATCCGATCGCGCCGCCAGGAGGCTCTGAAGGGACTGTATGGAGCCGGCGACGAGCTCATCATCGACGGCGGCACGTTCAACGGTCTGGAGGCCGGCCAGAATCTCGTCGTCCGCCGGCACTATCGGGTGAGCGGGCTCCCGGGCGCCGTCGCGACAGGCGAGCACACGTCGGGTCTGCTGCAAATTGTCGAGGCCGAGGAGCACGTGTCGACGGCGGTCGTGGTCTACGCGTGTGACGAGATGATGAGGGGCGACTATCTCGCGTTGTTCAAGCCGGAACCGGTGCGGGTGCCCGATCCCGTCGGGATTCCCATCTACGAAGAAGCGGCGCGGATCCTCTTTGCCGATGACGGGCAGATCATGGGTGTATCGCGCCGCTTGATGGTGATCGATCGCGGGAGCGACCAAGGCATTCGAGCCGGTCAGCGCCTGACGCTCTTTCGCCGCCAGCGGCCCGGCGACTTCACGCCCGCCGTGATCGGCGACGGGGTCGTCGTGGCAGTCCAGAGCGATTCGGCGACTATCCGCGTGGAGGGCGTGACCGACGCGATCGTCTCCGGCGACTGGGCGGCTCCGCAGCGCCAGCAGGCTGCGCAGGGACGGCCGCCTGCAGAGGCACCCGTCGCGGCCAGCGACGGCTCTCCACTTCCATGAGCAGGGGATCCTGCCTTCCTCAGCCCTCAATGATCTTGTGAATCGGCATCACGTGAGGTTGACCCGCATCCACCACGCCAATCTCCTTCAGGATTGACGCGTGGGCGCCACTCGAAGGGCGGCACATCAACGGCGGACTTCGGATACGCTTTTGAGCGCTCGGATCCCGCGATGACCGATTCACAGATGCGACTGCGCTGGCCGGTTGTCCTCCTCGGCAGCGCGTGCTTGCTGGCAGGCGGGGCCGGTGCGGCGTACGTCCTGATGAAATCGCGTGCCGCAGTGGCGCCCCTTTCCGATGTGGCGGCAACCGCGACCTCCCCGCCAGTCGCAACGCCTGGGCCGGGTGAACCGTTGCCGGACGTTGCGCTCACGCTGACATCACAGAGCGTCACGGGCGCGGGGATCATCGTCGGCCCGGTCTCAACCGGGACGATTTCATCTCGCGTGACGGTTCCCGGCACGGTCGAGCCGAACACGAACCAGCAGGTCGCCGTCCCCTCGCCGGCGGCCGGCCGGGTGACGAGCGTGTCGGCGGAGCTCGGCGCGCACGTGGAACGCGGACAGACGCTCGCCCAAATCTCCAGCCCGGATCTGGCTGACGCCCAGACGCGTTTTCTCTCGACGCAGGCCTCCGCGACTGTTACCCAGCAGCAGCTTCAGAGAATTGAAAAGCTCACGGGGATCGGCGCCGTGAGTCGCCAGGAGCTCGAACGTGCTCGCGCGGACTACACGGTCGCATCGGCCGACGTCGAGGCGGCGCGAGCACGGCTCACGCTTCTGGGTGTGTCGCCGGAGGCGCTCGCCGCGCTGACCGCCAGGGGGGAAGTCGCCGCGGCAGTGACTGTCACGGCGCCGACGCCCGGCACGGTTGTGCAGCGCGACGCGACTGTGGGACAGAACGTCGACAGCTCCAGCCCCCTCTTCACCATCGGCGACCTCTCCTCGGTGTGGATCGTCGGCGAGCTCTCCGACAAAGACTTCTCACGCGTGCGCCTCGGCAGCCCGGCGACCATCACGACGGCCGCCGATCCCGCCCTGTCCCTCAACGGCGTGGTGAGCTACATCGATCCGCAGGTGAATGCCGTCACCCATACGTCACGCATCCGTGTCGACGTTCAGAACCCGCGCGGAGAGCTCGGTCTGGGAACGCTCGCCGAGCTGCAGATCGGTGAGGCTGGATCCACCGAGGCCGCGCTCGTTCCCAGGGAAGCCATTCAGAACGTCGGCGACCGGCAGGTCCTGTACCTCGCGGATGTGGGAGAGCCGGGACGATTCATCGAGCGCGAAGTCCGGCTCGGCGATCCTGTTGGCGATCAGATCGCCGTGGTCTCGGGCGTGAAGCCAGGCGATCAGATCGTCGTGAAGGGCAGCCTCTTCCTGCGGGCGGAACGAGATCGACTGGGTCTTCGCGCGACTCCGAGGTGACTCCGAACTCCCTGCGATCAAATGTCTGCGCTACGAGGGCGACGAACGATCACTGCGGAACCAGAGACTGCAGAGACAGCCAGGGCGATCGCCGCCGAGCGGTCACGCGCGGCCGGGACGGCTTGGGACGCGCCGCGTCGAGCTCGCGCGATCTGCGTGCGTGGATAAAACGTGTTCGAAGGCCAGTCAGCCGCGTCGATCGTGATTGACTCCCGAATGTCTGCGAGCCGGCTTGAACGGTGTTCATCACCGAGGCGCTGGAATCAGCTGAATCGACGCGGCGATCGAGAGAAGACGCCGGAGAACACGTTTTTCCGCGCGATGTTCGTCGCGGCGCGGCCCCGGGTCGTCTCGGCCGCGCGGCATAGGCAGGACTAAAGTCCCGCGCTACGAGTACCACTGAAGTCCCGCGCGACGAGTACCACTGAAGTCCCGCGCGACGAGTACCACGGCACGACCGCATCGGGGTTATCAGATGCCTTCTAAAAGTCATCTCATGAATCCGATTCGCCACGAAACGAGAAGACACGAAACACGTGCCCAACTCTCACGGCTGGAAGCCAGGCGATCCAGGGCTCGTCGCCATGAATTGCGCGAGCCTCGTGCCGAGAGCGGCCAAATCGCGGGGCTGGAGCTGAAAGGCCCGCCGATCGGTGGCGACGAGCTCCCTGCCCTTGAAGGTCGCTCGCATGAGCCCGGTCTGCGTATGGCTCTTCTGCGCCAGCAGGTAGTGCCCGAGCTCGTGCGCCAGCACGCGGCCGAGCGCACGACCGGCGAAGTCCTCTTGTATCCCCCACGGTGCTTCGGTGAAGGAGCGGCCATTCCAGCGGGCCGCCAGAATCGCGGCTTCGACCGTCTCAGGTCTGATCGTGATGACGCCGTCGGGAATCCCGTCCACGAACACCACGGAGCCGAGCGAGGGCTCTAGCGCTCCGGCTGTCCGGCGCCCGTGTGGGGAAAGCGGCATCCGGACGACAACTCGCACGTCCGCCGGTCCAGGCTCGGGCTCCCGAAGGGGCGTCAGCCAGGTGATGGTGACGCCGTACGGACGCCAGATCGCCGCCGTTTCCTCCGTCATCGTGGCGAGACGCCGCTCGGAGAACGACGGCGGGGCGTCCAGCACGATACCGACATGAGCGATGGTGATCTCGCCGGCGCCAACCGCGGCCGCCGTCGCGGCGACGATCAGCGCGGAGCACATCAGAAGGTCGCGTGTGGGCATACACGCGACAGTACGCGCGGTTCGTCAATGACAAAAGGTCTTTGTCTTCATCACAACCATGAAAAATGTTAATGTGAGGTATGGACCTCGAAATCCGCCACCTGATGCTCGTCCGCGCGGTCGCCGCGGCGGGCACCCTGACACGCGCTGGCGTGATCCTCCATCTCACGCAATCTGCCCTCAGCCATCAACTGCAGGACATCGAAGGCCGGCTGGGCACGGCCCTGTTTCTCCGGGTGGGGAAGCGCATGGTCCTGACGCCGGCCGGCGAGCAGATCCTCAGCTCGGTCGACGGTGTGCTGACGGCGATGGAGCGGACCGAGGAAGCCGTGCGGCATCTGGCGGGGGCACGCAGCGCGGTCCTGCGCCTCACGACGGAGTGCTATACCTGCTATCACTGGCTGCCGCCGATGCTCAAGCGATACCGGAGCGCCCATCCTCGCGTGGACGTGCGCATCGACGCGACGGCGACCAACGATCCGGTGGCCTATCTGCTCGACGGACGGCTCGATGTAGCCATCGTCAGCGATCCGGTTCACGATCGGCGGATCATCGTCCAGCCGCTGTTCGACGACGAGATGGTGGCGATCGTCGAGCCGAGACACGCGTTGGCCAGCAAGCCATATCTACGTCTGGAGGATTTCGCCGGACAGACGCTGCTGATTTATCCCCCGAAAGAAGAGAGCACGTTCTACCAGCGCATGCTCGTGCCCGCGGGGGTTGCTCCGTCGGCCCTTCAGCAGATCCAGCTGACGGAGGCGATTATCGAGCTCGCCAAGGCCGGCCTGGGGATCGCCGTGCTCGCGGCGTGGGCGGTCGCTCCTCACGTCAAGGCGGGGACGCTGCGCGCGCTGCCGGTGACGCGCCAGGGTTACCGGCGAACGTGGAGCGCGGCCACATTGAAGGACACGGCGCAGCTGCCTCACGTCCGCGAGTTCATCGAGCTCCTCGGGGCGCATCCGCCGTTGATGACGCAGTCATCGACGGTGCCCGCCCGTCAGCCCGCGCGAACCTCGAAAGGCAACGTTCCCGGAAAAAGCAACGTTCCCAGGAAAAGCCACGCACTCAAGCAAAGCACGATGGCCTCGTAGGTCAGGCCCGGAGCATCGACAGATGCCGGCGGGGGTTCTGTCGCCGCGAACGGGATCGTTCAGGATCCTCCCGCCTGGATTCAACTTAGAATCGCGTCGTGGTGATCCGCCCGTGAGTGCCCGCCGCCGAGCCGCACGCCCCCGTCGCGAAGCCGCCGGGCGGACGCGCCGCGGGTTCTCGCAAACCCGCGCGCTCCGGGTCCTGAAGGAGGTGGCCGAAGCGCTCAATAGCGCGCCGACAGAGCAGCGCGCGGCAGATGAAGCGTTGAGCCGCATGGCCGATCTGCTCGGCGTGGAGACCGGGTGGGTCTGGTTACGCGATCCGGCGTCCAACCGCTTCTACAATGCCGCCGTGCAGAATCTCCCGCCGTACCTGCAGGAGCCCGTGCGAATGACGGGTCGATCGTGCTGGTGCCTCGAGCTCTTTCGAAACGGGGAACTGACGGCGCGCAATATCGATGTCGTCGAGTGCAGCCGGCTGGCCCCTGCCGCCGAGTCGCGCGAGGCGGCGCTGACCCACGGCCTGCGCTGCCATGCGAGCGTGCCGCTGTATGCCGGCGGCCGGCCGCTCGGCGTCATGAACCTCGCGATGCGAGGATGGCGGCGGCTGATGCGACAGGAGCTCGATCTGCTGACGACCATTGCGGATCAGCTCGCCGTCGCCATCGAGCGTGCGCGCCTGGGCGAGCAGTCCATCGAGCATGCGAGGGCCGACGAGCGCTCGCGCATCGCCCGCGACGTCCACGACACGCTCGCGCAGGGATTCACGGCCGTGGGTCTGCACCTCGAAGCCGGTCTGTCGCATCTCGCCCCTCGAAACCAGGCGCGGCCGGCGCTGCGGCTGGCGCTCGACGCGGCCCGCGAGGGGCTCGAGGAGGCCAGGCGATCCATCACCAGCCTGCGGGGGTCGCCGCTCGAAAACCGATCGCTCGCTGAGGCGCTCGGCGCGCTGTCGCGCCGCTTCATGACGGACACCGGCGTGCGCGTGCGCGTGGATGTCGCGGATGTCGGTCAGGTTCCCACCGATGTCGAGGCCGAACTCTTCCGCATCGCCAGCGAGGCGTTGACCAACGTTCGCAAGCACGCAGGGGTGAGCGAGGTGACGCTCCGGCTCGAAAAGACCCGCGGCGGTCTTCGATTGACCGTCGCCGACACTGGCAGCGGCTTCCGCGTGCGCGGCGCGCGCCGCCGCGGGTTTGGGCTGCTGGGGATCGAAGATCGCGCTCGGGTCGTGGGTGGCCGCGCCACGATCCGCAGCGCGCCCGGTCGCGGAACCACCGTTGCCGTGACGATTCCCGTGAACCGGCATGATTAGCGTCCTCATCGTCGAAGATCATCCCATCGTGCGCGAAGGGGTGATGGCGGTGCTCGAAGGCGAACGTGATATCGAGGTCGCGGGCGCGGCCGACAGCATCAAGGAGGGGCTTCGACTCGCCGCGAAGCTCCATCCCGACGTCATCCTGCTGGATCTCAAGCTGCCGGACGCCGGCCTGGTCGACGCCGTCTCGAGCTTCGCGGGCGGGCAGCGCAACATTGTCGTGTTCACGGCGCACGATGCCGACGAGGAGGTGTTTCGTGCCATCCGCGGCGGTGCGCGCGGCTATCTGCTGAAGGGGACGCCGGCGGCCGAGATCGCGAAGGCGATTCGACAGGTTCACGCCGGCGAGTCGTATCTGAGCCCGCGCATCGCGGCGAAACTCGTCAGGGGCGTGACACAGCCGCGCGGGCGCACGGGGCTGCTGAGCGCCCGGGAACTGGGGGTGTTGCGGCTGGTCGCCGCCGGCTTGTCGAACCGCCAGATTGCGGGCACGCTTGCCATTTCCGAGCGAACCGTCAAGTTTCACGTGACGGCGTTGTTCAACAAGCTCGGCGCCGACAACCGCGCGCAGGCGGTGGCACTCGCCGCCGAACGCGGCCTCCTCTCAACAAATTAGGTGAGCTCGGGCTTTCCGGTAGTCGCCCCTTTACGGCGTCGGGGGTTGATTGAGACGCGTGCGTGCCCCGAAGACGGGAAGGCCAAGTCCAGGCGATCGAATACCCCCTTGCCGTTCGGAGCGATCGCCAGTGGTTCACCTGTCCGAACGGACAGGTGCAGCCCTGTCCCCAAGGCCGAAGGCAGCTTCCCCCGAGATGATTACCATCGGCTCTAGAGGCAAAGGAGTCGATGCATGACACGTAACGCGAACGCTGATGAATCGGGAGTGTTTGAGGGCGTGCGGGTGGCGATCACCGGCGGCACGTCGGGATTGGGGCTTGCTCTGGTCGACGAGCTGATGCGACGTGGCGCCCGCGTGGCTTTCGTTGCACGGACCCGTGAGCGCGTCGAAGACGTGATGCGCTCGCATCCAGGCGCCTGCGGCATCGTCGGCGACGTGGCTCGGAAAGAAGACATTCATCCCATCGCGCTTCAGATTGCGGGCAACCTTGGAGGCGTCGACGTGCTGGTGAACAACGCCTCCAGTCTCGGGCCGGTGCCTCTCGCGCTTCTGGCCGACACCGAGTGTGAAGAGCTCGAGTTGGCGCTCGACACGAACGTGCTGGGGCCCTTCCGCCTGACAAAAGCGCTGCTCGGCGCGCTGGCCGCTTCAGCCCGCGAAGGTCGTGGAAGCCTCGTGCTGAACGTGTCGAGCGACGCCGCCACCAGTGCCTATCCCTCCTGGGGTGCTTACGGAGCAAGCAAGGCCGCGTTGCGTCACATGACGCAGATCTGGAATGAGGAGCTCGCGGCCGATGGCATTCGCTTTCTCTCGATCGATCCCGGGGACATGAACACGCCGCTGCACGCGGTGGCGGTGCCTGATTCGGACCCGGCAACGCTCAAGCAGCCCGAGACCGCCGCATCCGAGCTCGCCGACGCCATGGCCGCCGCTCTGGTTCCTACAGCGCCGGCGGAGTCACGCGCATGATTGCGGCACACCAGCCCGTCCAGCGGCCGCGCGACGCCCGGCTTCTCGTCGTCGACTCGCGTGGCCGCATCAACCAGGCGCCGCGATCCCGACTCCTGGATTTCTTGCGGCCGGGTGACGTGGTCATCGCAAACGATGCCGCCACGTTGCCCGCCAGCCTGCAGGGCGTGCACCTCGGGAGCGGCGCTCCCATCGAGGTTCGCCTCGCCGGCGGATCCTCGCTGGCGGCGACGGGGGTTCACCGGTTCTCCGCTGTTGTGTTTGGATCGGGTGATTTTCGGACGCGAACCGAGGATCGCCCGTTGCCGCCGAACCTGAAGGCGGGGGACCATCTCGCGTTCGGAGAGCTTTCGGCGACCATTGAGACGCTTCTCGACCATCCGCGCTTCGTGTCGCTGCGATTCGACGGTTCGAGCGCTGCCGTCTGGGAGGGCATTGCGCGTCACGGCCGGCCGATTCAGTACGCGCATGTCCGGACACCGCTGGCGCTGTGGGACGTCTGGACGCCCATCGCCGCGTTGCCTGCGGCGTTCGAGCCGCCATCGGCGGGGTTTGCGCTCGACTGGGGAATGATCCGTGCGATGCGAGAACGCGGGATGACGTTTGCGACGATGACGCTCGCGGCCGGCATTTCATCGACCGGCGACGCGGATCTCGACCGGCGCCTCCCGCTGGATGAGCCCTATCGGATTCCCGAAACGACCGCGTCGGCCATAAGCAATCGACCGGCGGGCGGGCGCATTGTCGCCATCGGCACGACGGTCGTGCGCGGGCTCGAACACGCGGCCGACCTCCACGGCGTGGTACGCGCGGGCGCAGCGATCGCGGACCAGCGCGTCGGTCCAACAAGCCGCCTGCGGGTCGTGGACGCCATTCTTTCTGGCACGCACGAGCCGGAAAGCAGTCACTACCAGTTATTGCGCGCGTTCGCCGCCGACGCGACGCTGGCCAATGCACACGCGACGCTCGAACTGCGTGGATTTCGGACGCATGAGTTCGGGGACTCGATGCTGATTGAGAAACACAAGCGATCCCGCAGCGGTTCGTCCGATGAGACTGTTGACCTTGAGCAGCACATGGATCGCGTCGCGACTGCAGCGTAGAGGCTCTGCGAGCCGGTGACGGATCCAGTCACCCGCCACAGCCCTCATAATTCGGATTGGGCTTGGGTCGACCGGAGCCGCGGATCCTGACGTGATGTCGAATCCCAATCGCAATGTGGTCGTTCTCGCGGCGAGCCTGTTCGGTCTGGCGCTTGGTGAGGAGCTGTGGCAGGCCTACGTGCCGGCCTATCTGACCGCGCTCGGCGCCAGCGGACTTGCGGTCGGCCTCTACGGTTCGCTGAAGGATCTGCTCGATAGCCTGTATCAGTACCCCGGTGGCTGGCTGGCGGATCGCGTTGGCCGGCGGATCGCCCTGGTCACGTTCACCGCCACCGCGATGGCCGGGTATGCGCTGTATGCGATCGCGCCGGCCTGGCCGGCCGTGTTCGCCGGTCTGTTCGGTGTCATGGCCTGGAAGGCGGGCGCGTTTCCCACCACATTCGCCGTCATTGGCGACTCGCTCCCTCCGGGAAGGCGCGGCCTCGCCTTCAGTGTTCAATCGATCCTCGTGCGTGTGCCGCGGGTGGTTGGCGCGCCGCTCGGAGGGCTCCTGATTGCCGGCCTGGGAATCCTGCTCGGGATCAGAGTGGCGCTCGTGATCACGCTGGTCCTGGCGTCGGTCGTGCTCGGCGTTCAGTACTTCGGGTATCAGAGCGATCGCCGCGGGCCGATCCGGTCGCCATCGGGCAACCTGCGTGCAGTCCTCTCGAGCATGCCGGCCTCGCTCGTGCGCCTGTTGACCGCCGACTGTCTGGTTCGCATCGGAGAGGGCATTGCCACGTCGTTCATCGTGTTGTTCGTTCTCCAGACGCGGCACGTGTCGCCGGAAACGTACGGGCTGCTGTACGCAGCGCAGCAAGCCGTCGCGATCGCGTCCTACCTGCCCGGCGGGCGAGTTGCTGATCGGAGCGGACGTCGTTCCATCGTCGCGCTCACCTTCCTGTTCTTCGCCGCGTTTCCGATGGCCGTGCGGCTGGCGCCCAACGAGGCGGCGCTCGTCGGGGCGTTCGTGATCGGCGGCCTCAAGGAAATCGGAGAACCCGCGCGCAAGGCGCTCATCGTCGATCTGGTGCCGGACAATCAACGGGCGCGCATGGTTGGCCTCTACTACGCCATGCGGAACGGTCTCGTCGTGCCGGCCGGGCTCATCGGCGGACTGCTGTGGCAGCGGGCGCCCCATCTTCCCCTGGAAGCCGGCTGCCTCGTCAGCGCCGTCGGGGCCATCGTGTTTCTGGCAACCACGCGTGGAGAGCGTTGGTAATCCCGCTATACTGCGCCGTCCACGAACGAAGGTATGGGACTGTCGAGCTCGAGCGGTTGATCTCCATCGGTCCCATTTGTGCGACCGAACGGCGAAGAAGGAGCAGGTCGACGAGGCGTCATCCATCCCGCAGTGCAGATTGTCTGCCCGGGGAAAGTGGCGTGGGATTTTGAATCGGGCGCGTTATGATTGCCGCATGCGGAATGGAGCGCGATTCACGGGGGTTTTCCTTTTCCTCGCACTCGCGGCTATCGGCGCGGTAAGCGCCCAGACAACCCGGACGGCGGGCGGCGTCCCGCGGACGTCATGGGGCGCTCCAGACCTCCAGGGCGTGTGGGACTACTGGACGTTCACCGCGCTCGAGCGGCCGAGGGAGTACACCGGCAAGCCACTGCTGACTGACGCTGAACATGCAGAGCTCGTCAAGCGACTGAGCGGACAGGCCGCCGCCGTGGATGCCCGTCGTCCATCAGCTGGTGATCCGGGCGGCTACAGCCAGGAAGCCTGGACCGATCGCGCGCGGGGCACGGCGCTCAAGCAGACCTCGCTCATCATTTATCCGGAAGACGGACGAATCCCACCGATGACGCCCCAGGCGCAACAGAAGGCTGCCGCCGAACGGGCTGCAGGCGGCCATCCGGTGCGGATGCGCAGCGATGGTGTCGGCGACGCTGATCCCGAGGATCGGGGATTGTCGGAGCGCTGCCTGCTCGGTTTCAGCACGGGACCGCCGCTCCAGCCGGCCGGCTATAACAACAACGTGCAGATCGTGCAGACGCCCGACTATGTGGTGTTGTTGCTCGAGATGAATCACGACGCGCGGATCGTGCCGATGGACGGGCGCCCGCACCTGCCGTCTCACCTCACCACGTGGCTCGGCGACGCCCGCGGGCGGTGGGAGGGCAATACGCTCGTCGTCGAGAGCACGAACTTCACGCCGAAGATGGCGGCCTTCAGCGCGCGCATTGGCGCGAGCGGGTATGAGTTCGGATCGGCCGAGCACCTCAACCTCGTCGAGCGCTTTACCCGCGTCGATGCGAAGACACTCCAGTACGAGTTCACGGTCACCGATCCGTCAACGTTCACCAAGCCGTTCACGGCACGATTCCCGATGCATCTTTCCGACGGTCTGATCTACGAGTACGCCTGCCACGAAGGGAACTACGGGCTGCAGAACATCCTGCGCGGCGGGCGGGTGCGCGATGGGGAACAGCGATAACAGCTCGCCATGAAAACCGGGAAAAGGGTACGGCGCTCGCCTTCAGCGTAACGCAGACGCTCAACGCGCGGGTTCGTTCACGCGTTCTCTTTTCGTTCCCGCGAGAGGTCGAGGATTCAGGGGATTCTATGGGCTTTGCATGCGCCGGTTGCGGCTCATTTCGCGAAGGAGCCACTTCCTTGCCAGGCGCCAGTCGCGCATCACCGTATCCGCCGACACATTCAGCACGGCCGCGGTCTCCTCGACGCTGAGGCCTCCGAAGAACCGCATCTCGATGACACGGCTCTTGCGGTCGTCGAACACCGCCAGCTCCCGCAGCGCATCGTCGAGCGCGACGAGGTCGTGGGCGGACTCGTTGGTCACCTGAAGGCCCTCGTCGAATGTGACCCTGACGGCGCCGCCGCCACGCTTTTGCGCGCGCCGGGCACGGGCATGGTCCACGAGAATCCGGCGCATGAGACGGGCCGAGATGGCGAGAAAGTGGCCCCGGTTCTGCCAGTTGACGCGCTGGACGTCGATGAGACGGAGATAGACCTCGTTGATGAGCGCGTCCGTCTGGAGGCTGTGTCCCCGGCGCTCGCCCGCCAGGCATCGGCGGGCGATGTCGTGAAGCTCCCTGTGAACCAGGGGAACAAGCCGCCGGAGTGCCGCCTCATCACCCCGGCCCCAGGCCAGGAGCAGTCCGGTTACTGCCGCGGGTTTCTCCAGAATCCGCACATTTTAGGCCGATTCCGGGTCCTTCAAGTTTTCGCCGCCCTTCTACGCCTCTACAAGCGGAGGCGAGTATGGCAGGACGATCAATTCGGAAACTGGCAATTCGGAACCTGGCGGCCGCCGCGACTGTTTTTCTGATGCTCGGTACCGGCTCGGTGGCATGGGCGGCCCCGGCAGCGGAGCGCATCGTTCTCGGCGTGATCGATTACTCAGGCCTCGCGCCATCCGATCTCGCGCGTGCTGAGGCCGAGGCCTCTCGAGTGTACGCGCGTATCGGCGTGGAGGTGACCTGGACGGGGACTGACGTTCCGGTCGCGCCCGAGGATGCGTCCCGCTTCTTTAGGGTGGTGATTCTGTCGCGAACGATGGCGCAGCGGCTCATCAAGGCCGAGCAGCTGCAGGACAACGTGCTTGGCCGAGCCGTGAGACCGGCCCGGCGCGCGCACATCTTCATGCACCGCGTCGGTGAAGCGGCTCGCGGAGCGGCCGACTTCACGACGCTCCTCGGCAAGGTCATCGCGCATGAAGTGGGCCACCTGCTCCTGCCGGGCGGACACACGGAAGAGGGAATCATGCAGGGCAACCTCTATCCCGGGAACTGCCGGTCGCTGTGGTTCAGCGAGGCACAGGGAGCGGAGATTCGGAGCAGGCTCAGCCGACCGGGACAGGCGTGACCGGGCCGAGATACCGATCGAACCAGTCGAGAATCTCGCGCATCATCTCGCGGAGCTGCACGACCGCATGGCCGCCGTCGAAGAGCGCATGGCGCTTGTGCTCGGCGGGCACGCCGAGCAGCTTGAAGAGCGGGACTTGCGCTGATTCGACCGGCTGCAGAAAGTCGCTTCGCCCGGAAACCATGAGCGTCGGGACGCGGATGCGCGGAGCAAAATTGAGGGGGTCGATCTCTGGCGGGAAGGGAGCGCTCGGCAGTCCGCCGCCGAGCAGCACGCTGGCTTTCAAGCGCGGCACGAGGGCCGTGATCATCACACCGAGGAACGCGCCGCGGCTGTCACCGTAGAAAGCAATCCGATCGTGATCGAGATCGGGCCTCGAGTCGATGAGCTCGAGCACGCGGCCGAAGTCCTTCGCGCTGGCGACTACCACGTCTCGCGCGGCGTTGACGCCCCTCACCTCGACCGGACGCTCGTACGTCCCTTTGTAGACCGGAAATACCAGGGCGCGCCCGCTCCTCATGATGAAGTCCACCGTGGTCAGGCGCAGGTCCCGGCTGGAGCCCGCTCCTGGCGCGTCGCCGCCAGGAAAGTAGACGACGGTCTGGTACGGCGGTGCGGCGGACTTCGGAACGTAGACATAGACAATCACGCGTTCGTTGCCGTACGCCGCGTCGAGCGTGACGGTCTCGCGGCGCCAGTCCGGAGTCATCTCCGATCGCTCGACCTTTGCGTTCAACGGCCGCGGGTCGTACCGATACAACCCGCGCAGAATGTCGAACGATGCATCATCCACCGGCTTTTCCTTGGAGTAGTCGCGCGCCGGCTGATGCATCTCGTCGTACGACGTGGGTGGCTGTTGCTCGATGTTTTTCACGAGACGGATGCCGTTCGCCGGCAGTCGCTCGAGCGCGGGCTGCGCGTCCAGGTCGAGGTACTTGTAGCTCGATTCGTTCCACCCGCCGCCGAGAATCATGCGGCCGCCAGCCGCCTGGTTCCAGCACCACTCTTTCACGTTGCCGGCCATGTCGTACGTGCCAAACGGCCCCAGCCCGTCATGGCGCCCGACGGCGGCCGACCCCTTCGTGCTGAAATTGCTGAGGCTCAGGATGTCGCTGAAGATGCCGCCGACGCCCCCAACGCCGCTTGCCGCACGACGCCACTGAAACGATGTGGGCAACGCCTTGCCGGCAAACACGGCGTACGCCGCAGCCTCGTACCAACTCACGCCCGCGACAGGGAATGCCGCCTGCCCATCAGGATAGGTCCCGAGCTCCCAGGTTGCCGGCCCTGCCCGACCGGTCGTGTCGCGGAACTTCAGCATCGCGTCATTCCACGCGAGCGATCGGCCGTCCTCGACGATGGGCTCCTTCCAGAAGTCCCGGGTTCGATAGCCGCCGGCATCGATAAACGACTTGAACTGCTGGTTCGTCACCTCGAAGCGATCCATCCAGTAATCGGGAATACGGAGCGTCGTATCCTGGATCGTCAAGTCACCTGCGCGGACATGGATCATGCCCTCCGGCACCAGGGCGATCGGATCGAGCGTGAACTTCATCGCCAAGCCATCGGGCGTTCCCTCAAACGGTGCGTAGCCATCCTTCGACAGTTTGATTCGAGTCGCGCCGAACGGAATCCGAACCTGCTCGATCGGCGTGCGGCCGATCGAGATCCATTCCGCATTGACGGCCAGGTATCCCTTGATCCACACGTCCGCGCCCGGCGGGTCGCTGTCGATCAAGGTCACGGGAAACGTCAGGTTGAACCACACCTGCTTGATCTGAAGGTCGTCGGGCAGCAGCGGGACGACCGTGCGCGCCGCCCGGTAGAAGCCGTCGTAGTCGAACCGTTCGGCGAGCTGCAGGAGCTCGGGCACGCGGACGCGCGCGGCGCGGACTTCAGAGCCCGATGTCCACCACACACCGCCGGCGGCCATCGCCGCGATCGTTACGACGGCGGCAGGAATGAGAACGGCACGGCGCCGCAGCACGGCCCCAAGACTGGCTGATTGCATGGCCCGCGACTGTTCGATCGCCACCAGTTGACGGCGGATCTCGTGGACTGACGGGCGCCGTTCGCGATCCTTTTCGAGGCAGGCCTCCACCAGCAACGCGAGACGCGCCGGTACATCGTGTCGCAGCGTTCGGAGATCCGCTGGCCGCCCCTCCAGGATTCTCGCCAGCGTTTCGACCATCGTTGCGGCGTCGAACGGCGAGCGGCCGGTGAGCATCTGGTAGAGCACGATCCCGAAAGAAAAGACGTCCGATCGAACATCGACCGTCTTGCCCTGCGCCTGCTCCGGGCTCATGTATGCAGCGGTGCCGAGGATCGCGCCTTCCCGCGTGCCAGCAACGGTCATCGTGGGCGCATGGGAACCATCGGGTGCGGCCGCGCTGGCGACCTTCGCGAGACCGAAGTCGAGCACCTTGACCCCTCCCGTCGCCGTGATCATGATGTTGGCCGGTTTGAGGTCGCGATGGATGACGCCCTTCTCGTGCGCGGCGGCGAGCGCGTCGGCAATCTGGCGGGCGATCGTGAGCGTGTCGCCGATGCTCAGCGCGTGCGGCGAACGGGCGAGCTTCCCGGCGAGCGTCTCCCCTTCGACCAGCTCCATGACGATCGCGCGCAGCGGAGCGTCCCGCTCGTGCCGATCCTGGTGTTCCTCGAGCCCGTAGATGGTCGCGATGTTGGGATGGTTGAGTCCCGCAAGCAGCTGCGCCTCACGTTCGAAGCGCCGCAAACGCTCCGGATCCGCGGTGAACGCCCCGGGAAGGACTTTGATCGCCACGTCGCGCTGCAGCTTCGTATCGCGCGCGCGGTAGACCTCGCCCATGCCGCCCGCGCCGAGCAGTGCACCGATCTCATAGATCCCGATGCGGTCGCCCACGATTGACGAGCGCCCGTGCGCGAGGCCCGCGAAGCCGGTCCGCGCGCCACCGGTCTTGAGCCAGCTCTCGGACGACTGATCCGCCAGAAGCGATTCCACCTCGCGCCGCAACGCCTCATCGCCCGCGCAGGCAGCGTCGAGAAACGACGCGCGCTCTTGCCCGCTGCGGGCCATCGCAGCGTGATACAGCGTTTCGACCTGTCGCCAGCGGTTCTCGAGCACGGCCAGTGGTTACCAGGTTAAACGAGGTTAATTGAAGGATGGAGGAACCCTTCCAGGAACGACCCAGACGCGGGAAGGATTATGGCAGATCTGTGGGGCGGTACGTCAGGGGCGACTCCAGTCGCCGCCCGAACCGTAGCAACGAGCTGCCGGGTCCCCGAGCGATCAATCAGTGCGTCATCGAGTAGATGAGCGCGTTCACACCGAACGCGTACCCGATGACCGAGAACTGGTTGAAATAGAAGGGGTCCTGATCCTCTCGCTCGTTGGGGTCGCCGAAACCCCGCACGCACAGACGAAAATTGGGGATCAGCTCCGGATCGAGGCTCGATAGCCTGTATCAGTACCCCGGTGCCGGACAATCAACGGGCGCGCATGGTTGGCCTCTACTACGCCATGCGGAACGGTCTCGTCGTGCCGGCCGGGCTCATCGGCGGACTGCTGTGGCAGCGGGCGCCCCATCTTCCCCTGGAAGCCGGCTGCCTCGTCAGCGCCGTCGGGGCCATCGTGTTTCTGGCAACCACGCGTGGAGAGCGTTGGTAATCCCGCTATACTGCGCCGTCCACGAACGAAGGTATGGGACTGGTTTCTCTCTTCTTCCCATGGGGCGTGCTCCTGCAGGCAGCGGCGATGGTGCACTTCATTCGCCGCCGTCCGGATACCGTCTGGCTCTGGGTCATCCTCTTTCTCGGGCCTCCAGGCGCACTCTTCTACATCTTCATGGAAGTCGTTCCGGACCTCGATCTGCTCAGGCAATCGCTGGAGGGGGTCAGGAGGCGCAAGCGGATGCATCACCTGGAGGCCGTCGTTCTGGACAATCCGGCAGCCGGAAACTGGGAGGAACTGGCCGATTTGTACCTGGATGAAGGGCAGTTCGCCCGGGCGCGGGCGTGTTACGACAAGGCGATCACATCGCGCACCGACTACCCGGATCCGATCTACCGCCGCGGCATGGCCGCGTTGTTCCAGGGCGATTTTGCGGCCGCGGTGCCAGACCTCGAGTACATCACCTCGCGCGATCCCAAATACGACTTTCATCGGGCCATCGCGCTCGTCGCCCATGCATACGCGAACACCGGCCAGTTCGACAAGGCCGACACGCTCTTTCAGCGCGCGACCGAAATCTCCACGCTGTCCGAAACCTACTTCAACTACGCGACCTTTCTCGCCTCGCAGAACCGGACCGTCGAGGCGCGCCAGTGGGCGGAACGCATCCTGGCAAAGAAGCCGACAATGCCGCGGTATCTGCAGCGGCGGGAGCGCCTCTGGTTCCGCCAGGCCCGTGCCCTGCTCAAGCGCCTGCCGCCGGCGGAGAGCCGGTCCGGCTAGTTGGAGCGTCTTCGCGGAATCAGTACTCCTGAGCCGGCGTACACCGCGGAGGCCGCAGAACACGAAGTGCGGACCCTCAGGTCTGCCGTCCAAGCAGGACTGAAGTCCTGCGCTACGAGTACGACGACGGATCACCGCTGAGATCGCAGAGACCGCCGAGACGGGCAGGGCAGTACTCGTCGTGCGGACCCTCAGGTCTGCCGTCCAAGCAGGACTGAAGTCCTGCGCTACGAGTACGACGACGGATCACCGCTGAGATCGCAGAGACCGCCGAGACGGGCAGGGCAGTACTCGTCGTGCGG
>JAHFUL010000045.1 GCA_023265155.1 Acidobacteriota bacterium
GTCGCAGGCCCGACCGTCAAGGCGGGCGTGACCAGAAGCGGCCTGACCTCGGTCGTAGGCCCGACCTTCAGGTCGGGCGCGACAGGATCGGCCCCGGCGCCCGAGCTGAAGCTCGGGCCTACGAGATTGCCGAGCCCAATGTCGGGCGTGTCGGATGCGTCGACCGGATGCAGCGCGCGCCGCCCGCTGTCCGTAATCGCCGCCATCCGACGCATCCTGTGCGCGTCAGGGCGCGTTCCACGGGTCTTGGGCGGGAGCACCCCCAGGATGGTCTCCCCCGCTCCCGCCGCGTAGTACTCGGCCGTCCACCGTGCCAGTTCAACGACATCCGGCGGGACGAACGCCTCGTCGTCCAGGACACGCAGAACGTCCCTGACGTCTGCAGGGGTGATACCGGCGGCCCCACCACCTGTTCCTCCATCGCCGGCTGCGGTCATGTCCACCGCTTCAGCGACGATGCCGGTCACCAGACGCGAGCCAAGCGGAACCACGACTCGTGCGCCGACTGCGGGAATGCCGAGGTTCTCGGGAACCCGATAGGTCAGAAGGTCGAGGTGGGGAACCGGGACCGCTACGCGGATAAACACAGAAATGCAAGAAGGAAGAGGCTTCTTCCTTCTGCCTTCTCACTTTTGACTTAACAGAGTTCGTACAAGTTTCATATCTTCCCAGACTTCCCGTTTCGAGGACGGGTTGCGCAGCAGGTAAGCGGGATGGAACGTCGGGACGAGCTTCGCGCCGCGATACTCGAAGACCCGCCCTCGCAGCCTGGAAATGGGGTCCTCCGTCCGGAGCAGTGTCTGCGCGGCAAACTTGCCTAGAGCCACGATGACTTTGGGGCGAATCACGTCGATCTGCCTGAACAGAAACGGCTCACATGTATCGATTTCATCCCACTCTGGGTTTCGGTTCTGCGGAGGGCGGCACTTGATGACGTTGGCGATGTACACGTCGTCTCTCGTCAACTTGATGGCTTCGATGATCCTGGTGAGCAGCTGACCGGCGCGCCCGACGAACGGCACGCCCTGTACGTCTTCGTCCGCGCCTGGCGCTTCGCCCACGAACATCAGATCGGCATTGGGGTTGCCGACGCCGAAAACAACCTGGTGGCGTCCGAGCGTGTGCAGCTTGCAGCGTGTGCAATCCCCGATGTCTTCACGCAGCGCGGCCAGCGCGTCCGCCTGACTCGTGAACACAGAGACCTGTGAATCGCGGGCCTGAAAAGCCCGCGCTACGTCGGGTGTTGGTCCGCGTGCGGCGCCACCACCGGTGTCAGACCGAGTCCGCCAGACCGGGTCCCGGCTCACGCCGGCAACGCCAAGTTCGGCTGCGAATCGCAGATGGGCTTTGAGCTGGTCCTGATCCAAGCCGCTGGGCTCCCGCGCAGTTACTTTTTCTTTTTCGGTGGATAGTCTGAAAGCAATTTTTTCACGTCCCCCGGCAGCTTCTGAGCGAGCTTGGAGGCGTTGTCCCTGGGGCGACGATACACACCATGCCAGACCAGATTGCCGGGCTCGCGCTGGGCCAGGTCGATCACCAGCGTGCCTTCAGTGAACGAGACCGGCTGAAAGCCCACGGGAGAGTTCGCCCGCCCTGGTGCCACCACGTTCGCGCGTCCTGCGGGTCCGATGCTGTAGTCCACGCCGGCGATGCTGCAATCGACGACGATATCAGGGCGGTCGGTTGTCTCCTTCAGCCCCTTCGCTATGAGCTCGGCGCGGACGGCATCGCCGATTTGCTTCACGAAGAGCGGATTGCTCAGCTCCGGTCTTGAGCTGGTGATCTTCGCTTCATGCATCGTGAATGTCTTGAAGGTCGAGAAGTCGACGTGACTGTCGAAGCTGACGCTGCGATCATCGGCACGCAGCAGGACCGACCACAATATCAAACCGACCGACACTGCGGTAACTCGCATGTGCTCTCTCCGGCGCATTCTCATGAATGCGACACAACCGGCTGCTTCAGCAGCAACCGCTCGACGCGGTCCAAAATCTCACCCGCAACCCGCGACTTGCTCTGTAGCGGCAGGCTCTCCGATCCCTCCGGTCCGACGATCGTCACGACATTGGTATCAACATCGAAACCGGCGTCCGATCGCGAGACATCGTTGGCCACGATGAGATCCACGTGCTTTTCCTCACGCTTGGCGCGTGCGCGCTCAACCACCTGCTCGGTCTCGGCCGCGAAGCCAACCAGCAACGGACCCTTCCCGGAAGCCAGGCGCTGCCTCCCGAGATTGCCGAGAATATCAGGCGTTCTCTTGAGCACCAGCGTCAGCGTTTCCACGTCTTTGGAGATCTTCTGGCGCGCCGGCTCGGCTGGCGCGTAGTCGGCGACCGCGGCCGCCATCACCACGACGTCCGCCGCGCTGGCGTGCTCGAGCACCGCCCGATGCATGTCAGCGGCTCCCCGGACCCGCAGGACACTTCGGACGGCCGGCGGTTCCACACTGGTCGGCCCCGCGACGAGCGTCACGTCGGCGCCGCGCCGCTCGGCTTCCTCCGCGATCGCGAAACCCATCCGGCCGCTCGACCGGTTGCCGAGGTAGCGCACCGGATCGAGATCCTCGAAGGTGGGCCCGGCGGCGACCAGGACGCGCTTGCCGCGCAGAGGGCCCGCCGGGTGAAGAATCGATTCAGCCGCAGCGACGATCTCATCTGGCTCGGCGAGCCGTCCTTTGCCAATCCAGCCGCAGGCCAGATACCCCTCGCCCGGTTCGACGAACCTGACCCCTCGTGCCGCGAGCGTCTCGAGATTCCTTCGCACGGCTTCGTGCGCGAACATCTGAGTATTCATGGCCGGCGCGACGAGCACCGGGGCTCGGGTGGCCGTGTACAGCGTGGAGAGGAAGTCGTCGGCGAGACCGTTCGCAAATTTGCCGATAAGGTTCGCGGTCGCTGGCGCGACGATCAGCAGGTTGATGGACGAGGCCAGGGCAATGTGCTCAATATCGGCATTTGCCCCGGGCTCGAACTGATCGGTGATGACCCGGCGACGAGTGATCGCTTCGAACGTCAGGGGGCCGACAAAGCGTGTGGCCGACGCGGTCATGATCGCGACGACCTCATGGCCGCGCTTCTGGAGCCCGCGGGCCACTTCGACGGCCTTGTACGCGCCGATTCCTCCCGTGACGCCGAGCGCGATCAATGCCATGGCTACTCAGGCTTCGGTGGGTTCTCGATCTTCTCCACGACCCCGGTGGCGACTTCCTGCTGGGCCACGGTTGTCCTCTTGTGATCGCCGACGACCACACGCGGAGTCGATCCGGCCAGCAGCTGGCGAGCCCGCGCGCCGGCGGTGACGACGAACTCGAACGAATTTGACAACTTGCTGCGATCAATCATTCAAATGTCCTCACAATATCTCCCGCCACGCCGCTCATGCGCGCCAGCCGCGCACGTTCGGCGAGGACGATGCCCCGTAGTCGGTCGACTGCCCCCACGAGCTCGTCATTGATCACGATGAAGTCGTATTCGCTGAACGAGGCGACCTCTTCCCTCGCCACCGTCAACCGCCTCTGTATCGCCTCTTCGGTGTCCTTGCTTCGGCCTCGAAGCCGCTGTTCGAGGATCGCGGAGGACGGCGGCATCACAAAAACCGTCACGGCGTCCAGTCCCCGGCGTCGCACCTGCCGGGCGCCCTGGACGTCGATGACCAGCACCACGTCGTGACCCGCCGTCAGCAGATGCTCGGTATCGCCGGCCGAAGTCCCGTAGAGATTGCCGAACACATCGGCCCATTCCAGGAACTCGCCGCCGGCGACCATCGTCTCGAACTGTCGGCGAGCGACGAAATTATAGTCTACCCCGTCGGTTTCACCCTCGCGGGCGCGCCGTGACGTGTAGGACCGGGACATTTTGAGACCGGGCATCAGCGCAACCAACTTCTCGACGAGCGTGGTCTTCCCGGCCCCCGACGGCGCCGACACGATGAGGAGGATCCCGCGACCCTCATTCGACATTCTGGACCTGCTCGCGCATCTTTTCGAGCTCGGCCTTGGCCGAGATGATGAGCTCGGACACCCGCAGACCGTCGGCTTTCGATCCCATGGTGTTGACCTCGCGGTTCATCTCCTGAAGAAGGAAGTCGAGCTTTCTTCCGCACGGCTCTGCACTGTCGGCGAGCGTCACCCAGTGGGCGACGTGCCCGCGAAAGCGTGACACTTCCTCGCTGATATCCGACCGGGCCGCGGTGCGGACAATCTCCTGCGCCACGGCCGCCTCATCCGCCTGCAGCTCGCTGCGCAGCTGTGCGACGCGCTCCGTGAGGCGCTGCTCGACCGTCGCGCGCCCCTCGTCAGCGGCCGACGCGATGCGCTCGACGAGATCCGCGACCAGGGTGCGCCGCTGATCGAGGTCGGCGCGCAGATGGTCGCCCTCGCGGACGCGCATCGAATCGAGATCGCTCAGAGCCGCGTCCAGTGCCTCGCGAGCGCCGCCGGCGACGGCGGCCATCAGGGCATCGTTCGCGTCTGCCGGACGCTCGCGTATGGCAAGGGCCTGAGGCAGACGCAGCAGGTCGCCAGGAGTGAGCGTGCCGCTGATCAGCCCCCGTTCACGCGCCTGAGCAAGCGCCGTTTCCAGTGCGCGGACGAATTCCTGGTTGAGCTCCACTTCGATGCCGGGAGTCTGACGCAGCTGGAGCGACACGCCCAGTTCCACGCGTCCGCGGGCGATGTGTCTGGCAATGAGCGTGCGGACATCTGATTCCACGGCGGCCAGCGTCTGCGGGAGGCGCAGCTGCACATCCAGGTGCCGATGGTTCAGCGCCCGGATCGTGATGCCGATCGTCGCGTGTTCGTCTTCGCGGGTCACCGAGGCGAAGCCGGTCATCGATTTGATCATGGCGTCAAGAGCTCGACGCTACCGCGCGCCGGTCGGCGGTCTTGCGGGCCTCGAGACGCTGCATCTGGTAGAGCGTCGCGTACGCGCCGGACGGCCGCGCGACGAGATCGTCATGGCGCCCCATTTCTACCACTCGACCCCGTTCCAGCACGATGATGGCGTCCGCACGCCGAATCGTCGACAGACGATGTGCGATGACAAACGACGTCCGGTTCATCATCAGCGTGGCGAGCGCTTCCTGGACGAGCAGCTCAGACTCGGTATCGAGGGCCGACGTGGCTTCGTCCAGCACCAGGATCGGCGCATTCTTCAACAGGGCTCTGGCAATGGCAAGCCGCTGCCGCTGACCGCCCGACAGCCTCTGTCCGCGCTCTCCGATCAGCGTCTGGAAACCTTTCGGCAGCGTTGCGACGAATTCGTGGGCGTTCGCGGCCCGGGCCGCGACCTCGATTTCCCCGGCCGTGGCCCCTGGTGCGCCGTACGCGATGTTGTTCGCGACGGTGTCGTCGAACAACACGGTTTCCTGCGTCACGATCCCGATCTGCTGTCGCAGCGAGGCGAGCGAGACGTCTCGGAGATCGACGCCGTCGATCAGGATGCTGCCGCCGCTCACGTCGTAGAACCGCGGCAGCAGGTTCACCAGCGTCGTCTTGCCCGCGCCGCTCCGACCGACGATCGCCACCATCCGCCCGGCTTCGACATTGAAGGACACGCCGCGAAGAATGCGTCCCGGGCCTTCATCGTAGCCGAATGTCACGTCGCGGAATTCGATGGACGAACGGAACGGCTGAACCGGCCGGGCACCGGCCTTCTCCGCAACTTCGGTATGCGTGTCCAGGACCTCGAAAATGCGCTCGGACGCCGCGATCGCCTGCTGGAGACTGGCGTTCACCCGGCTCAGCTTCTTCGCCGGCCCGTACATCAACAGCAGCGCCGCTGTGAATGACGTGAAATCGCCCACCGTGAGGTGCTGCGCCGCAATCTCCTTGCTTCCATACCAGAGAGCTGCCGCCATGCCGAAGCCGCCGAGCACTTCCATCGACGGCGGGAGACTCGAGAGCGCCGCTGTGACTCTCATGTTGGTGCGAAACAAATGGTGACCAACCCGGTTGAATTTCTCCGCTTCCTTCGCTTCCGTGGCGAACGCCTTCACAATTCGGTGACCGGTGAAGGCTTCGGCCGCGGTATGGGAAATGAGCTCGAGCGCTTCCTGGCTGCGGCGCGTCGTGCGGCGCACACTCTGTCCGAGTTTGACGAGGGGATAGACGATCAGCGGCGCGCTGGTCAGGCAGACGATGGCCAGCCGGGCATCGAGATAGAAGAGCCAGATGACGTAGCCGAGGAGCGCGAGCGACTCGCGCGCCAGATCGCCGGCGGTCTCCGAGACGACCTGCTGAATCTGATTGACGTCGTTGGTGATGCGCGACATCAGCTGGCCGGTGGTCTTGTGTGAGAAAAAGCCCGCCGATTGTCCGAGGATGTGTCTGTACAACGCGTTGCGGACGTCCATGACGACGCGTTGTCCGACGCTGGCCATCAGGTACGACGACGCGTACGATCCGATGCCCTTCAGGAAATACAGTCCGACGATGCCCCAGGCCACCTCGGTCACGCGCTGCTGGTTCTTGAGGACGTCATCGAAGACGGGCTTGATGATCCACGCCAGACCGGCCGAGCCGGCCGCATAGACGAGCATGCCGACGACCGCCCAGGCCAGCCGCCCACGGTAGGGGTCCGCGTAACGGAACAGACGTCTCAACGGATGGATGTCAATCACGATGCACCGCCGGCCGATAGCCGGCGGGACGGGTCCGATGCCACTGCCACGCGTCCTCGACAATCGTTTCCAGCACGGCAAACTGCGGCGCCCACTGCAACTGTGTCCCCGCCTTCTCTGCCATCGCGTAGAGCACCGCAGGATCCCCGGCACGCCGTGACGCGAACCTCCAGGGCACCTTGCGGCCCGTGACCTTCTCGACCGCCCCAATGACCTCTTTCACCGAGTGCGGGTGGCCTGTGCCCAGGTTGTACGCATCCGAGGGCGCACCAGCGAGGAGCCGTTCGAGGGCCTTCACGTGCGCCGCCGCGAGGTCCGACACGTGGATGTAGTCGCGCAGGCACGTGCCGTCGGGCGTCGGGTAATCGTCCCCGAAAATTGAAAACGGCGAGCCGTTCACTGCCGCATCGATCGCCCGCGGGATCACGTGAATTTCCGGCGAATGGTCCTCGCCGAGCTCGCCCTCGGGATCGGCCCCGGCGGCGTTGAAGTACCGCAGCGCCACCCACCGCAGGCCGTACGCGGTCTCGAAATGCGGCAAGGCCCGCTCGACGGCCAGTTTTGTCTCGCCGTATGCGTTGATCGGCCGCTGCGGATGGGTTTCAGCGATGGGCGTCTCGATCGGCTCCCCGTACGTCGCGCAGGTCGAGGAAAAGACGAAGTGCCGGACTGACTCCGCCGCCATCGCTTCGAGCACGGCCAGCGCGCCCCCGACGTTGTTGCGATAGTACGCGATGGGATCACGGACCGACTCGTTCACGTCGAGCAAGGCGGCGAAATGCATCACCGCCGACAGCTGGTGTTCACGGAGGGCCGCCCGTACGGCCTCCACATCCCTGATATCGCCCTCCACGAGCTCACCGTACCGCACCGCCTCGCGATGGCCGGCGATCAGACTGTCGAAGGCGACAACTCGATAGCCCGCACGGCTCAAAGCCTTGCAGGCATGACTCCCGATATAGCCGGCCCCCCCGGTGACCAGGACGCCGCGCACCTCAGCGTCCAATGGACACATACTCGAACCCGAGCGTCCGCATCTGCTCCGGCGCATAAATGTTGCGGCCGTCGAACACGACGGGTGTCTTGAGGAGCTGGCGCATACGCTTGAAGTCGGGCTCTCGGAACTCGTTCCATTCCGTGACGATCGCCAGCGCGTCGGCGCCGCCCAGGGTCTCGTAGCTCGTGTCGCAGATCACAACCCGATCGCCGAAGATGCGGCGGGCGGTTTCCGCGGCTTCCGGATCGTACGCCCGGACGTTGGCGCCGAGCGCGAGCAGCCGCTCGATCACCACGATGGCGGGCGCCTCGCGCATGTCGTCGGTTCGCGGCTTGAACGCGAGGCCCCAGAGCGCGATCGTCCGACCGGCGAGATCGCCGAAGTGCTCCTCCATCCGGCGAACCAGCTTCGATTTCTGATGCTCGTTGACCGTTTCCACGGACCGGAGAATCTTGAAGTCATAGCCCAGGTCCGAGGACGATTTGACCAGCGCTTTGACATCCTTGGGGAAACAACTGCCGCCGTACCCCACGCCGGGAAAGAGGAACGAGTTGCCGATCCGGCGATCCGAGCCGACGGCCTTTCGCACATGATCGACGTTGGCGCCGACCAGCTCGCACACGTTCGCGATCTCGTTCATGAACGAGATCTTCGTGGCCAGCATCGCGTTGGCCGCGTACTTGCTCAGTTCCGCGCTCGCCGTGTCCATCGTCATGATCGGCGCGCCGGTTCGAGTGAAGGGTCCGTAGAGCTCCTTCATGATGTCGGCCGCCCGCTGATCGTCTGCGCCGATGACCACGCGGTCGGGCTTCATGAAGTCTTCGATCGCCGCCCCCTGCTTCAAGAACTCCGGATTGCTGACGACACTGAACGCCTGCTTGGTTTCACCGGCAACCGCTGCCTTGACCTTGTGCGCCGTGCCGACCGGCACCGTGCTCTTGTCGACGATCACGGTGTACTTGCTCAGCGCGCGGCCCACATCGCGTGCCACGCCGAGCACGTGCTGCAGATCCGCCGCCCCGTCTTCGCCCTGCGGCGTTCCAACGGCGATGAAGACGACTTCCGATTGCCCCACGGCGGACGGAAGATCGGTGGAGAACAGCAGCCGGCCGTTGCCATGATTGCGTCTGACCATCTCTTCCAGGCCAGGCTCGTAGATCGGCATCTTGCCGGCCTCGAGCGTGGCGATCTTTGTCTCGTCCTTGTCGACACACACGACTTCGTTGCCATTCTCCGCCAGACATGCACCGACAACGAGCCCCACATATCCAGTTCCGACGATGGCGATTTTCATTTCACAATAAGATACTGACTCGGAAACACTTACACAAGTGCGCGTTCTGATCGATTATCGGTCCGCGCTGCGGGGACGCAGCGGCGTCGGCGAGTATGTGCATCAACTCGTGCGGGCGCTGCTCGATCTCGCGCCCCATCGCGGGGGGAGCGATTCGATCGACATCACGCTGTTTTCCAGCTCCTGGAAGGATCGGCTGCATCTCCCCGCCGAGATCAGCGATGCAAAGGTGGTCGACCGCCGAGTGCCCGTGTCCGTGCTCAATCTGGCATGGCATCGCGCGGGGTGGCCGCCGGTGGAGATCCTCGCTCGAGGCGCGTTTGATGTGACCCATTCGCTGCACCCGCTGCTGCTGCCCGCGCGCAGGTCTGCGCAGGTCGTGACCATTCACGACCTGAACTTCCTGGTGCATCCCGAGCGGACGCGCGCAGAGATCCGACGCGACTATCCGCGTCTCGCGCGCCTGCACGCACACCGGGCCGACCGCGTCATCGTGCCGTCCCGGTTCACCGCAGGCGAGGTTGAGCGCCAGCTGCAGGTGCCGCGGAGCCAGATCTCCGTGTGCTCGCCGGGCGCTCCGGATTGGTCGCCCCGATCGAAGCGCCCCGAGGACGGCTACATCCTCTTTCTCGGCACATTGGAGCCGCGAAAGAATGTCGGCGCCCTGCTCGATGCGTATGAACATCTCCTGTCGACGGACGCCGCCGTGATTCCGTCACTGGTGCTCGCAGGCCAGGCGACGGCCGAATCGAAGCCGTGGCTGGATCGCCTCTCGCGCGCGCCGCTCGAGGGGCACGTCCGGCACCTCGGGTACGTGGAGCCGGCCGACCGGAAGCGCGTGTACGAAGGAGCGCGTCTGCTCGTTCAGCCATCCTTCGAAGAGGGCTTCGGCATCCCGGTGCTCGAGGCGATGACGCTGGGCATCCCCGTCGTTGCCGCGCATCGCGGGGCGCTGCCGGAGGTATTGGGTGATGCCGGCTTGCTGGTGGACGCGGAAGACTCCCGTCATCTGGCGGGCGCCATCAGGCGGCTCGTGGAAGACGAGGCGCTGGCGGCGTCGTGTGGCGCGAAGGGCGTGATTCGCGCCCGGCAGTTTCGATGGTCCGCCACGGCCGAGCGGATGGTGGAGGCGTATGAGCTTGCCGTCGCGCACCGCGGAGCGCGTGCCGGCAGCAGCGGACGGGGATCATGCGAATCGGCATAGACGCACGGGAGCTGTGCGGCCATCCCACTGGCGTCGGCCGCTATCTGCGTGGCCTGCTGGCCGAGTGGGCGCTCGATGCGCGCGCGAACCAGCACGAGTTCGTCCTCTACGCACACGAACCGATCAGCGTGGAGCCTGACACCGGGCGCTTCGTCACCCGGACCGTGCGGGGATCGGGCGGGACCTGGTGGGAACAGGTGCGTCTGCCGGCGGCCACGGCCGGGGATCATCTCGACGTGTTTTTCGCGCCGGCATACAGCGCTCCCCTGTTGCAGAGAATCCCGACCGTGGTGACGCTCCATGACGTCTCGTTCGTGGCGCATCCCGAATGGTTCGCCAGACGAGAGGGCGCACGCCGGCGCTGGCTGGCGCGCCGGTCGGCGTCCAGCGCCAGCGCCGTCATCACGGTCTCTGAATTCTCGAGACGTGAGATCCGCGATCGCTGTCGGGTGGCGGAGGATCACCTGCACGTTATCCGGTCCGGCGTAACGGGACCCGCCATCCCCACGTCCACGCCGGGCCTCTCTTCCCTGAGCATCCTGTACGTGGGAACGGTCTTCAATCGCCGCAGGGTCCCTGATTTGATTCGCGCCTTCGCACCAATCGCCAGGGCTCACGCTCTCGCCGAGCTGACCATCGTGGGCGATAATCGGACCTTCCCCCATCAGGATCTCGAAGGGATCATCGCGCACGAGTCGCTCGGCGGGCGCGTCCGCTGGACGCCCTACGTCTCGGACGAAGAACTGTCCGCGCTGTATGCGTCTGCCCGGGCCTTCGCGTTTCTCTCCGAATACGAGGGCCTGGGGATGACGCCCCTCGAGGCGATCGCCGCCGGCGTTCCCCCCGTGCTCGTCGACACCGAAGTGGCCCGCGAAAGCTGCGAAGACGCGGCGCTCTACGTGCCGGCGGCCGACGTCAGGGCTGCCACCGCTGCGTTGAATGCGCTGCTGTTCGATGCGGACCGCCGCGCGACTCTCCTGGCGGCGGCGCCGCGGGCACTGGCAAAATACACCTGGCCCCGCGCCGCCAGTGAGACCCTGAAGGTCCTGGAGCGGTCCGTCTGACAGCCGCACCCTGATGGCTCCTGGTGTGTCCCCGGCATCTACCGGAGTGAACGCTCTATTGACCGACCTGTCGATCATCATCGTCAGCTACAACACGCGCGCGGATCTCGAGCGGTGTCTTGACTCGCTGCACAACCATGCCCCGGCCGTTTCGCACGAAATCATCGTGGTTGACAATGCATCGAACGACGCAAGTGCGGCCGCGGCGCGGCGGTGGGTCGGTGTCCGGGTGATCGATGCAGGATCCAACAGGGGATTTGCGGCCGGCAACAACATCGGGATTCGGGCCAGCGCCGGCACGAACCTTCTGCTGCTCAACAGCGATACGGTCGTGCCGGCTGGCGCGATTGACAGGCTGATGGACGTGCTGCGGAGCCATGCAGACGCGGCCGTTGTCGGTCCGCGACTGGTCGACGCGGAGGGACGCGCCGAGGTGTCGTTCGGCCCGATGCTCTCCCTGCTCACCGAGCGTCGGCAGGCCCGGCTCGTGCGGGGCCAGGCGAACCGCGATCCGGAGATTTCGAGGCAGGTGGAAGCCATGGCCCGCCGCGAGCAGTGGCCCGATTGGGTCAGTGGGGCCTGTCTGCTCGTGCGTCGGTCCGACGCCGAGGCCGTGGGCCTTCTCGACGAGCGCTATTTCATGTACACCGAGGACGTCGATTTCTGCGCCGCCATCCGCGCGCGCGGACGGCGTGTTCTGTTCACGCCTGCCGTGGAGGTGGTGCACCTGCGCGGGCGTTCCGCTGCCACCGCCCCCGCCGCCACTCTCGCCGCCTATCATCGCAGCCATCTTGCGTTCTACGAAAAACACCATCCGATGCTCGCTCCGCTGCTTCGCCTGTACCGACGTACTCGTAGCGCGGGACTTTAGTCCCGCTGTCGCTGAACGAGGCAGCGACCGGACGTCCGTGACCTTCGCCGCGGCGTGGACCTCGGTCGTCTCGGCCGCGATGCAGGACTGAAGTCCTGCGCTACGAGTACCACGACCACCGGCACCAGGTCTGGTAAGATTTCACGGCGCATGCGCATCGGCATCGACGCGCGGAAGATCCACGATTACGGCATCGGCACGTACATCCGCAACCTGCTTCGCCATCTGGCTCGACTCGATCACGAGACCGAGTTCGTCATTTTCTGTCGTCCGGACGAAGTATCCTCACTCGGACTGCTGGGGCCGAACTTCCGGGCGGTCGCCGAGACCTCCGGCAATTATTCCTTCGCCGAGCAGCTGCGGATCCCCTTGGCGCTCAGGCGGGAACGCATCACGCTGTTTCACGCCCCGCACTACGTGCTCCCGCCGCTCGTGCCCTGTCGCTCCGTCGTCACGATTCACGACTGCATCCATCTGATGTTCCCGGAGTACCTGTCGAACCGGTTCGCGCCCGCATACGCGCGCGCGTCGATCATGATGGCGGCGCGGCGGGCGACGCGCGTCATGACCGTCTCCGAGAGCTCGAAGCGCGACATTCTGCGATTCGTCAACATTCCCGCCGACAAGATCGACGTCATCTACAACGCCTACGACGAGCGGTTCAGCCTCGAACCGAAGGAAGAGGACGTGGCTCGCGTCCGCGAACGGTATCAGCTCCACGGGCAATTCGTGCTGTACGCCGGCAATGTCAAGCCGCACAAGAATATCGAGCGATTGATTCAGGCGTTTCACCTGCTGCGCAGCCGGGGTATGGAACATCTGAAGCTGGTGCTCATCGGCGATGAGATCTCCAGGTACGCCGCGCTCCGCCGCTCCGTCCACCAGCATCAGCTGCACAAGTACGTGCGGTTCCTCGGATACCTGCCGCAAGAAACGCTCGCCATCATGTACCGCCTCGCCGGCGTCTTTGTCTTCCCCTCGTTGTACGAAGGATTCGGGCTCCCGCCCCTCGAAGCAATGGCCAGCGGCGCTCCGGTCGTCACGTCCAATGTCTCGTCGCTTCCGGAAGTGGCGGGCGATGCCGCAGTGCTCGTCGATCCGTACGATCCCGAAGCCATCGCGGACGCCATTCACCGCGTGCTGACGAGCGAGCAGCTCCGGTGTGAGCTGCGCCGCAAGGGTCTGGCGCGCGCCGGGCAGTTCTCGTGGGAGGACTCGGCGCGGCGCGTCCGCGCCATTTACGACCTCGCTGCCGGATCGGAGGGGGCGGCCACCTGATGCGCCTGGCGCTCGTTCACGATTGGTTGACCGGGATGCGCGGCGGGGAGAAAGTGCTGGAGGTGCTGTGCGAGCGCTTCCCGGACGCGGAAGTCTTCACGCTCCTGCACATCCGGGGATCGGTGTCGCCGACGATCGAGCGCCACGCCATCCACACATCGTTTGTTCAGCACCTGCCCTTCGTGGAGCAGTACTACCGGCACTATCTGCCGTTGTTCCCCACCGCCATCGAGCAATTCGATTTCGGCCGGTTCGACGTTGTCTTGAGCATCAGCCACTGCTCGGTCAAAGCGGTCATCAAAGCGCCCCGCGCGCGACATCTCTGCTATTGCCTCACGCCCATGCGGTACGCCTGGGACCAGTTCGAGGTCTACTTCGGCGCGCGCCGGATGGGCCCGATGGGCAACCGTTTGATGCGGCCGATCATGGCTCGCCTGGCCCGGTGGGACCGCGATACGGAGGGCCGGGTGGATCGCTATGTGGCTATTTCACATCATGTTGCGGACAGGATCGGCCGATACTATAATCGCGAGGCCAGCGTCGTGTATCCTCCCGTCGACACGGCGTTTTTTCACCCGGATGGCTCGCCACCTGAGCGATATGCACTCATTGTGTCGGCGCTCGTGCCCTATAAACGCATTGAGCTGGCTGTCGACGCCTGCCGGCAGGCCGGGGTCCCGTTGACGATCGTGGGCGACGGCCCGGAACGAGCAGGGCTCGAGCGGATGGCCAATGGAGACGCCCGATTTCTCGGCCGCGTCTCTGACACGGATCTCCGCGATCTCTACCGCCGGTCGGCGGTCGTTCTCCTGCCAGGCGAAGAAGACTTCGGGATCGTGCCTGTCGAAGCGCAGGCCTGCGGCCGCCCTGTCGTGGCCCTCGGCCGTGGCGGCGCGGTCGAAACCGTGGAACCCGACGAGACCGGCATCCTCGTGAGCGAGCCAACCGTTCTGGCATTCGCGGAGGCGATCGATCGGGCCCTCACGCGCGGATTCGATGCAGGCGTCATTCGACGCCATGCCGAGCGGTTCGGCCGCGAGCGGTTCGGCGATGAAATCGAAGCGCTCGTGCACGCGGAGTCCCAGCCGGCCGGAGACGCCTGATGGTCCGGCACAACCGGCTGCTCGTCGTCTTTCACCTCATCTCCGACGCGGTGCTCGGCATGTCCGCGTTCATGATCGCGTACGCCATCAGGTTTCATCTGCTCGAGGACCTGATTCCGATTTCCAAGGGCCTTCCGCCGGTCAAGCAGTACATCAACCTCCTGCCGTTCGTGGCCGTGCTGGTCCCCTTCGGGTTCCACCTGCAGGGGCTCTACCGGCTCCGCCGCGGACGCTCGCGGGTCGACGATTTCTTCGCGGTCTTCGTCGGCAGCATCCTGGCCGTCGTGTTCGGCATCGGATCGATGCTGTACGTGCAGCAGTACGTCGCGACCGATGCCCAGCGCGATGTCGGCGCCTTTGCCGTCTCACAGCCCGCGTGGGCCATCTTCCTCGTCCTGAACGTCGTCCTGACATTCTCCTCGCGCGAGCTGATGCGGGAAGTCCTCGAGCGTCGATGGCGCGCGGGCATCGGCCTCAAGCGGATCCTCATCGCCGGATCGGGCGAGCTCGGGCGGCTGATCGCGGACAAGATTCTCGAGCACCGCGAGCTCGGGTATCAGATTATCGGCTTCGTGGACGACCGCGCCGTCGGCGACCACCTTGGGTATCGCGGGCTGCCCCTGCTCGGTACGATCGACGAGGCGGGCGAGATCGCGGCGCGTGAATCGATCGACCATTTGTATGTCGCGTTGCCCCCGGAACAGCACGTCCGCATGCTGGAGCTCCTCGACAGCACCAGCCGTGTCATGGTCGACGTCAAGGTCGTGCCCGATTTACTCCAGGTCATCGCACTCCGCGCGCGCCTCGAAGATCTCGATGGCGTACCGGTCATCAACATCAACGACATTCCGCTCCAGGGGCTGAACAGCACCATCAAGCGCTGTGTCGACATCGGCATCTCGAGCCTGGGGTTGTGCTGTCTGGCGCTGCCGATCGGCTTCACCGCCCTGCTCGTCCGGTTGACCTCCCGGGGTCCAATCTTCTACCGGCAGGAGCGCATGGGACTCGACGGCAAGTCGTTTTCGATCGTGAAATTCCGATCCATGTACGACGATGCGGAGCGCGAGACCGGTCCGGTGTGGACGGTACCCAACGATCCGCGCGTCACACCCTTCGGACGACTCTTGCGGCGATCGAACCTCGACGAGCTGCCGCAGCTCTGGAACGTGTTGCGAGGCGACATGTCCATCGTGGGTCCGCGACCCGAGCGGCCGCACTTCGTGGAGCAGTTCAAGCACCGGATTCCCCAGTACATGCTTCGTCACAAGGTGAAGGCCGGGCTGACAGGCTGGGCGCAGGTCAACGGCTGGCGAGGGAACACGCCCCTCGAGAAACGCATCGAGTACGACCTGTACTACATCGAGAACTGGTCGGTCCGGCTTGACCTGAAAATCATGTGGCTGACCCTCCTGAGGGGCTTCTTCCATAAACACGCATACTGAATGGTCAGCAGCTATCAGCTGCCAGCTATCAGCCGTCGGCTATCAGCTATCAGCTTTCGGCTGCCGGCGCGTCAAGCCAGCCTGCCACAGCTGACCGCCGATAGCTGACAGCTCTGAGAATCACCCTATGAAAAAGCGCGTCGTCATCACCGGGGCGGCCGGCTTCATCGGATCGCACCTGTCGGAGACTCTGCTGGATCGCGGCTATGACGTCATCGGGATCGACAACCTCCTCACCGGTGACACCGCGAACATCGCGCACCTGGTCAATCGCGACTTCACCTTCATCAAGCACGACGTCACCAACTACATCTACGTCGAAGGCCAGGTGGACTATGTCCTGCACTGGGCCAGTCCCGCCAGCCCGATCGACTATCTGGAGTTGCCCATCCCGACCTTGAAAGTTGGCGCACTCGGGACGCACAAAGCCCTGGGTCTCGCCAAGGCGAAGGGCGCGACGTTCGTCATCGCCTCGACTTCCGAGGTGTACGGCGATCCGCTCGAGCATCCCCAGAAGGAAACGTACTGGGGCAACGTGAATCCGGTGGGCCCCCGCGGCGTCTACGACGAGGCGAAGCGCTTCGCCGAGGCGATGACGATGGCGTATCACCGCTACCACGGGGTCAATACGAAGATCGTGCGCATTTTCAATACGTACGGACCACGGATGCGGCTCCATGACGGCCGCGCGGTGCCCGCGTTCATGTCGCAGGCGCTGCGGAACGAGGACGTCACGGTGTTCGGCGATGGCACGCAGACGCGCAGTTTCACCTACATCACCGATCTGGTGGACGGCATCATTCGCCTGATGCTGTCGGATCAGAATGATCCCATCAACATCGGCAACCCGCGCGAGACGACGATCGAGGAGATCGCGCGCACGATCATCCAGATGACCGGCGCGACGAGCAGGATTGTCTACCGCCCGCTGCCGACCGATGACCCGAAAATCCGTCAACCTGATATCACCCGCGCCCGGACTCTTCTTGGATGGGAGCCGCAAGTGCAGCTCGAAGAAGGCCTCGTCAAGACGATCGAGTACTTCCGCACCAAAGTCTGAGGCAGGTGGCCAGGCAGGCTTGGCAGGGCAGGCAGGCCGGGCCAGGCCGGGCACGTCAGGCGGCGGGCACGGCAGGCCGGGGCACGTCAGGCGGGACGGGAACGGCAGGCCGGGGCAGGCAAGCGAGGCGGGGCAGGGAAGACGGGTGAGCCGGGTAGGGCACGTAAGCGAGGCCGGAGCAGTACTCGTAGCGCAGAACTTTAGTTCTGCCGTGACTGTGCCGAAACTCCGCTGTGAGTACGAGTCGCTCGATGCCCAACCCTGACGAGTCCACGCACCGCTCGTGGGCTTGATTCGTGCGGTGTGGGCGCTGCCCCGGCATTCCCGAATCTGCCCGCCTGCCGCGCCCGCCTCGCCAGCCCCGCCTGCCCTGCCTGGCCGCGCCCGCCTCCCTCCGCACCTTCCCTGCCGTTCGCGGCAGAACTGAAGTTCTGCGCTACGAGTACGCCCACGCCGGCCCTGCCTGCCGTGCCCGGCCTGCCTGCCCTGTCTGGCTGCGCCCGCCTCCCTCCGCACCTTCCCTGCCGTTCGCGGCAGAACTGAAGTTCTGCGCTACGAGTACGCCCACGCCGGCCCTGCCTGCCGCGCCCGCCTCCCTCCGCACCTTCCCTGCCGTTTCGCAGCAGAACTGAAGTTCTGCGCGACGAGTACGCCCACGCCGGCCCTGCCTGCCGTGCCCGGCCTGCCTGCCCTGCCTGTCCTGCCCGCCCTATCTGGTGAGTTTGCGGTATTTGATCCGATGCGGCTGATCCGCCCCGGCGCCGAGGCGACGCTTGCGATCCGCTTCGTAGTCCTGATAGTTGCCCTGGAACCAGACGACCTCGCTGTCGCCTTCGAAGGCGAGGATGTGTGTGGCGATCCGATCGAGAAACCACCGGTCGTGGCTGATGACAACGGCGCAGCCGGCGAAGTTGAGCAGCGCTTCCTCGAGGGCGCGCAGCGTGTCCACGTCGAGATCGTTGGTGGGTTCGTCGAGGAGCAGGAGATTGCTCCCCTTCTTCAGCAGCTTCGCGAGGTGCACGCGGTTCCGCTCGCCGCCCGACAGTGTGCTCATCTTCCGCTGCTGGGTTCCACCTTTGAAGTTGAACCAGGACACATACGCGCGTGACGCGACCTTGCGCTTGCCGAGCTCGATCTCATCCTGGCCACCAGCGATCTCTTCCCACACGGTCTTGTTCGGATCCAGGGCATCGCGGCTCTGGTCGACGTAGCCGATCTGAACCGTCTCCCCCACCCGTAGCGAACCGGCGTCGGGCTGCTCCAGTCCGGTGATCATTCGGAACAGGGTCGTCTTGCCGGCGCCGTTCGGTCCGATGACGCCCACAATGCCGCCGCGGGGCAGTGTGACATCGAGACCGTCGATGAGCAGGTTCTCGCCGTATCCTTTCTTCAGATTGCGGGCCTCGACGACCACGTCTCCCAGGCGCGGCCCCGGTGCGATGTAGATCTCGGCGGTCTCGATCTTCTGAGCGGCGTCCTCGCGAAGCAGCTCCTCGTAGGAGTTCAGGCGGGCCTTGCCTTTCGCCTGACGCGCCCTCGGCGACATGCGGATCCAATCCAGCTCGCGTTCGAGCGTTCGCTGCCGTTTGGTCTCAACCTTCTCCTCCAGCTTGAGCCGCTGCTGTTTCTGGTCGAGCCACGACGAGTAGTTGCCTTCCCACGGGATTCCGCGACCGCGATCGAGCTCGAGAATCCAGCCCGCCACATTGTCAAGAAAGTACCGGTCGTGGGTGACTGCCACCACCGTGCCCGGATAGTCCTTCAGGAAGCGCTCGAGCCACGCCACCGACTCGGCGTCGAGGTGGTTGGTTGGCTCGTCGAGCAGCAGCAGGTCGGGTGACTGCAGAAGCAGCCGGCAGAGGGCAACACGACGCCGCTCCCCGCCCGACAGCGTCGTCACCTCCGCGTCCGGCGGCGGCAGCCGCAACGCGTCCATGGCGAGCTCGAGCCGCGAGTCGAGATCCCACGCGTTGGTGGCGTCGATCTTGTCCTGGATCTTCGATTGCTCGTCGAGCACCTTGTCCATCTCTTCAGCCGACAGATCCTCTCCGAGCCTGGCGTTCACCTCGTCGTAGCGGTTGAGAAGAGCCTTGATCGGCGCGACGCCTTCCTCGACGTTGCCGAGCACGGTTTTCGCCGAATCGAGGCGCGGCTCCTGCTGCAGAAAACCGACCGTGATGGCGTCCGCGGCAAACGCCTCGCCGAGAAACGTCTGGTCTTCCCCGGACATGATGCGGAGGAGTGAGCTCTTGCCGGAGCCGTTCAGACCGAGCACGCCGATCTTCGCGCCGAAGTAGAACGACAGCCAGATGTCTTCGAGCACCCGGGTGTCGGGAGGATGAACCTTCCCGAGACCCTTCATGGTGTAGATGAACTGAGGCATGGGTATACGTGAGATTTCAGGCGGCAGAGTTCAGATTGCAGATTGGGAGCCTTTGGATCCTACAATCTGACGTCTGCAGTCTGCAATCTGCAATTTCGGGCGAAGAGAAGTCTGCAATTTGATGCGAAGAATCGTTCACGTCGACATGGACGCCTTTTACGCGTCGGTCGAACAGCGCGACGACCCATCGCTTCGAGGCCGGCCGCTGGCGGTCGGGGGGTCGCCCCAGCGCCGCGGTGTCGTCGCCGCAGCGAGTTATGAGGCGCGGGCGTTTGGTGTCCGTTCCGCGATGCCGATGGCGATCGCGCTGCGGCTGTGTCCGTCGCTCCTCATCGTACGACCCGATTTTCCCCGCTACACGGCGGCGTCGAGCGCCGTGTTCTCCATCCTCCGGGAAGTCACTCCGCTCGTAGAGCCCCTGTCGCTCGACGAGGCCTATCTGGACGTCACGGAGAACGCCTGGCGCGAACCGCGCGCCACCAGGGTCGCCCGTCGGCTGAAAGATCGGATTCGCGCCGAGACCGGCCTTACCGCAAGCGCGGGCGTCGCGCCCAACAAATTTCTCGCCAAGATCGCATCCGGCTGGAAGAAGCCGGACGGCCTGACGGTCATCAGTCCGGATCGCGTGGAGCCGTTCCTTCAACAGCTCCCGGTGGACGCCCTGTGGGGCGTCGGACCGGTCACCGCCCGGAAACTGCGCGAACGCGGCATCGAGCGGCTGGTCGACGTCAGAACCCACGATCCCGACGCGCTGCGCGCGATCGTCGGACACCTCGCCGACTGGCTCCGGCAGCTCGCGTCTGGCGTTGATGAGCGGCCGGTCGTGCCGGACCGCGAATCGAAATCATCCGGAACGGAGAACACGTTCGCCGAGGATTTGACCGATTTCAAGACGATCCGAGACGAGGTCGCCGCACTGGCGGAGCACGCTGCCCAATGGCTCTCGCGCAAGTCCCTCCTGGCCCGAACCGTCACACTCAAAGTGCGCTACTCCGATTTCACGACCATCACACGCAGCCAGTCCGCGGCGCCCACGCGGGACGCGCGCGTGATTGCCGCCACGGCAGTACAATTGCTCGAACGGACCGAGGCCCGGACGCGACCGGTCAGGCTCCTGGGAGTCAGCGTCCATAACTTCTGCGACGAGTCCATGGTCCGCAACCCGGAAGGATGGCTGCCGTTCGGATCTGAAGCCGGAATCCTCACCACCGATGACAGGTGACCAGGCCCGGATCCGGCGTGGTCGAAAGAACCGAGATGCACCATGCTGAAAGGAACGCGCGACGGACTTCTGAAGAAAGTGCAGCCGGTCAGCATCCACGGACAGGTGTCCTGGGATGTGCTCTTCACAGACGTGGACGATGCCTACGGCCAGACGCATGTCGCACGGCTCGGCCCAGAAGCGGTTGCGCAGAACCTCGAGCCGGGTGATCGGATTCAGGTGGAGTATTTGGTAGGCGTCCCTATCCGGGTGACGAGAGTGATTCCGACGACGTAGCGCGGGGCTCTCGGCGACGTGAAACGCCGCCCCTCGT